>JAICMG010000131.1 GCA_025929365.1 Frankiaceae bacterium
CGTCGTCGTCGAGCCTCGCCCGTAGCGAGACAGGCTGTGTCGCCCGGCGACCTCTACCCGCGGCCCGCAGAGGGCACGTGGACCGAGCACTACCCGGAGCTCGGCACGTCGCCGGTGTCATTCCAGGACTCGATCTCCCCTGAGTTCTATCGCCGCGAGCAAGACGCGATCTTCCGCCAGGCCTGGCTCAACGTCGGTCGCCTCGAGGACCTGCCCAAGAAGGGGAGCTGGTTCACCAAGGACATCGTCGCTGCCCGTACGTCGGTGATCGTCACCCGCGGCGGCGACGACGTCGTACACGCGTTCCACAACGTCTGCCGGCATCGCGGCAACAAGCTGGTTTGGGACTCCTCGCCGACGCAGGAGGCGCGCGGCTTCGCGCGGCAGTTCGTCTGCAGGTACCACGGCTGGCGCTACGGCCTGGACGGCGCCTGCACCTACGTCCACCAAGAGGACGAGTTCTTCGACGTCGACAAGCGCACGCTCGGGCTCGCCAAGGTCGCGTGTGAAGTGTGGGCGGGTTTCATCTTCATCTGCCTCGCGAAGGAGCCGCGCCAGACGCTGCGCGAGTTCCTCGGGCCGATGGTCGGCGCGCTCGAGGACTATCCGTTCGAGGCGATGACCGAGCGCTACTCGTTTCGCGCGGAGAACAACAGCAACTGGAAGGTGTTCATCGACGCCTTCCAGGAGTACTACCACGTGCCGCCGCTGCACACCTACCAGCTCGGGCCCAACAACCGCGACCCGAACCTGACCTTCGAAGGCGCGCACTACCAGCTCGACGGGCCGCACCGAGTTGTCTCGACGACCGGCGTGCAGAAGCACAAGTGGCCGCCGGAGACGATGTATCCGAGTGAGGTCCTGCTGCGCAGCGGCAACATGGGCCCGTGGGACGCGCATGAGCTCGCGGCCGAGATCTCGGGAGTCAACCCCGGCGGCGTCGGTCGCTGGGGCATCGACAACTTCCAGATCTTCCCGAACCTCGAAATCCTGATCTACGAGCGCAACTGGTATCTGAGCTACCGGTTCTGGCCGACATCGCACAACACGCACGTCTTCGAAGCCGACCTGTGGTTCACGAAGGCGTTGACCGCGCGCGAGCGGCTCGCCCGCGAGTACGCCGCGATCACGGTGAAGGAGTATGCGCTGCAGGACTGCGGCACCCTCGACGGCACGCAGCTGGGCCTGGAGTCCGAGGCGTTCGACGAGTACCCGCTGAACGACCAGGAGATCCTGGTTCGCCACTTCCACAAGTCGGTCGCCGACTGGGTCGAGGACTACCGCCGCTCGCTCGGCGACGAGTCGATGGCGCCCGTGACCGGATGACCGCGATGCTCCCCGCTGAGTTCGCCGATCTCGAGCCGTTCGCCGCCACGTGGTGCCTCGCGGACGAGCCCTCTCGCTGGGAGCGGCGACTCACCACCTCGATGGAGGACATGCGCGCCTTCTACGACGCCTGCTTTCCGCGGGCGGAGGCGGCGATCTCCTACTGCGACCGGTTCGACCTCAACGCGCTGCCCGAGGACGCGTCGAACCTGCTGAACCTGCTCTTCTCGTTCGCGCTCGTGTCGTACCCGATCGAGGTGTGGGACTCACCGGAGCCCGTCCACACCGGCAACGCCCGCATCGACCGGATCCGCGAACCCCGGCACTGATAGGGATCAGCAATGAGTGACGAGCTCGCGGGCAAGGTAGCCATCATCACCGGCGCCGGCAACGGCATCGGCCAGGCGACGGCGGAGGTCTTCGTCGCCGAAGGTGCGAAGGTCGTCATCGCCGATCTCGATGACGAGGCGGGCGCCAAGGTCGCGGCTGCCCTCGGCGAGGCCGCGCACTTCGTGCGTACCGATGTCTGCGATGCGGACAGCGTGAGCGCCCTCGTGGATGCGACCATTGCGCACTTCGGGAAGCTCGACTGCATGGTCAACAACGCCGGCATCTCCGGCTCGTACCGCCGGCTGATGAAAGACGACCTCCGCGACTTCGACAGGGTCATCAAGGTCGACCTGCTCGGCGTGATCCTCGGCACCCAAGCCGCGGCCCGGGTGATGTCGCCCGGCGGGTCGATCATCAACACCACGTCCATCGCCGGCATCTCCCCGGGCGTCGGGTTCACGTCGTACCGCGCGGCCAAGGCGGGCGTCATCCACTTCAGCCGCTGCGCGGCGATCGAGCTCGCCGAGCTGGGGCTGCGCGTGAATGTGATCGCGCCGGGCAACATCGCGACGCAGATCAACGCGCAGTTCGACACCGCGTCGGTCGTCGCGCAGATCCAGCCGCTGCAACGACTCGGCTCGCCGCAGGACCTCGCGAACGCCGCCGTCTACCTGGCCAGTGACCGGGCTGCGCAGGTCACGGGAGTGGTGCTCCCCGTCGACGGCGGCACCACGGCCGGGCACCCACCGCTGAAGCCAGAGACGGTGATGCGAGAGAAAAAGCCCGCCGGCTCCTAGCGCCGCCTGTCAGGTCACCACGCCGCGGACCCGCACCGCCGGGAAGCAGGTGCGGTTGTAGCAGACTGTAGCACTTATTGCTACACTCACTGCGTGTCCACAGTTATCGCGCAGCGGGAGCTCCGTAACCAGAACGCCGCCATCATTGCCGCGGTGGCTGCGGGCGAGAGCTTCATCGTGACGCGCAACGGCGCCCCGGTGGCCGAACTGCGCCCGGTGGCTGGCGTCCGCCGGACATTCGTGCCGAGGGCGGAGGTAGCGATGGTTGCCGCCAACAGCGGACACCTTGACGCCGGGACGTTCCGCGCCGACCTCGATCGCGTGATCGACCCCCACGTCTAGATGGCGACCGGTCTGATCGACACCTCTGTCGTGATCGATTGGGATGACCCGGTGGTCGTGGCGGCACTGCCCGACGAGGTCGCCGTTTCGACCATCACCATCGCCGAGCTGGCCACCGGTCCGCACCTCACGACCGATGTCGCCGAACGGGCTCGCCGGCAGGCAAGGCTCCAGCAAGCCGAGGCTCTCTTCGATCCGATCGACTTCGACCGCGCGGCAGCTCGCAGCTACGGCGTCGTTGTCGCTGCCGTCGTCGCAGGTGGTCGATCGCACCGGGCGCGACTTGCAGACCTCCTCATTGCTGCTGTCGCCCATGCGAATGGACTCGGGTTGTACACGCGCAACGCGGCCGACTTTGCGGGCTTGGACAGCCTGATCTCGATCACGTCGGTCTAAGGTTCGCTAGGCCGCGGCTTTGCCGGCGAAGTACAGCCCCAGCATCGTCGCCGCCATGATCACGATCCACAGATCCGCGAGCCGTCGCAACAGCGTCGGTGCGCCGCGGACTTCCATGAACTCGCCCATGATGACGCGCACCTTGAACAGCGCCAGCACAACCGCGCTCACGGTGACGACCGTGCTGGCAGTGCGGGCACCATGATGGTTCGCCGAACGGTCGATCCAGACGTAACCGACGGTGATCGCGGAGAGCAGCAGCCAGATCGCGAGCAGCCGGCGGTTGAGCTTGGTCTGCATGCTCACCTCACCACGTACAGCAGCGCGAAGATGAGGACCCAGAAGAAGTCGACCGTGTGCCAGTACGTCGCGCACGTCTCGACTAGCTCCTGGTCGCGTCGCGCCGGACTCGACAGCTGGTAGATGAGCACCCCGAGCGCCACGAAGCCGATGAGCAAATGGATGAAGTGGATGACGGTCAGGAAGTAGAAGTACTGGAAGAAGTCAGAGCTGGTGAAGGTGTGGCCGGCCTGAATCTGCCGCACCCACTCGACAACCTTGAGAACGAGGAACACCATCCCCAGCCCGGCGGCGATGTAGGCATCGCGGCGCGCCCGCGCGTGGTCTCCGGCGCGTGACGTCTGGACGCTTCGAGCGATCGACCACGAGCTCGCAAGCAACGCGATCGTTTCGACAACGCCGAGCCACAGCGTCAGGTGGGACTGCGACCGCAGGAACGCCTGCTCATGCCGGGCGCGGTAGTAGAGGTACACGCCGAAGTACGACGTGAAGACGAGCGACTCGAAGAAGACGAAGAACCACATGTCGGGCTGACCAGGGACCCGGCGTACTCGCCCGTTCGCCGGCGCGGCCGTGTCGATCGTGGTCACGACGCTGGCTCAGCGAGCGGTTCACGCCGTAGCGATTTCAGCGGTGGATCCGGCAGCGGACCGGTCCCGAAGTCCTCACGGATGATGAGGTCGCGCAAGAGCGTGATGAACACGCCCGTGTAGATGCCGAACACCGCCACGTCGATCCACCAGGCGATCAGGCCGTTCCACGGAAACACGCCGCGGTGGAAGACCCAGGACGGCGAGACCACGACCTCGGTGAGCGCGTTGCACAAGTTCAGGTAGGCGAACCACTTCGGGAACACGCGGTTGCGGTCGAGCAGGATCGCGGTCATCCAGATCAGCGAGCCGATGAGGAACACGCCCATCGTTCCGGAGAACGACAGGAAGCCGAGTTGGTAGAGCCAGTGCTGAAGCTCCGGGCTGCGATCGGGACGCATCGCTCCCGCGGTCAACGCGACGCAGATGAACAGGAACCCCGGCACCGCGCTGACCGAGTAGAGGATCAGATAGGAGTAGGCGAAGCCCCGGCTGACCGACATCCGCCGGATCGAGTACGTGATCAGCGCGATCGAGGTCGCAGACAAGCCGCCGAGTACGAAGATCAGCGCGAGGCCGACGAGCAACCCGTCGTGGTGATGGCCGAACCAGCCGGTGACCTGGTTGGCGTCGTACCACGGCTGCCCGGGCGGCTGGATGTGCGTCACCACGAAGAAGATGACGGCGTAGAGGTTGTAGAAGAAGACGGTCGCACCCCATGCGAACCACAGCTCGCGCTTCGGTCCGCCGCGGCTCTCCCGCTGCGTCACGCGGTCTCCGCCTCGAGCCGCCGATCGCGCTGAAGCCCCTGGCCCAGTACGACGGACATCACGACAATCCACGCCGCGATCGCGACGTTCTTCACCCAGAACGAGACGAACCCGTTCCACGCGAAGGGGCCGCTGTGCGCGAGGCCCGCGAATCCAGCCGGGATCAGCGCGATGGCAACGACGACGTTGAAGCCCGCCACCCACGACGGGAACACCGGCTGCGGCTGGTCGTCGAGGAAGATCGCGAGCGCGAGGAACCCGCACAACGCGACCAGGAACGGGACCCCGCAGGTGAAGGTGACCCAGGCGAGGTCGTTCAGCAGCTGGGTGAGCGCCGGCGACCGGTTCGGTTCGAAGGCGGCGAGTAGCCAGAAGACGGTCGCGGTGAGGAACGCGATCGGCGCTGCGCCTGCGACGCCGATCATGCAGTAGCGCAGGATCGGCGTGCGATGCGCCATCCCCCGCATCCGCTCGACGATCAGCATCAGGATCGGGATCAACGCCACGCAGAACCAGTTGAGCAGGATCATGCTGTAGCGGATCCGCGCGGTGTGGTCGCGATAGAACGCGGCGACCTGATCCGCGGACGCGCGCGGGGACATCGGGTGCACGAATCCCGGGAAGAGGAAAAACGCTGCGATCCAGGCGATTCCGAGCCCCGGAAGCGTCCAGAAGATGATCAGCTCACCGCTCGTACGCCGCATCCAGACGCCTCCCCATCGACACACTTGCGACTGGCGGAAGTAACGTTATCCTATGCGATAACGCTATTCTCATTCGCGGGAGAGTCATGAGCGAGGCAGTGGATTTCGACAATGTTGATTTCGAGACTGTCGACTTCTTCCGGGACGACACACTTATCCCCGACCCGTATCCCTACTTCGACTACCTGCGCGCCCAGTGCCCGGTGCAGCCCGAGCCGCACCACAACGTCGTGATGGTGACGGGGTACGACGAGGCTTGCGAGATCTACAGCGACGCCGAGACGTTCTCCTCCTGCCTGTCGGTCAGTGGCCCGTTCCCCGGCTTCCCGGTGCCGCTCGTGGGTGACGACGTCAGCGAGCTGATCGAGAAGCACCGCGACGAGCTGCCGTTCAGCGACCAGCTGCCGACGATGGATCCGCCGATGCATCGCGACCATCGCGGCCTGCTGATGAAGCTGCTCACGCCGGCGCGGCTGCGGGAGAACGAAGCCGCGATGGCCGCGCTCGCCGACCGTCAGATCGACACGTTCATCGAATCGGGACGCTGCGAGCTCGTCGCGGACTTCGCGAACCCGTTCACCTTTTTCATCATCGCCAACCTGCTCGGCGTGCCAGACCAGGACCAGCAAGACATCCACGAGCAGTTCAAGAGCCGCAAGGGGACCGTCGGCAGCACGAAGGGTGCCATGGGGCACAGCCCGCTGGCCTACCTGTACGACCTGCTGTCGACGTACGTCGAGGATCGCCGCAAGACCCCTCGCGCCGACGTCATGACCGGCATGGCCCAGGCAACCTTTGAAGACGGATCGCTACCGGAGGTCATCGACGTCGTACGGGTGGCCGCGAACCTCTTCGCCGCCGGCCAGGAGACGACGGTGCGGCTGCTCGGCACGGCGCTCCAGCTGATCGCCGAACGCCCCGAGCTGCAAGACCTGCTGCGCAGCGACACGGCGGCGATCCCCAACTTCGTCGAGGAGTGCCTGCGCTACGAGAGTCCGGTGAAGGGCGACTTCCGGCTGGCGCGGGTGAATACGAAGGTCGGCGGCGTCGACATCCCGGCCGGCACGATCGTGATGGTCGTCAACGGCGGCGCCAACCACGACCAGCGGAAGTTCACCTCACCCAAGGAGTTCCAGCCGGACCGGCCGAACGCGCGCCAGCACCTGGCGTTCGGGCGAGGCATCCACACCTGCCCCGGCGGGCCGCTCGCCCGCGCCGAAGGACGGGTGAGCCTCGAGCGGATCCTCGCCCGGGCCGACGACATCAGGATCTCCGAGCAGCATCACGGACCGGCTGGCGCGCGGCGCTACGAATACGTCCCGACCTACATCCTGCGTGGTCTCCGCGAGCTGCACCTGGAGTTCACCCCCAAGGGCTGAGCGCGCGGCCACCACGCAAACAGTGCGATGACAGCGTTACCGGCAGTAGTGTCCGCGCATGCGACGGATCGGACTCACTCTTGCTGCCCTTGTGACCGCCTCTACCCTCGCCGCGTGCGGGTCCAGCAGCTCCGGCGGCTCCACCACGACTCCCACGACCGGGGCGACGACGCCCGCGGCTTCGCCGGGCGCGTTCGACAAGACCTCGGCGACCGCGACAGCGCACTCGGCCACCCTCACCCTCAGCGACATGCCGTCCGGCTGGACGCAGAGCCCCAACCAGGACACCCCGAAGGACGACCAGGTCGTCAACAGCGGACTCGCCAGCTGCCTCGGGGTGCCGGCCTCCATCTTCGCCAACCACGGGCCCAACAAGGTCGAGGTCAGCTCTCCCGACTTCAACTCGCCGAGCCAAGGCGCTGCGTCGAGCACCGTCTCCGAGCACGTCGACGTCGAGACAACGGGTGAGGTCACCCAGGAGTTCGCCGTCGTGAACTCCCCCAAGCTTGCCGGCTGCATGCAGTCCGTCTATGGGCCGTTCCTCAAGCAGAAGTTCGCCTCCGACCCGCAGACCAAGGCCGCGAAGCTCGGCACGATCACGGCGGTCCGCGCCAGCATCCCGTCGTACGGCGACGAGTCCGCCGGCATCGAGATCACCGTTCCGTTCTCGATCGCGGGCACCAACGCCAAGGTCGTGATCGACCTGGTCTTCGTCCGCGTCGGCAACCTCGCGGCGCAGCTGTCGTTCGAAGGCGTGCTGCAGCCGTTCGACACCGCGACGGCAGCGACCATCACCCAGAAGGCGACCGCGAAGCTGACTGCTGCCGCTGGCTAGTCGGTGATGCCGAGAGCGTTGACGATCAGCTTCGTCACCTGCTCCACGGCCGTGTCCATCGAACAGTCGATGGCGCCCTGCACGAGCCACAGCTCGGCGAAGCGTGCGGTCAGCGCGCCGATTCCTGCTGCTGCGACGGAGGGATCCAACGTCTTGTCGGCGAGACCTCGCCGCTGCAGCTCGCGGATGGAGTCGGCGACCTGCTCGCTGTACTGACGATGCCGGCCGAGCATCATCTCGCCGACCGGCTCGTCGTAGCGCGAGACCTGCTCGACGATGCCCATGATCCGTGCCTCGGCCCGATAAGACTCGAAGTGCCGGCGGACACCTTCGCGGAGCCGCTCATGCGGCGACAGGCCGGTGGCCGGCGCGAGGACGACGTCACCGAGTGGCGCGCCGAGCTCCTCGTCGACGATCGCCGCGACCTCCCGGAAGATCTGCTCCTTGGACTCGAAGTAGTGGTAGAAGGAGCCGTGCGAGAGCCC
>JAICMG010000076.1 GCA_025929365.1 Frankiaceae bacterium
CGCCTGAGCGAGCACGGTCGCGGTCGTCGTACCGTCACCGGCGACGTCGTCGGTCTTCTTCGCGACCTCCTTGACCAGCTCGGCGCCGATCTTCTCGTACGGGTCCTCGAGCTCGATCTCCTTGGCGATGGACACACCGTCGTTGGTGATCGTGGGCGCGCCCCACTTCTTCTCCAGCACGACGTTGCGGCCCTTGGGGCCGAGCGTGACCTTGACGGCGTCGGCGAGCTGGTTCATTCCACGCTCTAGCGCGCGCCGGGCGTCCTCATCGAAGGCAATGATCTTTGACATGTGAGGTGGGAATCCCTCTCGCGAGACGGTGTACGGGGAACTCCTCGGCACCGGTCGCGCGGGTTGTGCGCTGTCACTCGGCGCCTCAGAGTGCTAGAGCCATTGTTAGCACTCGACACCCCCGAGTGCAAGCGGTCGGACAACCAGGCCGGACCGTCCCCCGGCGCCCGGCGTCCGCAGGGTGAATTTCCGAAAAATCCGCCAAATCACCCCTACCTCCGTCACGCGGGCCGTTACTTGGTCGTTATGGTGGTCGGGCGCGCCCAGCCGGGGCGCGCGTTGCATGTGCACCGCCGAACCTGTCCGGCGCATGCAGCTGATCGAGCCAGTGGACAGGGCCGGGGACCCAACTTTCCCAAGCCGGGGACTCCTGTAGTCCCGAGCGACGGGGTACACGACGTACTCCTTGGGGTGAAGCCGCACTTTGCGGCCGGGCTAGCTACTGCCCGAACCCGACAGCTAACTCGGCAGGCGTCGGGAGCCCACGCATGCCGCAAACGACCCATGGGGTCCGCTTCGCCTTGGCGCGGATCGGCCTCCTCATTGCCCTGTCCGCCACCTTGTTCGGTGCCTTCAGCGGTGTAGCCGCCGCCGATACCGCGCCGTCGTCCGGGGGTACGACGACCGGCCAGGGCGACGGGGGCACGACCGGTGCCGACCAGGGCCAGACGTCCACCGACCCGACGAACGCCTCCGATCCCTCCGCGGGCACGACGGGTGACTCGACGTCGAGTGCGTCCGCGCAGCCGACGATCACCTTCGGCGAGCCGAGGGCAGTCGCGAGCGGCCGCACCGCGCACATGCGGTCCGTCCGCGCCCGCCGCGAGCTCGAGGTGCGCGCCGTCCTTCGTGAGGCATCACGCCAGCGCGGCAAGCCCTACCGCTACGGCGGCGCCGGGCCGAGCTCGTTCGACTGCTCGGGCCTGGTCCGCTACGTGTTCGGCCACGCGGTGGGCCGCTGGCTGCCGCACAACGCGGCCGCGCAGTACCACTCCGTGAGGCACATCAAGCGCAGCGAGCTCCAGCCGGGTGACCTGGTCTTCCAGGAGTCGGGCGGCTACCCGTTCCACGTCGGCATCTATGCCGGTCACGGCAAGTGGTGGCACGCGCCGCACACGGGGACGGTGGTGAAGGAGCAGCGGATCTACCACGGCCACAAGTTCTACGGCCGGGTGCTGACCAACGGCTTCGCCGACCGCCACGGCCGCCGCACTCACCACGCGCACTAACAACCCTCGATCCAGCACACAAACGTTACGCGGGTTGTCTTGTGAGGCGATCCACCTTGCTCAGGAGGCGACCCGCGCAACGTTTGTGTGCTGTTTCGGGGGAAGCCCCAGGATCTCCCGCATCAGCGCGAGGACGTACGCCGGGTCGCGCGTCACGTCGAACCATGTGACGACCGCCAACTGCCATCCGCCGCGGTGACGGCGCTCCACCGTCGGCGGTCGTGCTGGAACGAGTGGCGCGCCGCATGGAACTCGTAGCCATCACACTCGAGAATCACCTTGTTCTTCGGCCAGGCGAAGTCAACGCGGCCGATCCAACCGCGCGACCCGCTCACCGATAACTGCGTATGTGGGCGGGGCAACCCATGTCGCCACAGCAGCACGCGAGTCAATGACTCGAGAATCGAACCGCTGCGCGGGTCGCTAAGGCTCGCCGCAACCTGAATCCGCAACCGTCCCGGGCCTTTTGAGCGGGCGGCCGCGTGCAAGAACTCGTCGATGGTGAAGCGCCGCGCCCGAAGGAACGCGTCGACGATCGCGACCGCATCGTCGATCGCCGCATGGCGACAGATGTCCATCGCCGTCCGCAATGGCGAGGTCACCCGGGTGCCGCGCACCACCGCGATATCCCACGGCGCCACATCCGCCCGGTGGAGTCGGATACCCGGAACCTTCTCGGCGTACCGCCCACGAGCGCGCGGGACTGTGACGTGCAAACGATCGACCGGCGAGGGGAGATCGATGCCGAGCCATGCGGCCGCACTTTCGAAACTGAGTGCCGCGTGCCAGCTCTCCGCGATCACCCGGCCGTCGGGCACGGAGACACCCACCGCGTACACGCCACGCGCGATCCTCGCGACCAGCCCGCGCTTGACGAGATATGCGAGGTGGTCGTCACGAAGGCCGGCCTGGAGTGCTTGCTGCCGCGTCACCAGCCCGCCGTTCACCTGGGCGATGTCGGCGAGGATCTCGAGCGAACGCACGGAGACGACGATGGCGGCACGGGCACGCACGGCGCGACGCTCAACTTCGGCCTGTGGACGACCTAGAAACCCTCGAAGGAACACACAAACGTTGCGCCTGTCGTCGCGCGAGACGGCATGACCGCCTCAGGAGCGGACCCGTGCAACGTTTGTGTGTTGGATCTGGGACTTAGCCGCCCGCAACCGCCGGGATGATCGATACCGATGCGCCGTCGGGGGTCGGCGTTGCCAGGCCTTCGGCGAAGCGCACGTCGTCATCGTTGACGTAGACGTTGACGAAGCGGCGCAGCTTGCCGTCGTCGTCGAGCACCCGCGCCCGGATCCCGGTGTGATCAGCCTCGAGCGCGTCGAGCACGTCGGCGAGCGTCGCGCCTTCGACGCTGACCTCGGCTTCCCCACCGGTCAGCGGACGAAGGATGGTCGGGACCCTGACTGTGACGCTCACGACGCCAATCCTGCCGCACGGAACGCGTCGAGCGACGCCGGGATCGTCGCCGTCGGGCGCGCCACGGGCTCCACCGCGTCCAGCGTCTTCAACCCGTCACCGGTATTGAGGATCACCGTCTCGGCGTCCGGATCGAGCGCGCCACTCGCGAGCAGCTTGCGCAGCGTCGCGACGGTCACCCCGCCCGCGGTCTCACCGAAGATGCCGGTGGTGCGGGCGAGCAGCTGAATGCCCTCGACGACCTCGTCATCCGTGACGTCGTCGATCGCCCCGCCGGTTCGGCGTACGACGTCGAGGGCGTACGGCCCGTCAGCCGGGTTGCCGATCGCAAGAGACTTCGCGATGCCGCTGGGCCGGACCGGTGACACGACCTCGTGTCCGGCACGGAATGCCGCCGACACCGGCGAGCATCCCGTCGACTGTGCACCGAAGACCTTGTACGGCGTCGCCTCGACGAGGCCGAGCGCACCGAGCTCACGCCACGCCTTGTCGACCTTGGTGAGCAACGACCCTGAGGCGATGGGGATGACGACCTGGTCGGGAAACCGCCAGCCGAGCTGCTCGGCGATCTCGTAGCCGACGGTCTTGGAACCCTCCGCGTAGAACGGCCGGACGTTGACGTTCACGAATGCCCAGGGAAGCTCGCCGGCGACCTCGGCACACAGCCGGTTCACGTCGTCGTACGAGCCCTCGACCGCGATGAGCGTCCCGCCGTACACCGCGGTCGTGACGACCTTGCCGGCCTCGAGATCGTGCGGGATGAACACGACGGAACGCAGGCCGGCCGCGGCGGCGGCCGCGGCGACGGCGTTGGCGAGGTTGCCTGTCGATGCGCACGACAGCACCTCGAAGCCGAGCGCCCGGGCAGCGTTCGCGGCCACGGCGACGACCCGGTCCTTGAACGAGTGGGTCGGGTTACCGCTGTCGTCCTTCACCCACAGCGACTTCATGCCCAGCTCGCGAGCAAGGTTGTCGGCGCGAACCAGCCGGGTCAGGCCGACCTGCAGGTCGACGACCGGCGCGGCCGGCAACAGCCCGGCGTAGCGCCACATCGTTGCCGGGCCGGCCTCGATGGACTCGCGGGTGACGAGACGCTGGAGATCCTCGTCGTAGGCGATCTCGAGCGGTCCGAAGCACATCTCGCAGACGTGCGACGGGCCGAGGTCGTAATGGGCGCCGCACTCGCGGCAGTAGAGGTGGGACGCAGAACCGAACTGCGCCGTGCGATCAAGCACCGACGTCATGTGGGAGAGGCCTTTCGCTCCTCATCTTCCCCGCGGGCGGTCGCCCGAAGGCCGGAGTTGGCACCTGCCCGTGACGGGTGGTTGCCGGGGCTTCACCGGGCCGGTTCCCTCTGCCCCTCTTGATGAGTGCGCGTCTCTTGCGATCCGCGCAGTGATCAGTTTGCCACAGTTCGACAAGCGAGTTCTTCGCAGCACATACGCTGCGCGCGTGAAGGCCGCCGAGGTCGTGATCGCCTCGAACCGGGGGCCGTTGAGCTTCGCCTACGACGAGTCGGATCGCCTGATCAGCTCACGAGCAGGGGGCGGGCTCGCCAGCGCCATGACCGGCGCTGCCGCGGCACCCGGCACGGTCTGGCTGTGCGCCGCGTTGTCCGACGCCGATCGAGAGGCCGCGCTGGCAAGCCCGGACGGACGAATCGACGTCGCCGGCTACGACACCAGCGGGGCCGCGGTCGTCATGCTTCCCCTCGATGGGGATGTCGTCGCCGGTGCCTACACGCGCTTCTCGACCACGACGATCTGGAACCTCAACCACGGACTGGTCGACCCGGCGGCGCCGCTCACCATCGATGACGCCTGGCGCCGCGACTGGTCCTCCTACGTCGACTACAACCGGACCTTCGCCGATGCGATCGCGAAGATCGCCGCCGACGGCGCTCGCGTGCTCGTGCAGGACTACCACCTCGACCTGGTGCCGGCCGCGGTCCGCGCACTGCGTCCCGACCTGAGAATCGGGCACTTCACTCACACGCCATGGGCAACCAGCACGGACTTCGCACAGCTGCCGCAGGACGTCGCCGAGCGTTTGCTGCGCGGCATGCTCGGCGCCGACAGCCTCGGCTTCCACTCCCCGCGGTGGGCAGCCGACTTCGCGGCTTGCGCCACGGCAGTGCTCGGCGCGGCGTACGACGACGACGCGATCACCAGTGACGGCCGTCGTACGCCGCTGCGCATCCATCCGCTGGGCGTCGACCCCGGACCACTGCGCGCGCGGGCTACCGAGCCCGATGTCGAGAAGCGGGTCGCCGGCCTGCGCAGGCTTGTCGCAGGCCAACAGGTCATCGGACGGGTCGACCGGACCGAGCCCGCGAAGAACATCCATCGCGGACTGCTCGCGGTCGCACAGCTGTTCCGCGATCATCCGGAGCACCTCGGTCGCGTCGTGCATGTCGCCCTCGCCTATCCGAGCCGGCAGAACGTTGCGGAGTACCGCGACTACACCGCCGACTGTGTCGCGCTTGCTGCCGAGATCAACGCCGAGCTGTCGACACCGTCCTGGACACCGGTGCTGTTCAACGTGCGCAACGACTACCCACGCTCGCTCGCGACGATGCGCTGCGCGGACGTGCTGCTGGTCAACTCGCTTCGCGACGGCATGAACCTTGTCGCGAAGGAAGGCGTGCTGCTCGGCGATCCCGCCACGCTCGTGCTGTCCCGCGAGACCGGCGCCGCGGACGAGATGGGCGCGGCCGCGCTTCTGGTTGACCCGCTCGACGTCGACGCGACCACCGATGCACTGCATCAGGCGCTGACGATGTCGCCGGAGGAACGCGCGAGGCGTCACAAGGAGCTCGCCGACGTCGCCGCGGCGTTACCACCGCGCGCCTGGCTGCAAGCCCAGCTCGACGCCCTCAGCTGAGCATTGCGGCGAGGCCGGCGAGCCAGGCGACGACAGCCGTCGGCCCGTCGAGCACCATGTCGGCGCGGGCTGCGACTGCCGGCGGTGCGTCCGGATCGCCCGGATCGACACTCGCGACCGTGAGCGCGGTGATCGCACCATCAGCGCGCAGCGCGTCGATCGCGTCGTACGCCGGAAGATCTCCGAGGTCGTCACCGATGTAGATCAGGACGCGCGCACCGATCTCGGCGACCACGCCACGCAGCGCCGAGCCCTTGTCGGTACCGGGCGGTCGAAGCTCGATGACGTAGCGACCCGCGACTGCCTCGAGTCCGCAGGCGTCCGCGAGCGCCTCGAGAGCGGGCGCCAATCCCGCCAGCTCGATCTCGGGATGTGACGCGCCTCGGGTATGGACCGCGAGTGAGTGCTGCTTGTCCTCCACCCGCACGCCGGCGTCTGCACCTTCGAGGACATCGCGGAGGCGGGCTCGGGCTATCGCGACGCCCGGCGCGGGGTCCGGCGAGCTCACCGCACCGTCGCGCCATTGCTGCAGGCCGTAGTGGCCGAGCACGCGCAGGCCCGGGATCGAGGTGACGTCGGCGAGGCGTACGACGTCCACCGCGGCCCGGCCGCTCACGATCGCGACCCCGCCGAGCTTGCCGGCAAGCGCGGCCAGCACCTCGCGGGCTCCGTCGACCGGGAGTGCATCTTCGGGGCGGGCAACGATCGGGGCCAAGGTTCCGTCGAAGTCGACGGCCAACAACGCCGACCGCGGGTCCGCCAGCAGGGCCGCGACGACGTCGGACGAACCGCTCCTCATCGGCCGCTAGTCGTGCCAGTCAGCGGTGAGCAGGAGCGTCAAGCCGCGGTAGTGCACACCGAGTGAGGTGTTCGGCGCGACGCGGCGGATCCCGGAGAACTCACGCGCGAGATGTTGCGCAGCTGCGCGGGTGCTCGGCGAGTAGTACAGCGTCGTGGCGGGCAACGAGTTGCTCACGTTCCCCACCGCGGGCACCGTCCATCCGCGTTGCGCGATCTCTGCCGCGACGTGGTGGGCAAGCCCGGTGATGTGGGTGGTGTTGTAGACCCGCACCGGCGCCTTGGCGGTGCGCGACGCCGGCGGCCGGGTAGGGCGCAGCGGCGGCGTCGGCGCGGGGTGCGTCGGCGAGGCCTTGGTCGGCGTGATGCGCGGCGACGTGGAGCCGCTGGGTATGACGACCGGCGTATGGGTCGGCGCCGTGATCACTCCCGCGCCAGGTCCGCTGCCGGAGGAATGACCGCGGACCACGACCAGTACGACGATCACCGCGGCGACCACCGCAACGGCGGCCAGCGGCGCGACGACGTGGTAGAGGATGCGCTGCGCGGCGCTCACCGGCGCGCGGTGGCGCCCGGCGGCGGGTCTGTTCAGATCGGGCGCGCCGGGAAACGGATCGCGCGCGCTCACGCCTAGACGCTAACCGGGGATAGCCGCGAGGCCGCTGTGCCACTCGCAAGGCCGCACTGAGCGCCGCGTGCTGACGCACGCAAGCGAGGGAGAACGAAGCGAGGGGCGCAGCGGCCCGCGGCTTAGGCCTCGAAGCCGAGGCGACGCGCTGACCGTTGCCGCTGCCGGGCCGCGCGCATCCGGCGCAGCCGCTTGACCAACATGGGGTCCGCGGCCAGCGCCTCCGGGCGATCGAGCAAGGCGTTGAGCACCTGGTAGTAGCGCGTGGCCGACATGTCGAACAAGTCGCGAATGGCCTGTTCCTTGGCGCCGGCGTACTTCCACCACTGCCGCTCGAACTCGAGGATCTCGCTGTCTCGCGGGGACAGCTCGCCCGCACCGGACTCGCGGCCGGAAACCGCTCCTTCAGTGCTCATGCCGGACTCCCGAGTCAATCGTTGCATGCCAAAACTACAGCGGTGTCATTCTGGCACGCCCACCGCCGCAGGTCACGCAAGGGCCGAGTTTGCGAATGTCCTAGGGATAGAGGCCCCGCGTGCGATGCGCGTCGGCCACACGCCCGACTCCGATCATCTGAGCGGCGGTGCGCTTGGACACGCCACGCTCCTCGGCCAGCGCAGACACCTCCGCGTACGAGCGTTCGAGGATCGCGCGGAGCCGGTCGGTGACCTCATGCTCGGTCCACCAGTACGCCTGCAGGTCCTGCACCCACTCGAAGTACGAGACCGCGACACCACCGGAGTTGGCGAGGATGTCCGGGACGATGACGACCCCCTTGCTCTCGAGGATCGCGTCGGCGTCAGGCGTGGTGGGCCCGTTGGCGCCCTCGACGACGAACCGCGCCTTGACGGCATCGGCGTTGCCGTCATGAATGACGCTCTCGAGCGCCGCCGGGACCAGCACGTCGACGTCGAGCTCGAGCAGCTCCTCGTTGGTGATGACGTCGGTGCCCGGATAGCCCACGACCGATTCCATGCCGGCGCGGACATCGCGCAGCATCTTGGCGGGGTTCATCCCCATCCCGTTGTACGCGCCGCCCTTGACATCGGAGACCGCCACCACCTTGCACCCCGCATCGTGGAGGTACTGCGCGGCGAGCCCGCCGACCTTGCCGAAGCCTTGTACGGCGACGGTGACGTCGCGCGGGTTGACCTTCGCCTCTCGCAGCGCCGCGAACGCCGTGATCATCACGCCACGACTCGTCGCACCACCGCGACCTTCGGAACCTCCGACGCTGACCGGCTTGCCCGTCACCACGCCGGTGACCGTGTATCCCTTTTGCACCGAATAGGTGTCCATGAACCACGCCATGGTCTGCTCGTCGGTGCCGACGTCAGGTGCGGGGATGTCCTTCTCCGGCCCGACGATCGGAAAGATCTCGCTCGCGTAGCGACGCGTGACGCGCTCCAGCTCGTGCTCGCTGTACAACCTCGGATCGATCGCCACGCCGCCCTTGGCGCCGCCGTACGGAATGCCGATCAACGAGCACTTCCACGTCATCCACATCGCGAGCGCCCGAACCTCGTCGATGTCGGTCGACGGGTGATAGCGGATACCGCCCTTGGCCGGTCCTCGCGAGAGGTTGTGCTGGACGCGATAGCCACGCAGCACTTCGATGTGGCCGTCGTCGCGGCGCAACGGGATGCTGACCGTCATCTCGCGGCGTGGCGTGGCCAGCAGCTGATGGGTGCCGTCGTCGAGACCTAGGTGCTTGACCGCCTCAGCGAGCTGGAGCTGCGCCGACGTCCAGGCCGATTGGCGCGCGCCCGAGGTCACGCGGCCATCCTGCCACCCGAGACTCACGCGGACACCGCAGCCGGACGGTAGTCGCTTGCGGTCTAGTCAGTAAGGACGGATTCGCGTCATTCGGCTTGAAGGGCCCACGCCGGAGCCGATGAAGCTGCGATCGCGTCACGTCAGATGTGACGCCACTCGCCTCATGGAGGCCATCGTGGGTCAACCTGCTCGGCACGGCGGCGCGGAGACGCGTCGGCGCACTGCTTGGCGTCCGCTCGCCGTCGCGGTTTCCGGCGGCGCCCTGCTGATGACAGCCGGATTCGGCGTCTGGGCGGGCTTGAACGCCACCGCCTTCAACACCGCGCCCCAGTCGGTCTCGTCCGGGACGCTGTCGCTGACGCTCGCCGACCACGGCGTCGGCTTCAGCAGCTCGATCGCCAACCTGGCGCCGGGTGACACGGTCAACCGCTACGTCGACCTGACCAACGGCGGCAACCTCGACGCGCAGGGCCTGACCCTCGCCGTCGCGGCGAGCCCGGCCGGGACGCTCGTGACGGACGGCACCAGCCCCGCGACGAGGGCACTGACCGTCGCCGTCAGCTCGTGCTCGACGACGTGGACCGCGGCGACCGGCGTCTGCGCCACCTCGGGCACCGTCACGCCGCTCATCACCGCGACCTCGTTGTCCGCGCTGTCCTCGGCGACGTCGCTGATCTCGGGCACGGTCGCGAACGGTGCCACCGAGCACCTGCAGATCTCGGTGCAGCTACCCAACCAGTCCGAGACGACGACCAACGGGTCGGCGCCCGCGACGACGATCCAGGGCCAGTCCGTGAGCCTCACCTACACGTTCAACGAGGCACAGCGGACCGCGACCACCACTAACAGCTAATGACTCAAAGCCTTCGCGGCGTCACGGCTACCGACCGTGGCGCCGCGTCGGCGGCGAGACGGAGGACGACCGGTGACCCGCTCCCGGCTGGCAGGCCAGGTGGTAGCGGCGGCAGCGATAGCGATGATCGTCGTCGCCGCGACGCCGGCTTGGGCGGGCGAGAGTGGCAAAGCCACCCATACCCAGACACTAGGGAGCGGATCGTGGGGAGCAGCCGGCTCGACGACGAGCGGGTCGCCCGCGATCGGCACACCGTTCACGCTGAGCTGGAACCTCGTCACGCTGCTTCCGACGTCGCAGTACTTCAAGGTGGTCAACACCGGATCGCTGGATCTGAGCGGGGAGACCTACACGACGGTGAACTCCGGCGGACCGACAGTCGCATTGACCGCCTGCGTCGGGGCAACGTGGAACGCAGGGACGGGCACCTGCGGCGGGAGCCAGGTCAGCCTCGGCCAGTCAGGCGGGGGCGCGACGACGACGACCACCGCGATCTCCTCCGGAGCATCGCTCAGCGTCCGAGCCCAGACGACCGGAGTCCTGTCGCTGGGGGCGTTCACGACCTCCGTGACGGTCGCGACCGTGCGCAGCCAGGCGCGGTCCGCGACGACGACCAACAGCTAGCGCAGGCAGGCCAAGGACCCAGAGTTCGGCGTACGACGTCGGAACCGCGCGTCATCCACGTGCAACCTCGCGTCCGGCGTACGACCGACTCACTCCCGCGCAAGTCGGCGAAGGCGACACCGCTCCTCGCGGCGATTCCTCGACCTCGCAGCGCAACGAGTCCCGACATCGAGATTCCGGCGCCACGCCCGGCCCCTGATCCTGAGGTCGACCGCCCAAAAGCGTCGGCCCCCGCGCCCGACGAAGCGCGCGGGGCGTCCCACCGACTGTGGCGGATCATCACGGGGTTGCTGCTGATCGCCGCGATGGCCGCGTCGTTGACCGCGATGGTGACCGTCATGACCCAGCACCTCGCGTTCGCTCCCGTCCTGTCGCCGAGCATGGAGCCGACATTCCAACCAGGTGACCTGGTCGTCACGAAGCCCGAGCCGGCACGCGACATCAAGGTCGGACAGATCCTCGCGCTGCCGGTCCCGCACTCGCCGGGCCAGCACTACGTGCACCGCGTCATCAGCGTGACGACCAAGGACGGCCGACCGCTCGTGCAGACGAAGGGCGACGCGAACCTGACACCGGAACCATTCCGGCTCCGCATCAACTCCTCGACCGTCCCGCGGGTCGTCGCGGTCGTTCCCTACGCCGGACGGCTCTCGCTCGTGTTGCAGCACTCCAAGACGCGGCTGGCAGTCATGGCGATCACCGTCACCGCGATCCTGCTCGCGGGGTGGCGACTCATGGCTGGTGCGCGCGTTGCACAACCGACAGGTCGGCGCGGTCCGGG
Source organism: Frankiaceae bacterium (assembly GCA_025929365.1). Classification (GTDB taxonomy): domain Bacteria; phylum Actinomycetota; class Actinomycetes; order JAFAQI01; family JAFAQI01; genus DASZTV01. The sequence continues at coordinate 11,292 of JAICMG010000076.1, forward strand.
CCGTCACCGCCGCTGAGACTCGTGGAGCCCCGTGTCCGGATTGAACGGACGACCGCTCGCTTACAAGGCGAGTGCTCTACCACTGAGCTAACGGGGCAAGCGCGACCCAGGCTAAATCGTCACGCGCTGCCAACCACCGCTCCTCGTTGATCGTCTTGTGAAGGTGACCGGCAATGGGGTGAGCCGCCGGCGCGCCCTCGGTCTGCTGGCGGGTGCGGGTGCCGCGGGGCTGTTCACCGCGTGCAGTGGGAGCGGCTCCCCAACCCTGCAGCGATCATCGTCTCGGCCGACGCCGTCGCGCACCCTCGTCCCGACGCCCGCCTCCCAAGGCGCGCCACTCACCGCGGCGAGCGGAGACTGGGCGGCGCTGTCCCGCCACCTGCAGGGTGAGGTACGACGGCTCGGCGACCCGGGCTACGTCGAGGCGGCCCGGCTGTTCGACCCGCGCTTCGACGAAATCCGGCCCGCAGCGGTCGCGTCCGTTGCGACGCCGCACGACGTCGCGCACTGCCTCGACTTCGCCCGCCGCTTCACCCTCCCGATCAGCATCCGTTCCGGCGGCCACTCCTATCTCGGTGCATCGACCTGCATCGGTCTGGTCATCGACGTACGGCCACTGACCACGGTCGAGGTCCTCGACAGCGGCGCCGCGACCATCGGGACCGGCGCTGCACTCGTCGACGTCTACGCCGCACTCGCCGAGCACAACGTGTCGATCCCCGCGGGGTCGTGCCCGACGGTCGGTATCGGCGGCCTCGCGCTCGGCGGTGGCGTCGGCGTCGTCACGCGCCGGTACGGGTTGACCTGCGACCGCATCACGGCCGCGACCGTGGTCACCGCCGACGGCACAACAGTCGTAGCCGATCCGCGTCACCACCCTGATCTCTACTGGGCGTTGCGCGGAGGCGGTGGCAGCTTCGGCGTCGTCACGGAGCTGACGATGGCGACCGCTCCTGCTGTCCCGCTCTCGCACGCCTTCCTCGTCTGGCCCTGGTCGGCGGCCGCGTCCGTCGTGGCCGCCTGGCAGCAATGGGCCGTCGCGGCGCCGCGTGAGCTGTGGTCGGCGTGCCACATCCTCGCGCCCGACAACAAGGCAACGCCGCCCAACGTCTCCGTCCCGATGGTGTTCGTCGGGCCGAGCACGCGGCTCTCACCACACATCGACGCACTCGTGGCTGCGATTCCCACTCCGCCGACGACACGATCGATGAACAACGACGGTTACGAGCAGACCATGCTGCTCGAAGCCGGGTGTGCCGACCGCACCGTCACTGCCTGCCATGTGCGAGACGAGACGGCCGGCGGGACGCTCGATCGCGGTGCCTTCGTCGCCGCCTCCGACTACTTCCGGTCACTGATCCCGACGTCCGCGATCACGCGCATGGTCACCGCCGTCGCACAACGCGCGGCCGACGCGCGCCTGGGCAGCGGTGGCGTGTCACTCGATCTGCTCGGCGGCGCCGTCGACGACCTCGCACCGGACGCGACGGCGTACGTGCATCGCGGGGCGTTGTTCGACGCCCAGTACACCGCCGGTTGGGACGGCTCCGGCAACGGCCCGCTGTCGCGCAACCGCCGATCGCTCACCACGATCCGGAGCACTTTGCGTCGGTACGGCACCGGAGAGGCGTACCAGAACTACGCCGATTCCTCGCTCACCGATCCGCAGCGCGCGTACTACGGCGCCAACCTGCCGCGCCTCGTTGCCGTCAAACGGACGTACGACCCGAAGAACGTCTTCCGCCAGCCGCAGGGAATCCCGCTTCGCTAGGAAGCGTCCGCGATCTCTCTCGCGCGAAGGTGGCCGTCGAGCTTGCGCTTGATGCGCTGCAGCGCGTTGTCGATCGACTTCACGTGTCGGTCGAGCACCTCGGCGATCTCGTGGTAGCTCTTGCCGTCGATGTAGAGGCGCAGCACCTCGGCCTCGAGGTCCGACAGAGCCGCATCGAAGTGCGCCTGCAGCGCACGGATCCGCTCGGCCGAGATCACGAGGTCGGCCGGATCGCAGACGGCCGTCATCGGGAGCACGTCGGCGAGGGTGCGGTCGCCGTCCTCGTCGGCCAGCACGGGCCGCGAGAAGGAAACGTAGTTGTTGAGGGGTCCGTGCTTCTGTCGCGTGGCGGTCTTGATCGCGGTGATGATCTGGCGGGTCACGCAGAGCTCGGCGAAAGCCCGGAAGCTGGAAGTGAGCTCAGGGTTGAAGTCGCGGATCGCCTTGTAGAGGCCGATCATCCCTTCCTGGACGATGTCCTCGTGGTCGGCGCCGACCAGGAAGTAGGAGCGGGCCTTCGAGCGAGCAAACCCCCGGTACTTGGTGAGGAGGTCGGAGAGGGCCTCGTCGTCGCCGGCCTTGGCGGCCGCGACCAGGGCGTCGTCGTCGTCGTCTCGGCGCACTGCCGGGGCGGTGTGACGCACCCTCATCGAACGCATAGGTCAGGCCTCTCAGGGCTGGGCAACTGGCACGACCAGTGACGAATCGTAGGTTCGCGATCGACCGGTGAACATCGGACCTCGTCACAACAACGAGCCGAGGACCTTGGAGTTGCGGGGAGAGGGCCAGCGAGAAAACCGGACATTCCTCCGCACACCCGGATCGACTCGGCCATTTGGCCGACAGCCCGTTAGTACCTGCTCACAAGTTGCCGGCCTGAGCGGTCAGTGCCCGCTACAACAGCGCCGCCGCCCGGCGGCCGCGTCGGCGTGACACTCGCGTCAGCGGCGACGGCGGGCGATCTCGGCGAGGGTGATCCCCGCGGCGACCGACGCGTTGAGGGACTCCACCGGACCGGCCAGGGGGATCCGCACCGTGAGGTCGCAGCTCTCGCGGACCAGCCGGGACAGTCCCTTGCCCTCGGCCCCGACCACGACGACGAGCGGTCCGGTCGCGAGCTCCAGCGCCTCCAGGTCGATCTCGCCTGCACCGTCGAGCCCGGCGATCATCAGCCCCGCCTGGGCGTACGACGTCAACGTCCGCACGAGATTCGTCGCGCGCGCGACCGGCATCCTCGCCAGCGCGCCCGCGCTCGCCTTCCACGCCGATGGCGTGACCCCGACCGAGCGTCGTTCCGGCACCAGCACGCCATGCGCGCCGAAAGCTGCGGCAGACCGCACGACGGCGCCGAGGTTGTGCGGATCCGTGACGCTGTCGAGGGCGACGAACAGCGCGGGATCCGGACCCTCGAGGACCCTCGCGAGCAGGTCGTCAGGGTGGGCGTAGTCGTACGGGCGCACCGTCAGCGCGATCCCCTGGTGCGGTGCGCCACCCGTGAGGCGATCGAGCTGCTGGCGCGAGGTCTCGACGATCGCGATCTCGTGGTCCGCTGCGAGCTTCGCGGACTCGATCAGCCGATCGTCGCGCTCGAGGCCCGGCGCGAGGTGCAGCGTCAGCGCCGGCACCGAAGCGCGGAGGGCCTCCACGACGGCGTTGCGGCCGGCGACCAGATCCTCGGTCGGACGGCCGCGAGCCGGTCCCGCGCCTCGCGACGCCGACTGCCGCTCCGACGGTGCCCGTTTCGAAGCCGCTCGCGCACGTCGGGCCGCAGGGTGCTTCGCGCGTTCTTCCGCCTTGGGTGTCGGGCCGCGACCCTCGAGCTTGCGGCGACCGTGACCGCCGGTGCCCTTCGACGGCCCCTTCTTCGATGCCATCGTCTAGCCGATCCGCCAGCGCGGGCCGTCGGCGGTGTCCTCGACCACCACGCCCGCGGCGGCAAGCGCGTCGCGAATCCGGTCGCTCTCGGCGAAGTCCTTGCGCTCGCGCGCGGCCTGCCGTGCCGCGAGCAACGCCGGCATCGTCTGGTCGAGGACCCGCTGGAACCTCGACTCGCCTCCGGCGCCGGCGAAGCCGCCCGGCCACAGACCGAGCACCTTCGTCATCGCCGCCACCGCGTCGTACGACGAGCGAGCCGCGTGCTCCACGCCGTCGGCGAGGGCGGAGTTGCCCGCGCGCACCGCGTCATGGACGGCGCCGATCGCGGCGGGCGTCGAAAGGTCGTCATCCATCGCTGCCACGAAGTCGGCCGGCAACGCCGCATCGTCGCTCGGCGCGCCGAAGCGCTCGCCCGCGCGGGTCAGGAAGTTCTCGATGCGGGCATATGCGGTCGCCGCCTCGTCGAGGTCGCCTTGTCCCCACTCCGTGTCCGACCGGTAGTGCGGCGCGACCAGGTAGTAGCGGAGCGCCTGTGGAGTGGAGGCAGCGAGGATGTCCGCGATGTAGGTCGAGTTGCCCAGCGACTTGCTCATCTTCGTGCCGCCGGTGTTGATCATCCCGTGGTGCATCCAGAACCGCACGAACTCGTCACCGACCGATGCGGACTGCGCGAGCTCGTTCTCGTGGTGGGGGAAGCGCAGGTCGCGA
>JAICMG010000028.1 GCA_025929365.1 Frankiaceae bacterium
CCGCTGACCTTGCGCAGCATCGTGTTGAGGAACTTCTCGTGCAGGCCGTCACGGAACTCGCCGGGATCGGTGTTGGCGGCGACGACGTCCAGCACCTCACGCAGGTTGTCGTAGTAGTCCGCCGGGTCGTAGTCGAGCTTCGCGGAGTGCTCGTCGTCGTCGCGTCGAAGGAAGAAGTAGCAGGGGTAGTCCGCGAGGATCGCCACGGCGTCTGTCGCGAAGAAAGCCTGCACGACGAACAGCTGGTCTTCCAGCCGGCGCCGGCCCTCCGGAAAGCGCAGCTTGTTCTCGACGAGAAAGCTGCGCCGGAACAGCTTGTGCGGCGTCAGCGTGCGGATCAGCGGCACGTCTTGGATCGAGCAACGCGGAACGTTCACGCGGTAGAGCTCCCGCGGTACTCGGCGAAAGTCGCTCGTCACCTTTCCGAGGACGATGTCGGCGGAGTGCTTGGAGGCGTACCCGACGAGTCGTTCGAGCGCCTCCGGACCGAGCGCGTCGTCCTGATCCACGAAGTGCACGAACTGTCCGGTGGCCGATTCCAGCCCGACGTTGCGGGGCCGGCCGGCCCATCCGGAGTTCGGCTGGTGGATCACTCGGACGTGAGAGTGGCGCGTGGCGAGGCCGTCCAGCCACTCGCCACTGCCGTCGGTCGAGCCGTCGTCGACGAAGATCAGCTCGGTCGACGCAATCGGCATCGACTGGGCGAGCAGAGAGTCAACGCACCGTTGCAGACTCGTCCCAGGGTTGTAAACCGGGACGACGACGGAGGCGCGGATCACGATTGCGACCGACGCTAGGCACCTCCACAGCACCTCGCGTCAGCCGCTGGTCCCACCCCGATACGTCGCAGGTCGGAACCGGGCCGGTCAGTCCCGCACGTCGACCTGGACCACGGTGCCCGCCGCCTGCAGCTTCTCGACGCGCGTGGCGTCGATGCCCCAATCCGTGAGCGCGGCGACCGTGTCCGCACCCGGCGGCCGCGGCGGCGTACCGATCTTGCCGGGGGTGCGCGAGAAGCGCGGCGCAGCGTTGGGATGCGTCACGCCGTTGACATCGACCAGCGTGCCGCGGGCGGCGAGATGAGGATGGCTCGCTGCCTCGGACAACCACAGCACAGGCGCGACGCACGCGTCGACGTCGTCGAAGATCTTGGTCCACTCCTCGCGCGTCTTGGTGGCGAACCTCTCGGCGAGCATCTCCCGCATCTTCGGCCAGTTGGCGTGGTCGGCCTGGGCGGGAAGGTCGGGCAGATCGAGCGTCTGCTTGAGCGCCTCGTAGAACTGCGGCTCGATCGCGCCGACCGACATGTACTCGCCGTCGGCGCAGCGGTAGGTGTCGTAGTACGGCGCGCCACCGTCGAGCAGGCTGCTGCCCCGCGCGTCGGGCATCATGCCGGCACCGCGCTGGCCGTGCGCCATCGACAGCAGGCTCGAGACGCCGTCGACCATCGCGACATCGATGACCTGACCCTCGCCACTCGTGGCGCGCTCGAGAAGGGCTGCGAGGATTCCCATCACGCAGAACATCGACCCGCCGCCGAAGTCGGCGACCAGGTTGAGCGGTGGCACCGGCTTGCGGTCTTTCTCGCCGACCGCAGCGATCGCGCCCGTGATCGACGCGTAGTTGATGTCGTGGCCGACCCGCTCGGCGAGCGGCCCTTCCTGGCCCCATCCGGTCATCCGCGCGTAGACCAGCCGCGGGTTCGCCCCGCGGCAGTCGTCGGGGCCCAGCCCGAGCCGCTCGGCGACGCCGGGCCGGAACGCCTCAACCAGCACGTCGGCTTCCTTGACCAGGTCGAGCACCAGCTCGCGGGCGCCATCCGCCTTCAGGTCGATGGCGACCGTCCGTCGGCCGCGGGACAGCACGTCGTACCCGCCGATCACGCCGGAGAGAGTCCCGCGCGGGCGCTCGAGGCGAAGCACCTCGGCGCCGAGATCGGCGAGCAGCATGCACGCGTACGGCGCCGGGCCGATGCCGGCGAGCTCGACGACCTTCACGCCGCGAAGCGGCCCGGTTGCAGACTCCGAAGTCACCGGGTCACGGTAGCGGCGGTCCCCATGATGATTCGCGCGTGGGCGCCCGGTCGCAGCCAGCGGAGGAGCCGGATCACGTCGGGCCGGGGGAGTGACACGCAACCGAGGGTCGGGCGGTGGTGCGTGACATGCAGGAAGATCGCGCTGCCAAGCCCCGGAGTCCGCGCCGCGTTGTAGTTGATCGCGGCGACGTCCTCGTACTGAGGAAGCGCGTGCAGCGGCTCAGGGCTGCGCCCCGCATCATGGCGGCGGGCGTCGACCCACTCGTTGTAGCGCGGGCTGGCCGGGTCGTCGTCCCACTTGTCGTAGGGGTGGGCGTGCCGCCAGCGGTAGCGGACACCGGGATCGCGGTCGACGCCGAAGAAGAAGGAGAACGTGTAGGAGCCGCTCGGCGTCCGGCCGTCGCCTTCCCGCTTCTGCCCCGCCGGCGCGAAGCCGTTGTAGCCGATCCAGGCCGACCACGGCCCGAAGGCCTCGTGCCACCTGCCGTTGTGCTTCGTGAACGCGCGAACCGTTGCGGTGGTGGTGCCGTAGCCGCTCGAGACGACGGAGATCACTTGTGTCGCGTTGTGCAGCCCCTTCAGCTGGGGCGGGCGGATCGCACTCCGGTGCGCGTGCACGTGCGCGCTCGCCGGCGCCGCGACGGCGCCGAGCAGGGCCGCGGTCACGGAGTACGTGCAGAGACGGAGTTTCATCGCGCTTCTAGTCTGGCCCCATGGGGAGTCTGCTCAGTGGCGTGGCGGCGGTGGCCGTTGCGGCGGTCGCCGCGCTGTCCGCGCCCCACGCTCCGCCCACCCGGGTCGATGCGGCGCTTCCGGCGGCGCATGCAGCGGCCTTCCACTTCGACTCGCGGGGGGTCTCCCGCGTCACCGCGAAGGAGCTCGGCAAGAGCTGGCATCACGGCTGCCCGGTCCCGCCACGGGAGCTGCGTGCACTGCGCGTGCGTTTCTGGGGATTCGACCGGCTGCGCCACACCGGCGTGCTGATCGTGAACGCGGCGGCCGTGCCGGCGATCCGGTCGGCGTTCGCGAGCATCGCGCGAGCCCACTTCCCGATCCGACGAGTCGAGCCGGTGTCGAGCTACGGCGGCAGCGACAACAAGTCGATGAACCACGACAACACGTCGGCGTTCAACTGTCGCTACGCCGTCGCGAACGGTCCGAAGTCGTGGTCGGAGCATGCCTACGGCGAGGCGGTGGACATCGACCCGCGCGAGAACCCCTACACGCTGAACGGCAGGATCTACCCGCCGTCAGGCGCGGGTTACGTCGACCGGTCGGCGCACCGGCGCGGGATGATCTTCGCCCACGGTCATGTCGTCGCCGCTTTCGACGCGGTCGGCTGGGGCTGGGGCGGCCGATGGAGCTCCTCGCCGGACTACCAGCACTTCTCGGTCAACGGCCGTTGATGACCGCCTGCTTCCCCCGCTCATGACCGCGCTGCCTCCCCTCACGACCGGCCGCTTCTTCGGCACCTGGCACTTCGATCCGTGGGTCACCGGTGCGTGCGTGCTGGCACTCGCGGCGTACCTCGTCGGAGTACGTCGGGTACGTCGTCACGGCGACCCCTGGCCGGCGATACGGGTGGCTGCCTTCGCCGGCCTCGGCCTCGGCGTGATCGTCGTCGCGACGATGTCCTCGCTCGCCGTGTACTCCCGGGTTCTGCTGTGGCCCATGGCGCTGCGGACGACGCTCCTGCTGACGATCGTGCCGGTCGGGCTGGGTCTGGGCGACCCGGTCGGGCTGGTGAGTTCGGCGCTCTCGCCGGCCGCCGCGGCGAGGTGGCAGGGCCTGCTGCGTGCCCGGCCGGTCCGGCTGCTGACCTTTCCCGCGGTCGCGCCTCTGCTCGCGGTGGCGACGCAGTTCGTCGTCTTCTACACCGGCTACATCGGTGCGGCGGAGCGTCACGCCTCCGTCATGCGTCTGCTCGAGCTGCAGCTCGTCGTGACGGGCTGCCTGTTCGCGTTGCCGCTGCTCGGGGTCGAGATCCTGCCGGTCTGGTGCACGCAGCCGGTCCGCATGACGTTCGCGGCCATCGACGGAGTGCTCGACGCCGTGCCGGGCATCGCGGTCATGACGAGCAGCGGGCTCGTCGCGGGCGGCTACTACGGCACCGTCACGAGAGGCTGGGGGCCGACCCGAAGCTGGGACCAGACCATCGGCGGGGGACTGATGCTCACCGTCGCGGAGGTCGTCGCCGTCCCGTTCGTGGCGATCTTGTTCCTCGCGTGGATTCGCGAGGATGCCTGGCACGCCCGCGAGGTCGATGCGGCGCTGGATGCAGCGGACGCCCGCCGCCGCGCGACCGCCCCTGCTGATCAAGAACCGGCCATGGACCGGCCGTGGTGGGAGGAGGATCCCGGCCCGCTGGGCGATCGCGCCGCACGGTACGGCTGGAAGCGCGGAAACGCGGCAGGTCCCGGAAACGCTCATCACGAATAGCCTGTTTGGGGTCATCATCCCGACCACCTCAACTCTCACGAGGAGTGCTCCGAATGAGTCGTGTTCGACTGCTCGCTGCCGCATCCGCAGCCGTGATCGTGGCCGGTAGCGGTGCCGCGATCGCGCGCTCGGTCGGAGGGGGCGAGGCACACGCGCCCGCCATCGGCATCCCGAGCGCGGAGTTCTGGTCACACCGGCTGTTCCCGGCCCAGACACTCGGTGACCGCGAGGCCGCTGACACCGACGCCGATGCCGGCGAGGCGATGAGCCCGATCGGAAACGTCCTCTACCAGGGCAACACAGATCAGCGCTTCCTCAAGCTCACCCGCCAGGCCGCAAAGCTCCACTCGACCGGGGGAGCCTGGAAGAACGCCGGGCCTTTCGGAGGCGTGCGTGACATCGCCGGGGTGGGAAGCGGCGCGGAGCTGCTCGGCAAGGTCGGCGGCATCGGCACCGCCATGACGGCCGACCCCAACGACAAGTCGGGCAACACGGTCTACCTCGGCACCATCGGCGGTCTGTACAAGACCACCAACGGCGGCCGCACGGTTCACAACATCACCGAGGGCAAGATCCCGCGCGAGGCCGTTGGTGCCATCGCGGTCGACCCGCACAACCCGAAGGTGCTCGTTCTCGGCACCGGCGTGTCGATCTTCACGCTTTCCGACGACGCCGCCGGCACGGGCGTGTACGTCTCCCGCAACGGCGGCAAGACGTGGACGCGGCCGCGCCACAACACTCACGGCTACGGCGTCAACGCGGTCGCCATCGACCCCAGCAACGGCACGATCCTGGTCGGCACGACGTACGGTCTGTGGCGGTCGACCGACCGAGGCCACAGCTTCCACCGGGTGTTGCTGCCGGACCACGCCCGATACGGCCTCGGCAACTGGGTGCCGTCCATCGCGATCAACCCGTTCAAGCCGAGCGAGGTCACGGTCGACGTGGGCTACGCGTTCGGCAAGAAGAGCTACGGCGGCCACGTGGTCGCACCGGGCAACGGCCTCTACCGCTCGGAGAACTACGGTCGCACCTTCAGCTACATGCCCAGCAACTCCCAGCTGACCCAGCCGCTTGCGTCGAAGGATCCGCTCGGCCGGATCAGCCTGTCGTACAGCACGGTCCAGGACGGCGGTCAGGGCGTGCTGTGGGCGCTGGTGCAGGACGCCGGCCGCGCAGCCGGCCAGCACCTGACCGTCGACAACCCGGTGCTGCCGATCCCGGTCGACGGCAACACCGAGCTCACCGGCCTGTTCCGGTCGAACGACGACGGCAAGACCTGGGCGCTTCAGGCGGACTCGCAGACCCTCACCACGACGCTGGGGTCGACGACCGCGGCGGCGCTCTACCCGCTCAGCTACTCCGAGGGTGTCCAGGCGTCGTACAACAACTGGGTGCTGGCCGACGGCAAGGACCCGAACCGCGTGTACCTCGGCCTCGAGGAGGCGTTCACCGGCGAGTACCACGGCGCGACGAACACCAACGCGCGGCTCGGCACGACGTTCGCCCCGGTGGAGAAGTACGCCGACATCTGCGGCTTCCTGACCTACTTCAACACGATCCCGAACAGCAACGGCGTCTCGTGCCCGTCGGTGGTCCCTGAGTACGGCAAGGGCACCACGCACCCCGACCAGCACAGCGCAGCGATTGCGGTGACCCCGAACGGCGAGCGTCTCTACAGCGGCAACGACGGCGGCTGGTGGGCGCAGAACGCGCACTCGGTGACCGACCAGACAGGTGTCGCCTACCAGGGATTCGACAACTCGTCGTGGACGTCGCTGAACGCGCCGGCCACGGTGCTGCCCTGGGACGTGACGCGTTTGCAGGACGGCTCGTATCTGCTTGCCCTGCAGGACAACGGCGTCGCCCACGTCATGCCGAACGGCCGGTCGTACCAGGTCTGCGGCGGTGACGGCGTGTACGTCTTCCCGGGCGCGAACGCCCACTCTTACTACTGCGGCATCGACGGGCAGACCATCCTCGCGACGACCGACGACTTCAAGCACACGATCAACGTCACGCCCGCGGACAATGCGACCGGCGCGACGTTCCTCTCCCCGTGGTGGGTGGATCGCAGCAATCCGAACCACCTCATCGCGGCGGCCGGAAACGTCGACGAGACGACTGCCGGAATGAACAGCAACACCTACGACCCGACCGAGGAGGAGCTGCTCACCTCGACCTGGAAGACGGTGTTCACGCCGGGCAAGGCGCCGAACGGGACCTGGGACTCCTCGGCCGTCTTCACCCAGGGCAAGGTCTCCTACGTGGCGTTCTGCTCGCTGTGCCGCCCGTCGCTTGCAACCGGTTCGGCCGCCACGCCGCAGGTCGTGATCCCGAAGATCGCGACCAACATCAAGCCGCACTGCACGTCGGCGCCGGCGAGCAGCAAGTGCTGGCACATGGCCGCCTCGAAGGGCCTGCCGCACGAGCAGATCAGCGAGATCCAGGTCGACCCGAAGAACCCGGAGACGATCTACGTCGGCTTCCGGCAGATGATCGTGATGGGGGCCAGCGACAAGATCAACGGGCCCGAGAAGGTCATGGTCAGCCACGACGGCGGCAACACCTTCCACAACCTGACCGGCAACATGCCGATCACCGACGTCCACCGGTTGATCCTGCGGGCGGGGCATCTGTACGCCGCCACCGATGTCGGGGTGTTCACGTCGAAGGCCGGCAGCAAGCACTGGCTGCGGCTCGGCAAGGGACTGCCGGAGGTGACGTTCCGCAGCATGGCGCTGTCGCTCGACGGCAAGCACCTGGTGCTCGGGGCATACGGACGGGGAGTCTGGGACTACACCTTCCGGCATTAGCCCGGCAGGACGGGGGAGCCTCGCGCCGAATCGTTAGGCGTGCGGCTCCCCCTCATCCGCCGACGCGCGAGCGTCGCCTCGCTCGCCGTCGCGGCGCTTGTCACCGGCACGGTCGGTGGCGTCCTCGGTGCCCAGGCCGCTCCCCGGGTCACGCTGCCCACCACCGTGCTCGCAGGGGATGTCCTGCCGGGCCTGCAACAGGCAAGGGATCTGGGGCCGACGGCTCCCGGCACGAAGGTCCTTGTCGGCGTGGTTTTCGCCCATCCTCACGCCGCGGCGGTCTCGAGGCTCGAGCGGCGGATCTACAACAAGCACAGCGCGGAGTACCACCACTTCCTGACGCCGGTGCAGTTCGCCACCCGGTTCGGCAACTCGGGCGCTGCGTTCGCTCGCGTCGAGGCGTGGGCGAAGCGGCACGGCATGAAGCTGGCGCACGCCAACACCACGCGCGACTACTTCACCGTCGTCGGAACCGCGAAGCAGGCCGAGCACACCTTCGATGTCTCGCTCCACAACTATCGCTTCCGCGGCCAGCGCTTCTACGCGAACACTGCGGCGCCGCGCGTCCCGGCCGGTCTCGGCGTGACCGGCGTAATCGGGCTGAACAGCCTGTTGAAGGGCTCGATCCCGTCGCAACCCACTCGGCGTACGGCGAGCCCGAAGCCGGCTCAGTCGCTCTGCGCGCCTGCGGTGTGCGTCGGCCTGACCACGCCGCAGGATCTGTGGTCGGTGTACGACGCGCCGACGGACAACTACGGCCAAGGCCAGCAGATGGCGATCCTCGGCGAGGGCGAGACCGATCCGGTCATCAACGACCTCCGTGAGTTCGAGAAGCTCGACGGGCTGCCGCCGATTCCGGTGACCGTGGTGCACACCGAGGGGCCCGACGCGGACTACAGCGACAGCTCCGGTGAGACCGAGTGGGACATCGATACGCAGTCCTCGACCGGGATGGCGCCGGAGGCGCTCGGCGAGACGCTGTACTTCGGCACCTCTCTATCGGACGCTTCGCTGCTCGACGACCTGGCATCGTGGGTCCAGGACCCGCACGGGGCGCTTCAGGCGAGCATGAGCATCGACGAGTGCGAGGAGAACCCGCTGTCGAGCTCCACCGGCATCGGGCTGTTCGGCGCGAGTACGCAGTACACCGAGAGTTCCGAGGCCTCACTGGCGCAGGCGGTGGTCGAGGGGCGCACGCTGTTCAACTCCACGGGCGACACCGGCTCGTCGTGCCCGATCCTCCCGGTCGACGTCAACGGCGTCGGCAACGAGCTGTATCCCGTGGTCAACTACCCGGCCAGCTCACCCAACGTCGTCGGGGTCGGCGGCACGGTGCTGTACACCGATGGAACCGGAGCGGCGACCACCGGCCTGGCGCCGAGCGGGGCGAGCCGGGTCGCGGAGTATGCGTGGACCTTCAGCGGTGGAGGCACGAGCGTCACCTTCCCGGAGCCGTCGTACCAGAAGAACGACGCCGCGCCACCCGCTACGGGGGATTGCCTGGATGCGCCCGATGGCTCGCCGGTCACGGGCCAGGTTCCGTGTCGCGCCGTTCCCGACATCGCGGCTCAATCGGGTGACGTGCCGACCAACGGCTACAGCATCGTCTCCGGCGGCGTGGCGGACAGTCAGGGCGGGGGGACCAGCCTCTCGTCGCCCATCTCGCTCGGGCTATGGACGCGGATCAACGCCGCCGCGCCGGCCGTGACGTCCGAGGACGAGAAGACGACATACCCCGGGCTCGGTTTCGCCAACGACGTCTACTACCCGGACTTCAAGGCGCACTCCGGAGACTTCTTCGACGTCGGTGGCGGCGCGAGCAGCCCGCCGACCTCCAACGGCTACTACGCGAGCGGGCCGGGCGACGACTATCTGTCGGGCCTCGGCATCCCGGACTACGAGCTGGTGACGCAACATGTCGACGGCGGCAACACGGCGCCGACGCACAATGTCCTGCCGGACTACGGTTCGGGTTCCGGCTCGACCGGGCCGAACCTCGACCCATGTGCCGCGGCGCTGTTCGACGACCCGTCCGGTGACGACGCCTACATCGGCGACCCCAACGGTGGCGGGAGCAACCCGCAGCTCGACATCGTCGCCGGCAACATGACGGTGAGCGGCTCGACGCTGACGACGACGATGGTGATCAACGACCTGTCGACGAACCAGGCGCAGGCGGCAGGTGCGGCGAACATCTACTACTTCCTGTGGAACTTCACCCCGCCAGGTGGAACCGCGACCCAGTACTTCACCGACGTGACGGTCGACTCCGCGACCCAGGCCGTGACGTACGGCGACGGCACGGTCAGCGGCAACCAGTTCAACGACGCCAACACCGACACGGGTTCCTTCAACGCGGGCAAGAACGGCACGGCCGTCGTCAACGTTCCGCTCGCGAACGTAGGCCACCCCGGCGCCGGAGCCGTGCTGTTGGCTCCCACCGCTCAGACTCGCGTGCTGGTTGGGTCGAGCTTGGCGGGCGGGTTCGTCGAGCAGGCAGATGGTGCCGGCCCTCGCTACGACTTCCAGCTCGGGGCGGTCTGCCCCACTCCGAGCCCGACGCCGACCGCGACGTCATCGGCGACTGCGTCCGCCAGCGCGACACCGACTCCGACACCTAGCTCGAGCTCGACCGTCGCGCCGCCGGGGCTTCCACTTCCCGGTATCCCTGGCGGAGGCTCGAGCCCCTCGCCGAGCCCGACGGCAAGCTCGACGCCGAATGCCAGCCCGAAGCCGACCGCGACGCATTCCGCGACGCCTTCACCTACGCCGTCCCGGACCGCCCACCCGACGGCCTCTCCGACCCCGGGCACACCCGCGAAGGCGCATCCGCCGAGCGTGCGCTTCCAGCATCAGAAGGCGACCCGCCACCATGCGCGGCGGCTCGTGATCACGGTGGTCTCTCACGGCAGCCGGATCACGAAGCTGCTCCACGTGCACCTTCGCCACTGCGAGTGGAGCCTCGGATCGGCTCATCCGAAGCACTTCAAGGGCGGCCGGGCGAAGCTGCGCATCATCGTGACCGATCGGCACCGCGGAACGGCCGGCAAGGTGGCCTTCCGCGTCGTTGATGCCGCCGGTCAGGAGATCTTTGTCGCCGCCCGCGTTTAAGCGCGCCGACACGGCACACTCATAAGGCAGCACCATGAGATCGACTTCCCTGAGGTAGCGGAGGCGCAGATGCGTGAACCAACGGCCACGACGCGCTATCGCGCGGCCATCGCGGTGCTGGCGATCGCGGTCAGCGCGACCGGGATGGCGGGCGTCGGCATGATCGCGGCACAGGCCGCTCCGCACGCTGCGGCGAGCGTGAGCGGTGGCGTGCCTGCCGCCGTGCCCGGGGACCCGTGCCCGATCCCGATCCCGCCGATACCGGGGGTCTGCGGCGACACCGCCTCACCGACGGCGACGGCGAGCTCCACCGCGACGGCCACGGCATCGTCGACCTCGTCGGACTCCTGCCCGATACCGGGGGTCCCGTTGCCGGGGATCTGCGGCGGTTCCTCGCCGAGTTCGAGCGCGTCGCCGAGCACCTCGACGACGGCGAGTCCGAGCGCGACCGCTACGACCACGGCCACCTCGACCGCGACGTCAACGGCGACGTCAACGGCCACCTCGAGCAGCCACCCCACGACATCATCGACGCCGACCACCACCGCGCAACAGCCGACGGTCTACTTCACCCACCAGAAGGCGACGAAGAAGCACCCCGCCAGGCTCCTCATCAAGCTGGTCGCGAACGGCAGCTTGATCACCGACCTCACCGATGTGCAGCTCAAGCACTGCGAGTGGAGCCTCGGATCGCCCAAGGCCAAGCACTACAAGGGCGGTCGCCAGAAGCTCTGGATCTACGTGACCCGCAAGCACAAGCACACCAAGGGCACGATCCGTTTCCGCATGGTCGACGCGGCCCACCAGAAGACCCTGGTGAAGTCTCACGTTTAATGGCTGAGTGATCAGATCGAGGTCAGCCGCGGCGCTCGCCGCTTGTGTGGTTGTGGCGACAGCGGTGGCGACGGCTGTTCCTGGCGCGGCCTCCGCGCGCGATGCGGCGGGGAGCCCGCCGGTCGGTGCGCCCAAGGTGCTGAGCGCACCGAGCAGCCTGGTCGGGCTCAGCCCGGAGCTGCCGCGGAGCGTGATCGAGGCAAGCACCTCGCGGCACAGTCACTGGAGGCCCGAGCGCGCGATCTACGGAACGGCCTCGCACGACAACATCGCAATCAAGGGCGCGGGCGGCACGACGATCCGGGTCAACGAGATCTACCCGACGACGGACGGCAAGCCTGCGAAGGGGCCGTTCCCCGTGATCATGACGATGACGCCGTACGGAAAGGGCAGCGGCGGTTCGAGCGGGCCGGGCACCGCGCAGAACCCCAGCGGCGGTAGCGCGACCGGCGGCGCCAACAACTATCTGGTGCAGCGCGGCTACATCGATGTGGTCGAGGACGTTCGCGGCACCGGTGACTCCGGCGGGTCGTGGGGACTGCTCGACCCGATCCAGCAGAAGGATGCGATCCGCGTCCTGCACTGGGCGGCGCGCCTGCCGCACTCCAGCGGCCGCGTCGGGACCTACGGCCCGTCGTATCTCGGCATCGACCAGGCACTGCTCGCGGGCGCGGTGGGCAGGCACTCGCCGTTGAAGGCGATCTTCCCGATGGTCACCGCCAACGACCCGTATCGCGACACCTCGTTCATGGGCGGCTTGCTCGACGCTGAGTTCAGCACCATCTATCTCGGTCTGACCGGCACGCTGAACACCGAGGGGCCCGTCACCGACACACTGCAGGATCAGGACCTGCTCGACCAGCTCGCGCAGACCGAGCTCGACCACGCCAACGGCCTGGCGAGCTACCACGCGGCGTTCACTGCGGCCACGTTGTCGGGTGCGCCTGCGGCGTACGACGAGCACTACTGGAGGCAGCGCTCGCCGCAGTCCGTGCTCGCCCGTATCGTCGCCAACCACATCCCGGCATTCCTCGTCGGTGGCGAGTTCGACATCTTCCAGCACGGTGAGCCGATCAACTACGCGGAGCTGCAAAACGCGTGGGCCGGTCGCGGGGTCACCGCGCCGATGCGGGCAGGACAGGACGTGACCGGCCGCTATCAGCTGATCGACGGGCCGTGGGAGCACCTCAACGGTTCGTCCGTCGACGTCGACTACCTCGAGCTCGAGTGGTTCGACACCTGGCTGAAGCGCGAGCACACCGGCATGGCGCACACACCGACCCCGCTGCACTACTACGACCTCGGCACCGGCAGGTTCGACGAGACCACCACCTACCCGTTCACGGGTGGCCACGCGACGCGGTTCTTCCTCGGCCCGGGGCAGACGCTCGCGCCCAGCCGGCAACAGGCGGGAAGCACGACGATCGCGTGGCTGCCGTCAGGCAGCCCGTGCGCCCGGCCGGTCGACCAGTGGGCCATGGGCGGCGTCTCCATCCCGTCGCACATGTCGGGCCTCATGGCTCCGTGTGCTGACGACGACTCTGACTCCAAGCTCGGGCCCGGGCAGGTCAGCTTCACGACGGCGCCGTTCGCCTCCCCGCAGGCGATCGCGGGGCCGATCGCGGCGACCGTCTACGCAAGCGCGACAACGACCGACACCCAGTGGGTGGCGACCGTGGACGACGTGACGCCGAGCGGGCTGTCGTACCCGCTGTCCGAAGGCGCGCTGCTCGGATCGCTGCGCGCGGTCGATCCGGCGCGGAGCTGGTCCTCCCACGGCATCATGGTGCTGCCGTACCACCCGTACACGCTGGCCTCGAAGCATCGCGTGGTTCCCGGCAAGGTGACGAAGTACCAGATCGAGATCTACCCGACGCTCGCGACCATCGGAAAGGGCGACCGCCTTCGGGTCACGCTGTCCACCGCGGACACCCCGCACCTCACTCCGCTTCCGGCGCAGCTACCGGACCTGGCCGGTGGCGTCTACTCGATCAAGTACGGCGGCATCACACCGTCATCGCTCGCCCTCGAGCTGCGCAAGCCCTGACGGTCAGCCGCTGCTGCGTGCTTCCTTGTTGCCCTCGAGGGTTGCCTCGATGAGGTCGACCTTGTCCTGCGCCTTCACCGCTGCGTCGGTGAGGTCGAGGGCCTCGGACTCCGCCCGCAACGCTTCGCCCTTCGTGGCGCGTTCCCGCCGGTCGATGACGGCTTCCTGTGCCGCTTCCTGAGCGCGGACCGCGCTCTCCTTCCTGGCGGCAGTCTGTTCGGCCTTGCGCTTCTTCTGCTCGGCTTCGGCCTTGGCCGTCTGTTTGCGCTCGTTCGCGACCCGCTCGGCTCGACCGCGCTGAATGTCGATCTCGGCATCGCGCCGCTTCTGCTTCCGCCTGGCGCCGGCCGTCTCGGCGTCGGCGGCGGCCCTGAGGGTCCTCGCCTCCTCGACCTCGGCGATCCTGGCCTCGCGCAGGACGCCGGCCGCGGACAGCTCCTCGTCGCGCAGCACGAAGCCGGCCAATGACTCGACTTTCGCCTCCAGCTTCTGGAAGGCAAGTGCAGGGGGCCAGGCCTCGTTGTCCTGCTGGCGCACGGCACGCTGCGCTGCGGTGATCGGAAGTCGAAGCGCTCCGAGGTAGCCCTTCACAGCGTTTCGAGGAAGGGTCCGGATCGGGTTCGTCACTGCGTCCTCCCGTCGGCCTCGAGGGCACGGGCTTTGGCTTCGAGCCTCGCCGCGTCGGACTCGGCGCGCATCCGCTCGGACGCCGCCTGCCGCTCCTGCCGGTCGAGTGCCGCACGCTGTGCGTCAGCCTGCTGCTCCGCCGCTGCCGCGCGACGGTTCGCCTCAACCTCCGCAGCGCGCTGCTCGCTTCGCTGTTCGCGCTCGATCTGCTGTTCCCGGGTGTCCGCCGCAGTCTCGGCCGCCAAGCGCTGCCGCTCGGTGTCAACCTCCGCCTTGCGCTCGGCCACCGCCGCCTTGCGCTGCGCCTGCTCGGCTGCGGATTCGAGCTGCGCCGCGTCTGTCTCGGCCTCGGCCTTGTCGCGATGCAACTCGCCTTCACGCTTGAGGTCGTCGCTGCCGATCAGCGTCCCGGCTACCTGTTTGGCCACGCTCTTCACGCGGTCGGCCAGGCCGCTGGTCATGCCCGAGTTGCTCACAAGAACTCCTTCGGAGGGGTGCGTGCTGGGTACTCACTAGGCATGCCCGCCTAGCTGCAGCAAAAAAACGCACTCCGGCCGAGGGATCAGGTTCTGCGCGTTCCGGCCGTTTTCTTCCGCGCGCGTGGCGGGGCCGTCACGGCGGAGAGCGCCTCGGCCAGGACCTCGCCGTCGAGGGTCTCGTGGTCGAGCAACTGCTGGACAAGAGCGTCGAAGCCGGCGCGGTGCTTGCGCAGCACGTCCGTTGCCTCGGCGACCGCACCGTCGACGAGCCGTCGTACCTCGGCGTCGAGAGCTTCCTGCTGCTGCGGCGACACGTCTGCGAGGGGCGTCTCCTCGTCGAGGAACCCGGCGCCGGAGGCGCCTAGCAGCCGCACCGGACCGACCCGTTCGGACAGGCCGTAGCGCGCCACCATGTCGCGGGCAAGCAGCGAGGCGCGAGCAATGTCCGGCTCGCCGGCGGTCGAGCCACTCCCCAGCGCCAGGCGCTCGGCGGCGAGCCCCGAGACCAGGCCGGCGAGCCGCGCCCCGAGGTCATCACGCGACAGCACGGCGGAGTCATCGGCCGCGACCTGCGTCGTGCCGCCGACGGCGCCGCGGGACAGGATCGAGATCCGGTGCAGCGATGCGGGATCTCCGTGGACCGCGACGTACGTCGCGTGGCCGGCTTCATGGACCGCGAGCCGGCGTCGTTCCGCCTCGCTGAGCAGCCGGCCCCGGCGCTTCGGCCCGGACAGCACTCGTTGCACTGCTTCGTTGACGTCGGCGACCGACACCTCGCGACGTCCGTCGCGGATCGCCAGCAACACGGACTCGTTCATGACGTTCGCGAGGTCCGCACCGGTGAATCCGGGGGTGCGTCGCGCAACCTCCTCGAGCGACACGTCGGCGGCGAGCGGCTTGCCACGGGCGTGGATGCGCAAGATATGCACCCGGCCCTCGAGGTCGGGTCGATCGATCGTGATGTGGCGGTCGAATCGGCCCGGCCGCAGCAGCGCCGGGTCCAAGATGTCGGGCCGGTTGGTCGCACCCACGACGACGATGCCCTGCGCGATCTCGAAGCCGTCCATCTCGACCAGCAGCTGGTTGAGGGTCTGCTCGCGCTCGTCGGAGCCGCCGCTCCCCGCGCCGGTCCCGCGCTTGCGGCCGGCGGCGTCGAGCTCGTCGATGAAGACGATCGCGGGCGCCGCCGCGCGCACGCGTGCGAAGAGGTCACGAACGCGCGCCGCGCCCACGCCGACCAGCGACTCGACGAACTCCGCGCCCGCGACGTTGAAGAACGGCACGCCCGCCTCACCGGCGACCGCCTTGGCGAGAAGCGTCTTGCCGGTGCCCGGCGCACCGAACAGAAGGACGCCCTTGGGTGGCGCCGCACCGAGTGCCTGGTAGCGCTCCGGGTCGGCGAGATAGTCGCGCACTTCGCGGAGCTCGGCGACGGCCTCGTCGGCGCCGCCGACATCCTCGAAGCTGATGGTCGACTCGCCGCGCTTGAGCCGGCCCCGGCCGATCGTGCCGAAGACCATCACCTCGCCGATTGCGGATCCGCTTGCCCGGGTGAGGGTGAACAGCAGCGCGAAGAGGTCGGCGAGCACCATCAGCGGGAGCAGGAACGTCGAGACCGCCTGGACGCCATGTTTCGCGCCTTGCTGGTCGACCCGGTACGGCGTGGTGGTGTCGCGCAACACGTTCGCGAGCGCCTGGAACGCCTGGCCGCCACCGGGCACCGCGGCATGCACGACGCCCTGCGCCGCAGCGGGCAGTGGGGTCGCGGGAAGCGGCGCGGACGTCCGCGTGGCAGCCGGCGATGGCTTGCCCGATGCCTTCCCGCGCTTGTGGTTCGCCTTCGCCTTCGGCGCCGGGGCGGGCTGCGGAAGCGGCCCGTAGTGGGCGACGACCACGTTGTCGAAGTCGCGGAAGGTCACCTGCGACAGCCGACCTTGCTGCGCGAGCTGGGCGACCACGCCCAGCCCGACCGCCTGGCCGGGCTCGTTGTCGGCGTAGAGGAACGACAGCGACCAGCCGAAGCCGGACAGCAGCACGAGCAGCACGACGAGGAGGGCGACGGTGACGCCGCTGCGCTGGCTGCGGACCCGCCCCTTGATCGCGCGCTTTCGCTCGCGTTCGCGCAGCGCCGCGCGCACCGCCGCGATCGGATCGCGCCGCCGTGGCCGTTCGGTCGCTGCGCCGGTTGTCATCTCGCTCCTCGTCGTGGGCGGGGGGTGGTGCGAACGTGGGCCGCTACCGGCTCCGGGCGCGCCCGCAGCCGAAGCGCGAGCGCGGCCGACCCGGCGAGGAGCAGGGCCGCGGCGTACAGCATCGGTGCCCCCATGTCGGGCCCGTTGTCGTTGACGGCCGGCGCCGACCCCGGTTCGTCGGTGAGCTCGGCGACCGCGAGCTGGCTCTGCTGCTCCTCCTGGGTCGCGGCTCCGGTCCCCGGGTTGACGTTGGGGTTGATGTTGCTGGTCACGGGAGGCGGCGGTGGCGGCGGTGCGGCGACCGCCGCCGCAACGACCGCGGCGGGCGGCACGGCCGCGGCCGGGGTGGGGAGGCAGTGCAGCACGACCGACGTGTGGGCCACCGTTGTCGCGCCGACCGCACCGCTCAACGTGATCGGTGTGCTGGTGCCGGCCGCCGAGGCCGGGCAGGTGTAGACGACGGTGACCGGGAACCGGCTGGTGGCGTGCAGGTTGGCGCGCTCGCTGGACCGGCCGGCGAACGACACCAAGCCGGGTTGCGCGCTGTGCAGCTGTACCGACAGCCGACCCGGGGCCACCACCTGCTCGATCAGCCGTGCCACCGGACCCGCGAGCGCCGCGATCCCGGCGCCGGTGATCGGCACGCTGCACACCATCGGGTCACCGGCCGGCACGACCGATCCGCCGCCTCCGCCGCACGACAGTCCGCCGGCCGGCGCGCGGGTCCCCGATCCGGCAGCGAGTGCGCGCAGATCTCGGGTCGCGTTGCTGATGCCGTCGTTGATGCTGATGCCGACCAGCTTCACGTTGTACGCCCGCAGTGCGTCGGCGGTCGCCACAAGGGACGGGTACGGCGCATGCAGGTGCATCGGTGCGTCGGTGATCAGCACGATCACCTTCGTCGCCTCGGGGCGGAAGCCGGCCTGCTCACCGGGTGGCACCCAGCCGGAAACCCCGGCGCCGGTGAGCGACTGCATGACCGCGATCGTGTCGGCCTCCGGCACGTCGCCGCCGGCGCACGGCGAGAGCTGGCCGAGAGCGCGGCCGAGGCTGGCGTCGACGGGCCCGACCCGATGGTCGAGGACATACAGGTGGTGGCGGAGGTGGTGGCCGAGCAGCCGGCGCAGGCCGCGGAAGCAGATCCCGTTCATCGAGGCTTGCTCGCCGTCGTCATAGTCGCGGAAGTCGCCGAGCCCGACCTCGAGATCCGGCGTCAGCGTCCCGAGCGCACTGATGATCTCCTGCATGCCGTGGCGGAGTCCGGCGATCGCCGGGTGCATGCTGCTGGTCGTGTCGACGAGGAAGTCGACGTCGAGCGGGCCGGAGCGTTTCGGCACCCGCAGGGTGTAGTGCTCGCGGCGCTGCGCACCGACCGGAAGCGTCACGGTCCTCGCCGCGGGCGCGAACGAGGGCTTGTGCCTGCCGAACCCGCTGACGCCATGCAACGACACGCCCTGGCGCGACACGTTCGAGCCCGGTCGCGGGACGACGAAGGTCGCAGGGAAGTGCAGCGGCAGCTCGAGAATCAGGTGCCCCGCGGTGCCGTACAGCACGGGGGGCAGCGTCGGGCTCGTCATCTGCAGGTGCTGCGCGATGAGGCCGAGCGGCGTGATGGGCAGCCAGAACTGCGTGGTCGGGTCGTAGCCGAAGTCGCCGTACGCGGTCGAGATCGCGCGGACGCCCGGCTCGATCGCGACGTGGGTGGCGCTGAGGACCTCCGCGGGTGCCGAGATCGACTGCGTGCCCGCCTCGACGGTCAGCATCCGGCCGGAGGCGAGGTAGAGGTCGACGCTGTTGCGGGCCGCGTCGATGGCGGTGATCCGGCTCGGCACCCGGCGTTCGACGGTGAACGTCGCGCCGCCGTTGGACGAGCGCGCATACGCGAACGGGGAGGCGACGTCGACGATGTCGGGCACGCGGGGGTCGACCGCGATGGCGGTGAGCTTGATGAAGTTCGGCACCGTGCGCGACTGCCACGTGACGGCGTCCCCTGCGCGTGGTGCGGAGGCGTACAGGTGCGGGCCCGTGAAAGTGTTCACCAAGGCGTACGCGATGCCGGCTCGATCGGTGGCGGCGAGCTGCATGACGGTGCCGCCGATGGGTAGCCCCGCACTCGCCAGCGAGTAGTTGCCGGTGCCGGTGGCGCTTCGCCAGATGGCGGCCGCGCCGACCTGCTTGGTGGTGCTCGCGGTGGTGACCCAGACCCCGGCGCCGACGTCGACTCGGGTGATACCACTTTGCAGGAGGGATCCGCCGGCGGTGGTCGTCGCAGGCGCGTTGAACACGGTCCTCCAGGAGCACCCGCCGTCGTCGGTGCGCGCCACCGTCGTGGCGCTGTAGGCGTAGATCCGGCCGACCGCGTCCGGGTCCGGGGTGGCGCCGCGCAGTGTCGCCAGGCTCGCCGGCGGCCGGATCGAGGTCCACCCGTCGGTGCGGCCGACGACGTTGTCGGTGCGCCGGCAGGCCTGGTCGTTGACGGCGGCGACGGCGAGTGGCGCGACGGCGGCGGGGGCGGCGAGGGCAGCGACCAGCACCATGCGCCACGGCGCCCAGCGCAGCCTCAGCCGTTCACCCCGTTGACCTTGCGCCATCCGTTGTACCGACCCCGATGTTGGTGTGCTCGTCAGGCGCGACAGCGAGCGCCGAGCCGGAGGCCTTGCCCCGGCTGTGGCGCCGTGGCCACGTCCTCAGTGAAGCTCAGCGGGTTGGTGGCCGGGGTCTCGCCCGAGAGGTTGTACTCGGACTCGGCGTACGGATATCTCAGGACCGCGCCATGCTTCGGGTTGCCGACGTCCTTCAGCGGGATGACCAGCGTGACGGTCCCGGAGCGGAATGAGCCCTGGATCGTGTGCTTGGCCTTGTAGCTGTCCTTGGAGATGCCGGCGGCGTAGGACAGCGCGCCCTGCTCGGTCACGGTCGCCGAGCCGAAGTACGTCGTCTTGCCCTGGGTCCAGAGCATGTAGAACGACTTCCCGCCGGTCGCTCCGACGGGCGGAGTGGTCGAGAGGTTCTGGCCGGCGATCGTCGCGATCAGGTTCTTGCCGGCGACATGCAGTGTGGCGTTGGTGATGTCCATGCCCGGGTCGGTCGTGCCGGGGTAGAGCGGGTTGTTCGCGTTGCCGGCCGGGCTCGTGAAGGACAGGCATCCGTTGACCTTCACCGGCAGCCTGCGCTGCGGACGCGGGAAGGACGGGGTCAGCCGGTGGTCGACGTCCTGGAGCAGGTTCCTGACGTTGAGGGCGCCCCATCCGGTGACGTAGTCCCAGCCCGGCCCGGCACGGTAGTAGAAGTTGCCGCCCGCTGTCTCGCTCTTCGTGATGTCGGTGAAGTCGCGGTGGTACGTGCTGCTCTTGCCGACCCGGTAGAAGGTCTCGTTGGCAAAGCCAAGCCCCTTGCGGGTCGGAGCACCTGCCTGGATCCGCGACCACATTCCGACCGCGAGCGGCGAGGACAGGCTGGTGCCGCCCTCGCTGCTGTCGCTCATGTCGGACTCGATCTCGTAAAGGTTCGAGTCGAGAAAGGACCCGGACTGGTAGGAGAAGACGGTCCCCGACATGTCCGCGATGTCGCCGACGCCTCGACAGAGGGTGCCCGGGTCGTGCGGCGTGCCGGTCGGGTCGACGATGCACGGTGTGTCGACCGCGGCCACGCCCTTCTGGTAGTCCGGCTCGGCGATCCAGAAGCTCGAGCCACCGCCGGAGTAGGTCCAGCCGACCTCACTCTGCCGCTGCGTCGACTGCATCCTCGGTGCCTGCGTCGTCGTCGTGACCGTGGTGCCGTCGACACCGGTGACGTGGGGGCTGGCCGCGGGGTAGTTCTGCTCGGGGACAGGCTGCGGAGTCAGGCCGTTGCCGGCTCCGGCGACCGGGACGACGACGGCCGGGCAGGAGCCGCCGGTGTCGCCGGTGGAGGCGAACAAGGTGCGGCCTTCGATGTTGGCCTGCTGCAGCACCGGCTCGGCGACCGGCTCGAGCTCATCGCCCGCTTCAGTGCCGTAGTAGAACGGCGGCTGCGCGAGCGGGCCGAGAAGTGGGTTCGCCGGTGACTCCTCACATTCGCCGAAGCTCGCGTTCATCTGCTGGGGACCCCTCGGGTCATTCGCCCAGGTCGTGAACGCGGCGGCGATGGCGGCATCGAACAGCGCCTTCGTCGTGTAGAGGTCGAGCTCGCGCAGCTTCGGTGCCATGCCGGTGATCGCGTCGCTGTCGAGGTACCACTCGATGGCGTCGAGGTTGTCGCCGTACTGCGCCGGGGTGCCCTTGCCGCCCGCCTGGACGACCCGGACCGGGACCTGTGGCAGCTTGTTGTGCTGCTCGAACAGCCGCAGGTTGGCGACGACGCTGTTCGTGTAGCCCTCCATGAACAGGCCTGCCGACTGGCCCTGCCCCTCGTTGCTCTTCGGCTCGTTGTAGACGCCCCAGAGGTTCCGCGGGTAGAGCAGGCCGGTGTACGGGCCGGGCTTGGCTTTGGCTTGCGGGACCGTGGACTTGATGCCGTTGGCCGCGTTGACACGGGCGACGTCGGCGCTGGTCCACATCCGGTGCAGCGTGTCGAGACCGAGCACGGCGGTGACGGGAAGCGTCGCCGGAACCTCGGGCGCGACGTCGTTGGCGATGAAGTGCAGGGTGCCCGTCCGGTACGCGCCGAAGTGGGTGTGCATGAGCTTGCCGACCTGGGCCACCGTGCCGGTGGCGGTGAGGTAGTCGCGGGCGCCGGAGACGGTCTCGATCCTCAGTCCGCCCGACCGCAGCCAGGCCGCCGCGCTTCGCTCGGTCGTGGCTGGTACGCCGAACGCCGCGTCGTACTGCTTCGGGGTCAGGAAGTGGCGGTAGAGCGGGCTGCTCGGCGTGTAGAGCTGCTTGTAGAGCGAGCCCTCGGCGGCCGGGTTCGGGTGGGCGAGGCCGAGGCCCACGGTGAGCACCGTGCCCGGGCGGGCGGCGCCGAGCCGGTGGGCGTTGGCGAGGCCGGGCAGCACCGCCTTCGTCCGTACGAGCTGAGGCCCGTGGGAGGTCGCGGCGCCGGCCGCGGAGATCGAGGTGCCGAGGACGGAAAGGCAGGCAAGGCCGACAGCAGCGCGCCGGACGTTCATGGTGGGCGTCCTTATTACTTGGGCGTGCAGGATCGCCGCACGCCGATGGACCCGGGGTTACTGATCAGTTTCGTTCTCGACCCGGCGAGTCCTGCCCGGTACCGGGTCTAGTGCGTGGCTTTCCACTTGCTGGTCATGCGCCGCGCCTCGGGCCGGACCCCGACGTCGAACAGCGGCGGGGCGAGGTTCTTGAAGATCAGGGACGGCCGAAGCCAGCGTGGGATGAAGATCTCGGGGGTCCCGCGCTCGATCGAGCGGATGGTGCGCTTCGCGACGTGCTCGGCCGAGACGGGCTTGGGGAAGCTGCGGTCGTACGGGTGCCCGCGGGCCTCGCCGAACGCGGTCGCGACCGGCCCGGGGTTGATCAGGCAGATCTTCACGCCGGAGTCGGCCACCTCCGCGCGGACCGTCTCCGACAGCCCGACCACCGCGAACTTGCTCGCGCAGTACGCCGCCTCGCCGGGAGCGCCGATCCGGCCCGCGATCGAGGTCATGTTGACGATGACTCCACTGCCGCGCCGCTGCATCTCGGGAAGCACCTCGGCCATCGCGTGGGCAACCGCCGCGACGTTGATCGGCCAAAGCTGGTCGAGCTGGTCCGCACCGCCCTCGGTGAAGGGCCCGTAGGCGCCGATGCCGGCGTTGTTGACCAGTACGTCGATCGGGCCGAGCTCGTCGCGCACGCGCCGCAGCGCCGCTATGAGGTCCGCTGTCCTCGTCACGTCAACGGCGACGACGAGGGCCTCCGTCGGCAGGTCGGCGGCCAGCGTCTTGAGCTCCTGCTCGTTGCGCGCCAGCAGGCCGAGCCGGGCTCCCTTTGCCGCGGCTTGTCGGGCGATCGCCGCTCCGATCCCGCGCGAGGCGCCCGTGACGACGACAACCGAGCCCGACAGCTCCACGCGACACACCCCCAAGACTCGACGTGTCAGGCGCAGCGCGCGTTCCCGTGCGTGCGGGGCCCGACAGGTGCCTAGCCAAGCAGATATTCGGCGACTACGTCTGGCTTTGCAAGCGCGATGAGGTGCCCGCCCGGCAGCACGTCCGCATCGATGCCGAGCCGCTCCTTCGCGATGTTGATTTGGAAGTCGGCTGGAAAGAATCGGTCGTCCGCGCCCGCGAGCACCCGGACCTGCTTCGGCCAGGCGGTGAACGTGCACGGGGAGGCGAACACCGCATCGCTTTCGACGCGGGCGTCGTCGGGACCGAGTCCGGTCATGTCGACGTCGTGCAAGAAATAGGTGTCGACATCGAACTCGCCGTACCCACCGGCTGCCGCAGCCTGCTCGCGCGCAGCGACGGAGCGGGTCGCTTCCCACCATTCGCCGGCGGTCTCGCCGGGCAGCGGAATCATGGCGTTGACGAGGACGAGCTCCTTCACCGGCAGCCGGTCCGCGGCCATCGGCGCGGTGAACCCGCCGAGCGACTGTGCGACGAGGACGAGGCTGTCGAAGTCCTGCGCCGCGGCAACAACGAGGTCCACGTACTCCGGTAAGGCTGCCTCGGGGTCCGGCCCCGGCAGATCGACCGCCACCGCCTGGTGCCCGGCCTGCTCGAGCAGCGGGACGACGCGACTCCAATATGAGGCGGCGCCACCCGCCCCAGGAATGAGGACGAACGCACTCACGGGTTCGCTAGGCGGCTCATCAGCGGCTCAGAACCTCGTTGTCCACTGGACAGACCGGCATTCGCAGCACCCTAATAGCCTCACGTCCGTGAAGCATCAGGTCGTTGACGTCCGCGGGACGCGAATCCACTGCGTCGAAGCGGGTTCCGGACCGCTCGTCCTGCTCATCCACGGGTTCCCGGAGTCGTGGTACTCCTGGCGCCACCAGCTCCCGGTGATCGCCGATGCCGGCTATCGCGCCGTGGCGATCGATGTCCGCGGCTACGGCCGCTCGTCGGCGCCGCACGAGGTCGAGGCCTACGGGATAGTGCATCACGTCGGCGACAACGTCGGCGTGGTGGAGGCGCTCGCCGGCCCCGGCGAGAAGGCGATCGTCATCGGGCACGACTGGGGCTCGCCGATCGCCGCGCACTCGGCGCTGCTGCGGCCTGACGTCTTCAGTGCGGTGGCGTTGCTGAGCGTGCCCTACAACGCGCCCGGCGGCCCGCGCCCCACCGAAGCCTTCGCTCGCATGGCCGGCGAGATCAGCAAGGTCACCGGCAAGGAAGAAGAGTTCTACATGAACTACTTCCAAGAGCCGGGTCGCGCAGAGCGGGAGTTCGAGGCCGACGTACGGACGTCGTTGCTCAAGTTCTACGTCGCGGCGTCTGCGGACGCGCATCGAAGCGTGGACGGCGGTACGACGGCGACTGTTGCCAAGGGAACGCTGCTGCTGGACCGGGTGTCGCTTCCCGACGCCCTGCCGGACTGGCTGAGCGAGGCCGATCTCGACTTCTACACCGAGCAGTTCGAGTACAGCGGCTTTCGCGGGCCCCTCAACCGCTACCGCAACCTCGACCGTGACTGGATCGACCTGCGGGCGTGGACCGCCGTTCCGATCCGTCAGCCGTCGCTGTTCATCGGCGGTGACCGCGACGGCCCGACGATCTGGGGACAGAACGCGATCAAGCGGTTCCCGCAAAGTCTGCCGGGCCTGCGGGGGAGTCACATCCTCGAGCGGTGCGGTCACTGGGTGCAGCAGGAAAAGCCGGACGACGTGAACCGTTTGCTCGTCGACTGGCTCCGCTCTCTCTAGGGCTTCTCGAACCTCTCGAGCACTCGCTGGACGTGGTCGGCGTCGCCCACGATGCGGACGCCACTCGCTTGCGCCTCGGCCAGCCCGATCCGCCCGTAGAAAAGCAGCACGAGAGGGGCGGGCGGTCCGGCGAGCTGGTCGGCGTTGGTCACCGCGGCCGGTTGCACCTCGGCTGCCTTGTCCCACACGACGATCGAGAACGGTGCGCCACCGTCCGCCGCGACAACCAGCGTGCCGTCGCCATGCCCGGCGGGGCGCAGATAGCCCGGTAGCGCTTGTGCCAGAAGCCGCAACGAGAGGAAGGCGGACGAGTCGTCGAGCGGCCACTCCTCGCCGGCTGCAAGCGCGATATCGCGGCCGTGGACGAGGAGCTCGGTCATCCAGTTGGTTCGCAGTCCGGCCACGTCGAGGGGCAGCTGCCCGGAGCGAATCGGCAGGACCATCTCAAGGGGGAGATCCGCCCAGAACGCGGCGTACTTCGCGTGTCGGGAACGGAGCCGGCCGACGAGCTCGCCCATCGTTGCCGTATCGAACTCCTTCATCGTCTGTTCGTTCAGCGCTTCGACATCGCGGGGGGACTCAGCGAGCTGGGCATCGGCCTTCACATAGCGGCCGATCATCGACACGAGATGCGCGGCCGTGTCGTGGGCAGTCCACTTGCTGTTCGGCAACTGCGTGTCGGGCGCGACGCGCTGAAGCAGGCTGACGACGCGGGCGAGAGCGGAAGCCTCCTGCGCGCTCAGCGTCTTGGCATCGACTGGGCAGACGAGCACGTACGAACCCTAAGTCAGCCGCTCGACGAGCTTCCACAAAGACATATTTGACAAAGAATCACTTGTACAAGTAACCTTATGTGTACACGCAACGGGTTACTAGTCGAGAGGCAAGCGACATGAACGATCAGGACTATCGAGCAAACCTGCGGGTCTCCGCGTCGGTGGACGAGGTGTTCGACGCACTCACCTCCCTGGAGGGACTCAGTGCGTGGTGGGCGCCGGCAACCGGCGACGCCACGGCGGGTGGCCTGCTGACCTTCCACTTCGGGCCCGCATCGAAGGCAGTGATGCGGGTCGAGGCCGCCGACCGCCTCGTCGGCGTTCGCTGGGTGACCACCGAGTGCATGATCGAGGACTGGGTCGGCACCATCCAGCAGTTCGACCTTGAGGCGTTGCCCGACGGCGGTACCGAGATCCGCTTCCGGCACGCCGGACTGACCCCGCAGCTGCCCTGTTATGCCGACTGCAAGAGCGGCTGGGACCACTTCGTACCGAGCCTCGCCGCGTACGTGGAGACGGGTTCCGGCAACCCCACCGGCTCGGCGGCTGATCTCGAGCGTCGCAAGGCGCGCGCCTACCGGCCCGCCGCGGGCGCGGCCTGAGATCGTTGTTGTCATGAGTGCGGCGAGAGCGGCATCGGCGGCGGCGTTTCCGGATGACCCCGCCGATGCCGTTCTCCGTGCGCTCGCCGATCCGCATCGGCGAGCGATCCTTCGACTGGTGCGCGGGGGCGAGCTCGCAGCGGGCGAGATCGCCTCTCATTTCGACGCCTCGCAACAAGCCGTCAGCCATCACGTGCAGGTGCTGGCGAAGGCGGGCTTGCTCCGCGAGCGCCGCGAGGGGGTGCGGCGGCTCTATGCGCTTGATCCGAACGGTCTGGACCCGATGCGCGACGTGCTGAGCGAGCTGTGGCCGGCCGCGCTGCAGCGGCTGAAGCAGGTCGTCGAGGCCGACCAGAAGCGCGCGAAGTGACGACCGACGACGTCCTCAGCGTCTCGGTGCGGATCGCGGCTCCGGCGCGGGCGGTCTTTCCCTATCTCGTGGATCCCGCGCTTGTGGTCGAGTGGATCGGGGAGTGGGCAGACCTCGCACCCGTGCCGGGTGGCACGTTCGCACTGGACATCAACAAGACCCCGGTCCGCGGCGAGTACGTCGAGGTCGACCCGCCCCACCGGGTGGTCTTCACCTGGGGCGTGGCTGGCAGGGACTCCATGCCACCCGGGTCCACGACGGTCGAGATCGTGTTGACCGAGGTCGGGGGCGAGACACTCGTTGAGCTGTTCCATCGTGGTCTGCCGGAAGCCGAACGCCCGAGCCACCTCGACGGCTGGACCGAGAAGCTCGGCCAGCTGGTCACCGTGCTCGCCTGCTGAGGGAAGCGGAGCGGGCGACGGGAATCGAACCCGCATAGCCAGCTTGGAAGCGACAAG
>JAICMG010000219.1 GCA_025929365.1 Frankiaceae bacterium
GGCTGGTGGCGGCTGTGGCGCTCGCTGCCGGGCGTCGGACGCCGCTGAGGGCTACCTCGTGCGCACGGCGATCGTCTTCGCCGCGTAGTCGTACCAGCCGCGGTTGCGGTGGGTGGAGTCGAAGAAGGGCGAGAGGTACACGACCCACTGCAGCAGGAACAACACGACCTGAGCGGCCGCAGGAATCACCCAGCGGATCAACGCGGCCTGCAGGCTCGGCTTCTGGCCCGTGTCGAGGTCTGCGACCCTGACCCCGAGCGCCATCTTGCCGAGCGTCGCGCCGGTGCCGGCGATCATCCCCACCTCGTAGACACCACCGATGACGATGCCGATGAGCACGAGCTTGAAGTAGTCGGCGCCGTAGAGGTGGAAGCTCGTCGTCGTGCTGCCGTCGCTGGAGATCGAGTTCGACAGCAGGTGGATGCTGAAAATCGCGATCGGGATGGCGCTGACGACCCCGACGATGAGCCAGTCGATGATGCGGGCGAGCAGGCGCATCCCCATGGGAGCCGGGTCGTTGACCCGCTGTCCGGGTGGGGGGCCGTAACCGCCGTACTGCGGACCGCCGTACATCGGGGGCGGCGGGGGTGGTGCGCCGTACGGCGGCGGGGCGCCGTAGGGCAGGGGAGGCGGCGGCGGGGGTGCCCCGTACGGCGGTGGTTGGCTCGGGTCGTACGGCTGCGTCATGCGCCGACGGTATCGTTGGGATTCTTCCCTCCGCTTGAGTTCGGGGAGATCTTAAGTTGACTGCGCGGCTCGTCGTGCTGGTGTCCGGCTCGGGCACCAACCTCGGCGCACTCCTCGACGCGTGCGCGACTCCCTCCTATGGCGCGAGCGTCGTTGCGGTTGGCGCCGACCGCGACGGGATCGAGGGGCTGGCGCGGGCGGCGCGGCTCGGGATCCCGACCTTCGTCTGTCGCGTCTGCGACTTCGCCTCGCGCGACGACTGGGATCGCGCGATGACCGCCGCCGTGGCGGCGTACGAACCGGACCTCGTGGTCTCCGCCGGCTTCATGAAGATCCTCGGTGCGCAGTTCCTCGCCACCCATCCGCGCACGATCAACACTCATCCCGCGTTGTTGCCGGCGTTCCCCGGTGCGCATGCCGTGCGCGACGCCCTTGCGGCGGGGGTAGCGGAGACCGGCGCCACGGTCCATTTCGTCGATGCCGGCGTCGACACCGGGCCCGTCATCGACCAGGTGGTCGTGGCGGTGCAACCGGATGATGACGAGTCCAGCCTTCATGAGCGGATCAAGGTGGTCGAACGAAAGATGCTCGTCGACGCCGTGCATCGCCTCGCACTCGAAACCCACGATGGAAAGGTCGGAGTATGACGGACGGCAAGCGGCCGATTCGGCGGGCGCTGGTCAGCGTCTACGACAAGACCGGTCTCGACGAGCTCGGCAAGGCGCTGGCGGCTGCGGGGGTCGAGGTCGTGTCGACCGGCTCGACCGCGGCGAAGCTGCGCGACGCGGGCGTGCCCGTCATTCCCGTGGAGGAGCTCACCGGCTTCCCGGAGTGCCTGGAGGGCCGCGTGAAGACGCTGCACCCGAGGGTGCACGCGGGCATCCTCGCCGACCTTCGCAAGGACGACCACGCGAAGCAGCTCGCCGAGCTCGGCGTCGAGCCGTTCGAGCTCGTCGTCGTCAACCTCTACCCGTTTGCCGCGACGGTTGCCTCCGGCGCGACGCGGGACGAGTGCGTCGAGCAGATCGACATCGGCGGGCCGTCGATGGTGCGGGCCGCCGCGAAGAACCATCCGTCGGTTGCGGTCGTGGTCGAGCCGGCGGCGTACCCGGACGTCATCGAGGCGCTCCACAACGGCGGCTTCACGCTCGCGCAACGACAGCGCCTGGCCGGCAAGGCATTCGAGCACACCGCGTCCTACGACGTCGCAGTCGCGTCGTGGATGGGAAGCGTGCTCGCGCCGAGCGACGACGGCACCGGCTTCCCGGCCTGGGTCGGCGCTTCCTGGGAGCGTTCGGCGGTTCTTCGCTACGGCGAGAACCCGCACCAGCGCGCGGCGCTGTACGCCGGCGCCTCTGCTCATTCAAACAGCGGCGGCGGCCTGGCGGGAGCGGAGCAGCTGCACGGCCCGGAGCTCTCCTACAACAACTACGTCGACACCGACGCCGCTCGCCGCGCGGCGTACGACTTCGGCGAGCCTTGCGTGGCGATCATCAAGCACGCCAACCCCTGCGGCATCGCGGTCGGCAAGGACATCGCCGAGGCGCACCGCCTTGCCCATGCCTGCGATCCGGTGTCGGCGTACGGCGGGGTCATCGCGGCCAACGGCACCGTCACCAAGGAGCTCGCCGACCAGCTCGCCGGGGTGCTCACCGAGGTGATCTGCGCGCCCGGTTACGACGAGGACGCGCTCGAGGTGTTCCGTGGCAAGGCGAAGCTGCGCGTGCTGCTGTGCCCCGACGACGCCGCGGCGGCGCCGACCGAGATCCGTGCGGTCAGCGGGGGCCTTCTCATGCAGACCGTCGACCGGGTCGATGCCGCGGGCGATGACCCGTCGAGCTGGACCTTGCAGGCGGGGGATGCCGCAGATGCCGAGACGCTTGCCGACCTCGCCTTTGCCTGGCGCGCCTGCCGATCGGTGAAGTCCAACGCGATCCTGCTGGCGAGTGGCGGTGCGACCGTCGGTGTCGGCATGGGTCAGGTCAACCGGGTCGACTCGGCCCGCCTCGCCGTCTCGCGGGCCGGCGACCGGGCCAAGGGATCAGCCGCGGCGAGCGATGCGTTCTTCCCGTTCCCGGACGGTCTCGAGGTCCTGGCGGAGGCGGGTGTGAAGGCGATCGTCGAGCCGGGCGGATCGGTCCGCGACGAGGAGGTCATCGCGGCGGCGAAGGCGGCGGGTGTGACGCTGTACTTCACCGGAACCCGACACTTCTACCACTGAGCACCTCGAGGAGACCGAGTCCATGACGGCACGAATGCTGCCCGGCGCCCCCGTTGCCGAGGCCGTCTTCGCCGACCTCGAGCCGCGCATCAAGTCGCTCATCGAGGCGGGTCACACTCCCGGCCTCGGCACGATCCTCGTAGGTGACGAAGGAGCGAGCGCGGGCTACATCCGGATGAAGCAGGAGAAGGCCGCCGAGCTCGGCATGGTGTCGCCGCACATCCACCTGCCGCCGGACGCGACCCAGGGGGACGTGCTCGCGGCGATCCGGGACTTCAACAACGCGCCCGAGGTCACCGCGATGCTCGTGCAGCACCCGACACCGCCACAGATCGACTTCGACGCCGCGTTGCTGGAGATGGATCCCGACAAGGACGTCGACGGGCTGCACCCGGTGAACATGGGCCGGCTCGCTCTCGGCATGCCGGGCCCGGTTCCGTGCACTCCGGCAGGGATCGAGGCGCTGCTCGCGCACTACGAGATCCCGGTTTCGGGCCGGGGTGTCTGCATCCTCGGTCGAGGGACGACGCTCGGCCGGCCGCTCGCTCTTCTGCTCAGCCAGAAACGGCCGACCGCCAACGCGGCGGTCACTGTCGTGCACACCGGCGTGCCCAACTGGGCCGA
>JAICMG010000243.1 GCA_025929365.1 Frankiaceae bacterium
ACATGCCTCCTGTGTCGCGCTCCGCGCGCGATGTGGTCTGCGTGCGCCATACGGATAGAGCGCTGCTGGTGAGGTCAAAGTTACTCGTCACATCGGACGAGATCGGCGCAGATCCAGCGCTAGTGGGCCCCGCCGGTGATCTCGTCGACGAGCTGGGCGGCGGTGTCGCAGCGGGCGAGCAGCCCCTCGACATGCGCCTTGGTCCCCCGCAGCGGCTCGAGCATCGGAACCCGCTGGAGCGAATCGCGCCCGACGTCGAAGATGACCGAGTCCCAGGACGCGGCGGCGACGTCGGCGCCGTACTTCGACAGGCACCGGCCCCGGAAGTACGCCCGGGTGTCCTCGGGCGGCTCGATCACGGCCCGGTCGATCTCGGCCTCGGTCACGAGCCGCCGCATCCGCCCCCGCGCGACCAGCCGGTTGTAAAGGCCTTTGTCCGGCCGCACGTCGCTGTACTGCAGGTCGACCAGCTGCAGCTTGTGAGCGCTCCACTCCAGGCCCTCACGGTCGCGGTAGCCCTCGAGCAGCGACAGCTTCGCGACCCAGTCGAGCTCGCCGGCCAGGGTCATGGGATCGTCGGCGAGCTTCGTGAGCACGCCCTCCCACTCGTTCAGCACCGAGATCGTGTCGGCGTCGGCGTCGGCGCCGTAGCGGGACTCGACGAACTTCCGCGCCTGCTCGAGGTAGTCCGTCTGCAGCTCCAGTGCCGTCGCGGTGCGGCCGTCCTTGAGCTTGACCGTGTGCTTCAGCGACGAGTCGTGCGAGATCGACCGCAGCGCCGATACCGGAGTGTCAATCGTGAGATCGACGCCCGCCTCGGCGAACCAGCCCTCTTCGATCATCGACAGCACGATCGACGTCGTGCCGAGCTTGAGGTAGGTCGAGACCTCACTGAGGTTGGCGTCGCCGATGATCACGTGCAGCCGGCGATAACGCTCCGGATCGGCGTGCGGCTCGTCGCGGGTGTTGATGATCGGCCGCTTCAGCGTCGTCTCCAGGCCGACCTCGACTTCGAAGTAGTCGGCGCGCTGTGAGATCTGGAAGCCGTGGCCGTGCCCGTCCTGCCCGATCCCGACCCGGCCCGCGCCACACACGATCTGGCGCGTGACGAAGAACGGCGTCAGATGACGCACGATGTCGGCGAACGGCGTCGACCGCCTCATCAGGTAGTTCTCGTGGGCGCCGTACGACGCGCCCTTGTTGTCGGTGTTGTTCTTGTAGAGCTGGATCAGCCCGGTGCCCGGCACCCGCGCAGCCTGTTCGGCGGCGCGCGCCATGACCCGCTCCCCCGCCTTGTCCCATAGCACCGCGTCGCGCGGATTGGTGACCTCAGGCGAGGAGTACTCCGGGTGCGCGTGGTCGACGTAGAGCCGCGCGCCATTGCTGAGGATGACGTTGGCGAGCCCGACCTCGTCGTCAGGAAGTACGTCGGCGGTGTCGCGGCCCGCTTGCGGTCCGGCGTCGAACCCGCGCGCGTCACGAAGCGGGGACTCCTCCTCGAAGTCCCAGCGGGGGCTGCGGTCACGCGTATTGCCGGTGGTCGCCGAAAGGTAGGCGTTGACGATCTGGCTGGAGGCGAGCATGTGGTTCGCCGCGCTCTGCCCCGGCACCGCGATGCCGTATTCGGTCTCCGTGCCCATGACACGCCTGACCGCCATGCCTTCAGGCTAACCGCCTGAGGCAGATTTCCCGGTGCTTACAAGTACTGACCGGTGTTCGCCACGGTGTCGATGGAGCGGCCGGACTCGTCGCCTTCCTTGCCGGTGACGAGCGTGCGGATGTACACGATCCGCTCGCCCTTCTTGCCGGAGATCCGCGCCCAGTCGTCGGGGTTGGTGGTGTTGGGAAGGTCCTCGTTCTCCTTGAACTCGTCCACGCACGCGGTCAGGAGGTGGCTGACCCGCAGCCCCTTCTGCCCCGTCTCGCGGAAGTCCTTGATCGCCATCGTCTTCGCGCGCGCCACGAGGTTCTCGATCATCGCGCCGGAGGTGACGTCCTTGAAGTACAGGACCTCCTTG
>JAICMG010000009.1 GCA_025929365.1 Frankiaceae bacterium
CCTGTGCGCCGAGCGCAACGTGGCGGTTCAGACCATCAAGTCGATCGCGCGCCGTCGCTGGACAACGGCCGAGCCTGCGCCCGGCGAGCAACGTCAGAGCTGGTATGAGCCCCTCACCGATCCCGGCGCGATCGCGCGCGCGACGGCTTACGTCCTCGAGCGGCCCCAGCTGTTCATCGACTCCTCATCGGCGTTGGACCAGTTCCCGCACGTGCTCGCGGCGGCCGAGACGGTGCATGCGCCCGCCGACAGCGAGCTGGCCGACGACGTCGCGTCGTACGACATCACTGCGCTGTTCGACGGCGGCGAGCTGGAGCGGATCTAGCCGCGCGGCGCCTCGAACGCGCGCAGCGTCGCCCCCGTCGAGGCGAGATCCGGCCAGGTCGCATCCACGTCGAAGATCGCGATGCCGCACGTCGGGTAGTCGCTGCGGATCGCCGCGCTCGCGTCGGGGTCGCCGGCACCGTCGTCGAGTGCGATCGCGAGGCCGTGCATCGACGGGTTGTGCCCGACCAGCACCAATGTCCCCACGTCATGTGACGTGTCGGCGACAACGGAGAGAAGGTCGTCGACGGTGTTCTCGTAGATCCGCCCATCGACGTGTTCCTCGTGGGGCTCGAGCGCCCTCGCCGCGTCCGCCCAGGTCTCCTGGGCGCGCAGCGCCGGCGACACGACCACCAGATCAGGCACGACGCCGCGATCAGCGAGCCATCGGCCGGCGGCTGTGGCGTCGCGGTGTCCTCGATCGGCGAGCGGCCGTTGCGCATCCGTCCCGGCCGCCGCCACCGCCTTGGCATGGCGGACGAGCAACAGGCGGCGGGCCATGTCGGTGCACCCTATGCCCGCTGCGAGAGCTCACAGGCCGGGATGCTCCGTCACCGAGACCCCGTAGGTCGCCACCGCGTGCACCAGGTCGCCGGAGGTGATGATGCCGAGTGCGGTGCCGGATCCGTCAACGACCGGGACGCAGTCGACGAGGTTCGTGTTCATGAGGCGGGCAACCTGCTGCAGGCTCGCCTCAGGCAAGACGCACGACGTCCGCGAGGCCACCAGGCGTCGCACCGGCGTTGCCCGCAGCGCAGCCGGCCCTCGGTGCCACGCCTCGAGGAGATCGCGTTCCGTCAGGACGCCGATACAGCATTGGCCGGCCACCACGACGACGTGATGGATGCGCCTGCCGAGCATCATGTCCCCGGCTTGCCAGATCGAGCAGTTCTGATCGATCGCCGAAACCGGCGCGCTCATGATGTCCGCCGCGACAAGCAACCGCGTCGTCGTCGTCAGCGTCATCGCGGTACCTCCCAAGCAGCCCGAGCCTGCGCCGTTCCATCGGCACGAGGCAGGTCCGGAGGACCCGAACGAGGGGTGGAAAGTCAGCGCTGGACGCGGCGGCTAGTCCGCGGCCGACCCGAAGGAGAGGTGAACCAGCTTCGCGGGGTTGACCACGAGGTTCAGCGCGGCGATCCGGCCGTCGACGACGGTGAAGCCAACCACGGAGAGCGGGTCCTGGCGCGTCCCGAACAGAGCCCCGGCGGAGCCGTTGACCAGGGCGGGCGTGGCCAGTGAGATGAAGCGCGGCGCCGTCCGCAAGACGTGGCGTGCAACCGCGTCCGCGCCGACGAGGGTTGGCATGCTGACATTGGGCGCGACGTCGAAGCGCAACACGACGTCCGGCGCGAGGACCTGCAACAGACCCTCGAAGTCACCGGTCCGCGCGGCCTCGAGAAACGCGTCGACCACGCGGCGCTGCCGTGCGAGGTCACGGTCGGGCTGCGGTGCCTGCCGGACCCGGCGGCGGGCCCGGCTCGCCAGCTGGCGCACGGCCTCGGTGCTGCGGTCCATCGCGCCTGCGATGTCCTCGAACGGCATGCCGAAGACGTCGTGCAACACGAAGGCAAGTCGCTCCGAGGGACTCAGGCTCTCCAGGACGACCAGCAGCGCCATGCTGACCGAGTCGCTCCGTACGGCGTGCTCCTCCGGGCTGTCCGGGTCGCCGGAGACGATCGGCTCGGGCAGCCAGGTCCCGACGTAGTCCACCGGCCGTGACTTGCGCGCCCGGAACATGTCCAGACAGATCCGCCCGACGACGGCGGTGAGCCACCCCCGCAGGTCCTCAATCTCCTCCGCGGCCGCCCGGTCGAGACGGATCCAGCACTCCTGGACCGCATCTTCCGCATCACTGACCGATCCGAGCATCGCGTAGGCAACGGAGGTGAGATGCGGGCGGACCGCGTCGAACCGGTCCGCCAGCGCCGTGCGGTCAGTCATCGCGCTGCTCCTGACAGTCGTCCCTCCCGATAGGACGCCCGCGGACGACGAAACGTGACATTGCCGTGACGGTGTCACGTTTGCTCGACGACACGCGTCCTAACCCCGGAACGCAGCATCCGCAGGTGGTTCAGGACGAACGGAGTGCACGTTATGGAGACTGCCGCGCTGAACGGCGCGGCCGGCGCGGACCCCGAGGGTGCGCCGGTCGTCGTCGCGAGGGATCTGCACAAGGTCTATCCGGGCGACGTCCACGCCGTACGCGGCATCAGCTTCGAGGTGTACGCCGGCGAGGTCTTCGGGTTGCTAGGCCCGAACGGAGCCGGCAAGTCCACCACGATCGGGATGCTCACGACGACGATCGCTCCGTCGAAGGGCACGATGACGCTCGGCGGCCACGACGTCGCGCGCGACCCGATCGGGGCGCGGCGGGTGAGCAGCGTCGTCTTCCAGGACACAGTGCTCGACCGAGGGCTATCCGGTCTCCGCAACCTCGACCTGCACGCCAAGCTGTGGGGCGTTGCTCCCGACGTCGCGGCGAGCCGCATCCTCGCGCTGGGCAACTCGTTCGACCTCGCGGACATCCTGGACCGGCCCGTCGACTCCTACAGCGGCGGCCAGCGGCGGCGGCTCGAGATCGCCCGCGCGTTGGTCAGCGAACCGCAGGTGCTCTTTCTCGACGAGCCGACGGTCGGCCTCGACACCCGCATTCGCTTCGAGCTGCTGGACCTCATCGCGGGGCTACGCGGGCGTACCGGGATGACCACGGTGCTCACCACGCACTATCTCGACGAGGCCGAGCGCCTGTGCGACCGGATCGCGATCATGCACGGCGGCCAGATCGTCGCGTTGGACACGCCGGTCGCCTTGCTGGCCGGACTCGGTGAGGAGATCATCGAGCTTCGGGTCGAGGCCGACGGGGACCGGACGCTCGCGCGGCTGCGTCGCCGCGGCGGCGCGGACGATCGAGCCTTTGCGGTCGGCTCGACGCTGACGATCCCCGTCGGCCGAGGTGGCGGGGCCACGGCGCTGTCGGTGATCGACGAGCTCGGTGTCACCACCCAAGCGGTCACCACCCGCCGTCCGACTCTCGACGACGTCTACCTGCAGCTCACCGGCGCAAGCCTCGCCGCCTGACCGACCGAAGGGAACCTGCCAATGACAACCGTCAGCGCGGCCGCCGTCACGCGGCGCCCCCTCCCGCACCCCGGACGTCGACCCTCCACATTCGACGCATGGTTGACCCTCGCGAAGCGCCGCGTCGCGCTGAGCGCACGCACGCCGCGGGAGATCCTTGCGCCACTCGCAACACCGATGTTGTTCGCGTCGGTCATCGCGCCCGCGCTCGCGAAGATGATCCCCACAGCCGGACACGGCGGTCCTGACTACCGGGCGTTCGTCATCATCGGGACGGTCGGGCTGCTCATCCCGCTGACGTGTGCCTTCGCGGGAATCGGTGTGATCGTCGATCGCACGACAGGCGCGCGACGCGAGCTTCTGGCGGCTCCCATTCCCAGGGCCGCGATCGTCGCCGGCAACCTGGCCGTCGCCATCCTCACGAGCTTGTTGCAGATCACGGTGCTGCTGCTCGTCGGCCTCGCCCGCGGCACGAGCTTCGATGCCACCGGCACCGGCTTTGTCTGGTTCGCGGTTGCAGCCGTGGCGTTCACCGTCTTCGCCTACTCGATGGCCGAGATCCTGGCCAACCGCATCCCGACCCAGGAGGAGTACATCGGCCTCACACCGGTCGTCGCGATCGTGCCCTGGTTCCTTGCCGGCTCATTGTTCCCGATCACCTCAATGCCGGTCGGCCTTGCGTGGATCGCGCGGTTTCTGCCGACCACGCATGTGCTGGCGCTGATCAGGTACGGCCTGCTCGACCGTCAGGCAGCCGGACTCCACTCGATCTGGGGCGTCTCGAGCAACACGACGGCCGCGACGCTGAGCCTGCTCGTCCTCTGCGCGTGGGCGGGAATGGTCACCGCGCTCTCGCTGCGCGTGTTCAAGAAGGCCTCGGTGACATGAGCAAAGCGGCTACGACTGCCTGAGTGGGCGGTAGCGGCAGACCTGGACGCCGGTCGACGCGGTCTGCGCCGAGACGAGCTCGAGCCTGCGCGCCTCGCCATCGGTCGGGAACAGCGTCTTGCCGCCGCCAAGGAGGATCGGCTCGACGAAGAGGACCAGCTCGTCGACCAGCTGCGCTGACAGCAGCGCGCGCACCACCGTGAGGCTGCCGTAGACATAGACGTCGCCGCCCGGCTTCTCGCGAAGCTTGCTCACCTCCTCGACCAGGTCCGCAACCCGGATGATGGTCGTCGGGTGCCACGTGAGGTCGTCCTCGGACAGCGTGTCGGTCACGACGTACTTCTGCGTCGCGTTGATCCAGTCGGCGAACGGGTCGTTGCCGCGCTCCGGCCACGCGCCGGAGGACACCTGGTAGGTACGGCGGCCCTGCAGCAGAGCTTCGCACCGTTCGGCGAACTCGCCGATGACCGGGCCCATGACATCGGGGTCGAAATACGGATGCGACCAGCCACCGTGGGCGAAGCCACCGGTGGTGTCCTCGTCCGGGCCACCCGGCGCCTGCACGACGCCATCGAGGGCGCTGAACTCGCTGACGACGATCTGCATCTCTGTACCTCCGGCGACTTGTTGACCCTAGGACGACGCATGGGCCCCAATCTCATCGCCGAGTGGCCACATCATCGGCACCGACAGCTTCAGGTGCGTCCCCGTGACCTAGACGTCCGCGCACTGGCAGGTGGCCGCGTCCAACC
Source organism: Frankiaceae bacterium (assembly GCA_025929365.1). Taxonomy (GTDB): domain Bacteria; phylum Actinomycetota; class Actinomycetes; order JAFAQI01; family JAFAQI01; genus DASZTV01. The sequence continues at coordinate 5,046 of JAICMG010000009.1, forward strand.
AGGAAGATCGTCTACCCCTGGGAGGCAGCTCGCCCGGGGCGTGACGAATCCGGCCTCGCTACGCGAGGTAGAAGTCGACCTGTTGCGCGATCTGGTCGATCCGGGCATCGAGGACCCGATCTCCCAGCAGCTCGGCAGCCGCCATGTCGAGGAACACCCGCACGCCCTCGTCGTCGATCACGCTGTCACCGGGCGCCGGCTCAGCCGCCACCGCAAGTCCGAGCTGCGGGCCTTCGCCGTCGAGGGAGGGCTCAACGGCAATGCGCACCCCGCCGTGGCCGGTCGGGTCGACCGGCTGCACCAGCCCTGCGATCGCAAGCCGCGCATCATTCGTCAGTGCCAACATGGCGCCCGTCCTTTCATCCAGGCGCGAGCCTTCCCTGCACGCCTGCAGGTAACCGGACGTGCCGCGGACCGACGAGGGTTCAGCGCGGAAGGCTGACCTCGACGGTGGCCGTCAGATGGTTTCCGAAGTCGGTGTCGGCGCGCACGGCGACCTTGATGACGCGCTCGCCATCAGCGGGCGCCTCGCTCAGCACCTGCCCGCGTAAGCGCAGCGGTTGGCCGGGGATCGCGGGTCCACCGAGCCGGGTCGAGATCTGCCGCACCTGCGAGTCCCCGCCGGACCAGTCGGTCACGTAGCGAGACACGTAGCCGTTGCTGGTGAGGATGTTCATGAAGATGTCCGGGGCGCCCTGCGCGACCGCGTAGTCGCGGTCGTGATGCACCGGCATGAAGTCGCGTGACGCGATCGCCCCGGCAACCACCACCGTTGCCGTGACATCGAGGTCGAAGGGTGGCAGCTGCTCGCCAGCAGGATGCTCGGTCGCCGAGTTCCCCCGGCCCTCGCGGGGTCCATCGGGGGGCGGACCCGGCGCGAACTTGAAGACGGTGAACAGCTGGTTGCCGACCGGCGTCCCGTCGTGGTCGTAGAAGTTGTTGGACCATGCGATGAAGTAGCCCCTGCCGAGACCCGTGTGCTTCCGCTCCGACACCGACTCGAGCGCCGTGTCGGAGGACAGCACATCACCGGGACGCAGGTAGCGGTCGAAGGTCAGCACAGAGTTGGTCGCGAGCGTCCCGGTGTATCCCGCAGCAGCGAGTACCGCGAGCGGGCTGTCCACGCCGACCTCTCCGGCCGAGCCACCGCGTTCCCGGATCCCCTCGATCGTCGGCCTGCCCATCGTCCAGGTCTGCAACATCGCCGGCGGCGCGACGATCCCGCCGTGGCGCGTGGCAGCGGCGGTGTGCTCGTCGTACGCGGGGTTGCGGTCGTCGAGGGCGTCGACCCAGTGACGGATCATCGGGACGTTGACCGGGTCCGGCGCGAGCGATGGCCCGGACAAGCCCATCGGCTTGCCGACCTTCCCGAGGAGCTCGTCGCGTAGCGCGTCACCCACGTCGACTACTCCATCACGACCCTGGTGGGAGGAGCACTCATGGTGGGAGGGTGTCGATCATGAAGATGCGCACCCTCGGACGTACCGGCGTGAAGGTCAGCCCACTGTGCCTCGGCGCAATGATGTTCGGCGCCTGGGGCGAGCCGGACCACAACGAGTCGATCCGGATCATCGACCACGCCCTCGACTCCGGCATCAACTTCATCGACACGGCTGACATGTACTCCTCCGGCGAGTCGGAGGAGATCGTCGGCAAGGCGCTCATCGGCAAGCGCGACACCGTCGTGCTCGCCACGAAGTTTCACGGCGCGATGAGCTTCGACCCCAACGAGCAGGGCAACTCCCGACGCTGGATCGTCAAGGAGGTCGAGAACTCCCTGCGCCGGCTGCAGACCGACTACATCGACCTCTACCAGGTGCACCGGCCGAGCCCGGAGACAGACATCGACGACACGCTGGCCGCACTGAGCGATCTGATCCGCGCCGGCAAGGTCCGCTACATCGGCACCTCGACCTACCCCGCGCACGAGATCGTCGAAGCTCAGTTCATCGCCCGCGAACGAGGGCGCGAGCGCTTCGTGTGCGAGCAGCCGCCGTACTCGCTGCTGGTGCGCGGCATCGAGCGCGACGTCCTTCCGGTCGCCGAGCAGTACGGCATGGGCGTCATCCCGTGGAGCCCCCTCGCGGGGGGGTGGCTGTCCGGCAAGTGGCGCAAGGACGGCTCGGACAACGAGAGCAGGCGAGCCGCCTTGCTGCCGGACCGCTACGACCTGTCGATCCCCGGGAACCAGCGCAAGCTCGACGCCGCCGACGCGCTGGCGATCCTCGCCGACAAGCACGGGATGTCGCTGATCCACCTGGCGATCGCCTTCGTGATCAACCACCCCGCGGTGACCTCCGCGATCCTCGGCCCCCGCACGATGGAGCACCTCGATTCCCAGCTCGGTGCGGCGGACATCGCGCTGACCGACGAGATCCTCGACGCGATCGACGAGATCGTGCCGCCGGGAGTGACGCTGCACGAGGCGGACCGCGGTTACGACCCGCCTGCCATCACCGAACCCGCGCGGCGGCGGCGCTAAGCGTGGGCGATGAACGTCTCGACGGCCGCGAGGTCGAACTCGCCGTGATCCGAACCCAGCCCTTGCGCGACCAGACCGGCCGTCGCGCAGCCGAGAACCGCGGCGTCACGCGGCGACCGGCCTAGCGACAGGCCGCGCAGGAAGCCCGCCGAGAACGCGTCCCCGCATCCCGACGTGTCGACGACCTCAACCGTGAACGCCGGCACACGCTCGATGCCGTCGGCAGAGGCAATGACTGCGCCATCCGCGCCGACGGTTGCCGCGACGCAGCCGATCCCGCGATCGACGAGTGCAGCGCATCCTTCGTCCACGGATGTCGCACCCGTCAGGCCGAGCACCTGCTCGTCGTTGGGCAGGAGGTAGTCGAGGTGGGCAAAGATCGGCGCCACCCAGTCGATCAGCTCGGCCAGCTGCTCACCCGGCGCAAGCAAGTCTGCTGACGTCACCACGCCGCGCTCGCGCGCGAACGCAAGCACCTGTGCGGCGCCCTCCCCGCCCATGAACTCCGGTCCGCCCATGTGAAGGTGCGTGGCACCCGCAATCAGCTCCCGCGGCGCATCGTCGGATGTGTAGGTGCCGTTGGCACCGACCACGTGAAACGCCGGTCGCGAGCCGTCAGCGCGGATCGGCAGCACGCTTGCCGACGTCTGCACGCCGTCACGGCGTACGAGGTTCGAGGTGTCGATCCCGAAGTTGCTGAGCAGGCCGAGCAGGACCTCGCCTAACGGATCGGTGCCGATCGCACCGGCTGACCACACGTCGGCACCAAGCTTCGCAAGCGTGATCGCGGTGCCGCCCGCCGTGCCGGCCGCGGTCATCCGGATCTCCTCGACGAGCTGACCGCCCTGCCCCTCGGGGATCGCCTCCACCGGACGCACGAGGACGTCGACCACATGTACGCCGAGGGCGACCACCTTCATGGGCTTCATGGTGTCGAGGTCGGTGTCGAGGTCGATGTCGAGGTCGATGTCGAGGTCGGTGTCGAGGTCGGTGTCGAGGTCGGTGTCGAGGTCGGTGTCGAGGTCGGTGTCGGGCTTGGGGTCGGCGGCGGCGCACCGTTCACCGTGATCGACACGCCGGCATAGGAAACCGCGCCGTGCACGTCGGCGTAGCGCAGCACGAACGACGACGCGCCGGCCGTCGTCGGCGTACCGGCGATCCTCGAGCCGCTCAGCGACAGCCCCGGGGGCAGGCTGCCCGACGACACCACCCACGACCCGGACGTGCCGTGCGCGACGGTGAGCGAAGCGGTGTACCCCACGCCAACGGTGCCGTCCGGCAGCGAGGTCGACGTGATGGTCGGCACGTCGCCGGTCAGCACCGTGACGGTCGCCGCCGTCGCGGTCTGGCCGTGGCCCTTGGCGAAGACGGCGAAGGAGTACCTCGACGTCGGCACGAGGCCGTACACGGTCACCGAATGCTTGCCGCGCGGCACGACGCCGGCCGAGTCACCGGCAGTCGCGGTGCGCGGCGCTCGACGGCCGTACGCGTATCTCACGGCCGCCTTGGTGACCAGCCTTGACGACGGCCAGCGCCACGAAACCGTGACCCCCGGCCCGTTGACCGCCGTAGCCGTGAGTCCATGCACCGGCGCACCTGTGGCTGACGCAGCGGCACCACCGACCCCGCGGACGACGAGGACCGGCGACAACGCCACCGCCACGACGACAGCGGACCGCAGCTTCCCTCGCAGCGTCGGCACGGGACGACGGTATCGAGGCGGGCTTACCTTGGTGGACGAGCGACATGTGCGGGGGCAGAGCAGCCATTCACCACGTCGTGCGACGGCACGCCCAACGGGTTGGGACACGACGTCCGGGCCCCATTTCCGTCAGGGCGGCTAGGTGGATTCGCCGCCAACTGGGTAGGGAGGCTCCCGATGCGGTCCCGCGTAGCGCTGCTCGGCGCTGTGATTGTCGCGGCAGCCAGCCTCTCTGTCGTCACCGCTGTCACAGCAGGCACGCCCGCCTCGACCTCCGCACTTCACCACCACGCTCGGCCGATCGAGCTGAGCGTGTCCGGCAGGCACCTGGTCGACGCGAGCGGCCGGGCCGTTCAGCTCAACGGGTTCAGCCACTCGGGATCTGAATATGCCTGCGCCCAGGGGTGGGGCATCTTCGACGGCCCGGTGGGCAACAAGGCGATCGCCGCGATGACGTCGTGGCACCCCCAGATCGTCCGAGTACCGCTCAACGAGGACTGCTGGCTCGGGATCAACGGCGTCAAGCCGCGTTACGGCGGTGCGGCGTACCGCTCGGCGATCCGGTCTTACGTCAGGCGACTCGAGGATCACGGCCTCGACGTCGACCTCGAACTGCATTGGAGCGCGCCGGGGGCCACGCTCGCGACGGGGCAGTCGCCGATGCCGGACGCCGACCACTCGCCGCCGTTCTGGACGTCGGTGGCCAACACGTTCGGCGGCGACCATGCCGTGGTCTTCGAGCTTTTCAACGAACCGCACGGTGTGAGCTGGTCATGTTGGCTCAACGGGTGCACCGTCAACGGCTACCAGGCGGTGGGGATGCAGGCTCTTCTCAACGCCGTGCGAGGGACCGGCGCAGACAACATCGTTCTCGCGGGTGGGATCGGTTGGTCGAACGACCTGTCGAAGTGGCTCGCCCACGAACCGCACGACGCCCTGCACCAGCTCGGCGCGGTCGCGCACGTCTACAACTTCTCCGCGTGCAATCACGCCACGTGCTGGAAGCACAAGTACCTCAAGGTGGCCCGTCACGTTCCGTTGGTGACCACCGAGCTCGGCGACAACAGCTGCACGGGCGGCTATGTCCGCCGATACATGCGCTGGGCGGATCGGCACGGCATCTCCTACCTTGCCTGGGCGTGGAACACCTGGAACTGCAAGTCCGGGCCGGCCATCATCTCGTCGTACGACGGGAGCCCCACCAACCTCGGCAAGTCGATCCGAGCGCACTTCCGCGCGCGGTACTAGTCCGCGACCCTGCTGAGCGACTGCTCGGCGTCTCCCCTACGCTGCGTGGAACGATCGTTACAGCGGGAGGGACGATGTCCAAGGCCGGGGACCGCACGTCGATATCCGGCGACCGCAAGATTCGGGTGGTCCAATGGACGACCGGCAATGTCGCGCGCCAGGCCGTCAAGGCCGTCGTCGAGCGACCCGATCTCGAGCTCGTCGGGCTGTACGCCTTCAGCGCGGACAAGGTCGGCAGGGACGTCGCCGAGCTCGCCGAGCTCGACCACGCGACCGGTGTCACGGCGACGGACGACATCGACGCATTGATCGCGCTCAAGCCCGACGCGGTGCTCTACATGCCGTTGCATCCTGACGTCGAGCACCTCACGACGCTGTTGCGCGCCGGGATCAATGTGCTGTCGACTGCCTCGTTCCTCACCGGGCGTGCCTACGGGGAGGAGGCGCGCAACGCCCTGAAGGAAGCCGCGGAGGCCGGCGGCGCGAGCCTGTTCGGCGGCGGCGTCAACCCCGGCTTCGCGGACTACCTCGCCGCCGTCGCCTCCGGCGTCTGCCGCGAGGTGAACTACGTCCGCATCCTCGAGTCCTTCGACATCGGCACCTGGGCGGGTGACGCCAACCAGGACGAGCTCGGCTGGGGCCGTCCGGCCGGCGACCCGGGCCACGACAAGGACATCGAGAAGGCCACGGCGCCGTTCGGCGATGCCGTGGAGGCCCTCGCCGAGCTGTTGCGGGCCGCGGTCGACGACATTCGCTGCGAGGTCGACTTCGCCCACACAACCACCGACCTCGACGTCGCCAACCGCGATGTGAAGGCGGGCACGGTCGCGGGGATCGATGCGAAGTGGTTCGGCTCGATCGAGGGCACCGATGTCATCGAGGTCAACGTGCGCTGGACGATCACGCCATTCCTCGACCCGGCATGGGAGGTGGCGATGGCGTACCAGATGGAGGTGCGCGGACATCCGCAGGTGAACATCCGCGCCGAGGTCCTCCCACAGGACTTCGAGTCGATGTCGCTGGAGGAGATGCTCGCGATCGGGTCCGTGATCACGGCAATGCCGGTCGTCAACGCGATCCCCGCTGTCGTTGATGCGCGGCCGGGAATCGTGACCTACGCCGACCTACCGGCACAAGCCTCGCGTCTCGTCGTCAGGAAGTGAGCCCGGCCGCGACGGCGGCGTCTGCGCGGCCGCTCTCGCGGCGTCATAATCTCCGCGATGGCCGCCGAGGAGATCCACCCCGACCTGCAACGTGCCGCACGGTTTCTGCCGCGAGGCGGGATCGGGCCGCGAAGCGCCGCGTTCGCGAGGACGCTTCAGCCGATCCTCATGCGCCGCACCCCGCCTGGCGTCAGCATCGTGCGTCTGGACCACATCTCGATCCGCCTGCACACACCGGCAGAGCAGCAGACACCGGGACCGGTGTTTCTCTGGATTCATGGCGGCGGCTACGTGCTCGGCACGGCGTCGCAGGATGACCCGCTCTGCGCGCAGGTCGCGCGCAACCTCGGGGTGACGGTCGCGGCGGTCGACTACCGCCTGGCACCGAGGTTTCCCTATCCCATTCCGCTCGAAGACTGCTACGACGCGCTTGCATGGCTCGCGGCGCAGCCGTTCACGGACCCCTCGCGAATCGCGATCGGCGGCGCGAGCGCAGGCGGTGGTCTCGCCGCCGGGCTCGCGTTGCTGGCTCGTGACCGCGCCGCCATCACTCCCGTGTTGCAGCTGCTCGCCTATCCGATGATCGACGATCGCACCGCGATGCGGCGCGACATCGACCAGCGAGGCTTCCGGCTGTGGAACAACCGGGCGAACGCCTACGGGTGGCGTTGCTACACCGGTCTAGAGCCTGGTGATGACCAGATCGACGGCTACGCGGCGGCTGCCCGCCATCATGACCTCGCGGGTGTCGCACCGGCGTGGATCGGAATCGGCACGCAAGACCTGTTCCACGACGAGAACCTCGCCTACGCGGAGCGGCTGCGGGCCGCCGGCGTCAAGTGCGAGCTCGAGGTCGTGCCCGGCGCGTTCCACGGCTTCGACGCCGTCGCCCCGAAGGCGCCGGTCACGAGACAGTTCCGCATCTCCCAGCTCGACGCGCTGCGGGCCGCACTACCCCCCGTCTAGCGACTCGCGCGTCGCCGTCACATGCTCGTGTCGTCGTCGCGCCGGAGAAGGTGGTAGGCGGCGACGCGGTTGCAGCGGTGCGACGACGAGGGAGGCACGTCGCATCGCAGCCCCCTCGGATGCGATGCGAAGTGCCGCCTCACTTGCGCCGGCCTCGACGTAGGCGACGACCGCCGCGCGTCGCGCCGCCGAAGCGCGCAGGGGCGATCGGCTGCACCGCTGGACGCTCGCGAGCACGCGGTTGGGCGCCGCGGGCCGCGGGTTCAGGTCGATCGCCACACGCTGAGACTCTCGCTGCCTGCACCGTCGCGAGCAGGGTCAAAAGTCCCGACCTGTCCGGCCAATCGTCCATCGCGCCGTACGCCTTGATCGACCGTGATGCGAGGCCGATGCTGGCGATGTGAGAATCGTCGTCGCGCTCGGCGGAAACGCACTGCTGCGACGCGGTGAGCACCCCGATGCCCGCATCCAAGAGGACAACATCCGCCGCGCCGCAGCCTCGATCGCCGAGCTCGCGCGCCACCATGACGTCGTCGTCACCCACGGCAATGGGCCCCAGGTCGGGATGCTTGCGCTCGAGAGCGAGCGCGACGGTTCACTCGCGGTTCCGTACCCTCTCGACGTCCTCGGCGCGGAGACCGCAGGGATGGTCGGTTACTGGCTGCAGCGCGAGCTCACCAACGAGCTCCCCGGCCGTCAGGTGGTCACCGTGCTGACGCAGACCGTCGTCGACCCCCAGGATCCAGCCTTCCACGCGCCGGCCAAGTTCATCGGACAGACCTACGACGAGGCGACGGCCATGCACATGGCGGTCGAGTACGGCTGGACCGTCAAGCGCGACGGCCAGAGCTGGCGCCGGGTTGTGGCGTCTCCGTCGCCGGTCGAGTTCGTCGAGCTGGCCTCGATCAAGACCCTCGTCGACAGCGGAGCGCTCGTGGTGTGCGCGGGCGGGGGCGGCGTACCGGTCGTCCGGTCCGAGCACGGTCTGGCGGGTGTCGAGGCGGTCGTCGACAAGGACAGCGCCGCGGCGCTGATCGGGCGCCACCTCGGCGCCGACGTCTTGTTGCTCCTCACCGATGTTGCCGCGGTCGACCTCGACTTCGGGACCCCGCACGCCCGCCCGATCGGCCGGATCACCGCACGGGAGCTGCGCGCGATGCAGTTCCCGGCGGGGTCGATGGCACCCAAGATCGCGGCCGCCTGCGACTTCGTCGAATCCGGCGGCTCGTTCGCCGCGATCGGCGCGCTCGACCGGGCGGCCGAGCTGTGCTCCGGGTCGTCCGGGACCGTCGTCGTACGAAGCTGAGGAGCGCCGCTACTCGATCGACTGGCGGGCCACGTCGTGCGCGAGCACGGCAGCCTGGGTGCGACGCTCGAGACCGAGCTTCGACAGCACGTTGGACACGTAGTTCTTCACGGTCTTCTCGGCGAGGAACAGCCGCTCGCCGATCTGCCGGTTGGTCAGGCCTTCGCCGATGAGCTCGAAGACCTTGCGCTCCTGCTCGGACAGCCCCGACAGGCGATCCTGCGTCTGGCCGTGCGCGCGCAGCCGCTCCATCACCCGCGCCGTGGCGGTGGGATCGAGCAGCGAGCCACCCTTGGCGATGGTCCGGACCGCTCCGACGAGATCGGAGCCGCGAATCTGCTTGAGCACGAAGCCCTGAGCGCCCGCCATGATCGCGTCGAGCATCGCCTCGTCGTCCGCGAAGGAGGTGAGCATCAGACAGGCCAGGTCGGGCAGCGCCGACCGCAGCTCGCGGCACGCGGTGATCCCGCTGCCGTCAGGAAGCCGCACGTCGAGGACGACGACCTCCGGCCGTAGCGCAGGCACCCGGCCGAGCACCTCCGCGACGGACGAGGCTTCCCCGACGACCTCGATGTCGCCTTCGCTCTCGAGCATGTCCTTGACGCCACGGCGGACGACCTCGTGGTCGTCGCACAAGAACACCCGGATCGGTGCGGTCATGATCACACCGTAGGGGGTGACAGTGCCCTTCCCGTCAAGCTGCCCGGCTCGATCCTGATCAGCACGTCACCGGCGGGGGCGCCGATGCGGTCGAGCTCGGCCGTGAGCTCGGCGAACTCGGTGCTCGTCCCGAGCACGTTGGCGGTGCCCACGAGCATGACGCTCCATCCCTCCCGGCGAGCCGCGTCGTGACTGTCGACCTCGAATGCCACCACGGTGTTGCGGCAGTGCCGGTCGAGCACACCGCCTGAACGGGTCCGGAAGGCGACCGCGTTGTCGTCAAGCACGAAATACACGGGCAGCACCGCTGGCAGCGCATCGACGCTGAGCGCGATCCGCCCGATGCGCTGCGACCGGAGGCCGACGAGGCACTCGCTGGTGGGGAGCACATCCCAGGGTGTGGTCTGTAGGAGGTTCATCGCCTTCCAGGCTGTGCGCTGCCGTTCGCGCCCAACAGGTACGGAGTGCCCCGATGGGTCGGGACCAAAGTCCGCAATGCGGTCGGACGCGCCCTGTGCATCGCCGCTGCCCTCGCTAGGGTCGCGTCTGTGGCCGAGGAGACGGCGGGGTTCCACGTGGAGGCGCCGCAGCGCGGCCGGGTCGGCTACCTGCTCCGCCGGGCGACCGACGCTCTGGTCGAGCGCGGGAGCGAGCACGTCGGCACGAACGCCCGCCTGCGCGGGTTGCTCGATGCCGTGCTGGCGATCTCGGAGGACCTCAGCCTCTCGGCGATGATCGAGCGACTGGTCACGGCAGCGTGCGAGCTCGTGGGCGCAGACGCCGCGGCGCTCGACGTCCTGGCGCCCGACACTGGCGCGCTGTCCGAGGTGGTGGCGGCCGGCATGAGCCTGGAGCGAGTTGCCGAGATCCGCACCGACCCGTCCCGTTTCGGCGTACTCGCGGTGACCGTCCGCACCCGCAACGAGGAGTTCGGCCACCTCTACATGGCGGACAAGCGTGGCGGCGGATCGTTCACCGAAGAGGACGAGCTGCTGGTCGTCGCCCTGGCGTCAGCGGCAGGCGTGGCGATTCAGAACGCCAAGCTCTTCGAAGCGCAGGGACGGCGCTCGATGTGGCTGGTCGCGTCGAGCGAGGTCCGCGGCGCAGTACTGCGCGGCGCCACGGAGGACGAGCTCATAGCTCTCGTCGTGAGCGAGGCCCGGCAAGCCTCCCGTGCCGTCTTTACCGCGCTGATCCTGCCCGGTCCGTCCGATGACCTCGTCGTCGCGGCGTCGACCGAGCCGGCGCTGGTCGGGAGCACGCTGCCATCGAGGACCTCCATCGCGGGCCGGGTCGCGGCGGATCGACAAGCCGAGGTGCTCGAGGACATCGACAGCGGGTACCCGGTGCCCGACCTTCCCGAGGACATCCGCGCCAGGACCGGTCACTGCCTCATCGCCCCGCTCGGGATCGACGACGAGCACGCCGAGCTGGGTGTGCTGGTGGTCGCCTACCCGCGTGACGCCGCGGCACTGGCTGCATTCGACCTCGACTATGTCGTCGGCTTCGCCGGTCAGGTCGGCGTCGCGCTTCAGCTCGCGGCCAGTCAGCTCGACCGCGAGCGCATCGCCATCCTCGAGGAGCGCGAGCGGATCGCGCGGGATCTCCACGACCTCGTGATCCAGCGGTTGTTCGCGGCCGGGATGACGCTGCAGAGCACCAGTCCGATGATCGACAGCGAGACCGCTCGATCGAGGCTCGCCGCGGTGGCCGACGATCTCGACGGCACGATCCGCGAGTTGCGCCAAGCCATCTATCAGCTGCAGGCGCCGGTGCTCGCTGATGACTTTCGCCGCGACGTACAGCACGTCGTCGACCGGGCGGTCACCGGAAGCGAGATCAAGGTCCGCACCCGCTACGTCGGTCCGGCCGGCACCCAGATCTCGGACCGGATCCGGCCGCACGTCCTCGCGGTGGTGGGCGAGGGCTTGTCGAACGCGCTACGTCACGCCGGTGCGGCAACGATCGACGTGGCCGTCGCGATCGAGGACGGCAGGGTGTCTGTGGTCGTGGACGACGACGGCCGCGGGATCGATCCTGCGGTCACGCGGCGAAGTGGCCTGGCCAACCTCGCGACCCGGGCAAGTGCCCTGGGCGGTGAGCTCACCATCGCCCTCGGGGCGCGAGGGGTCGGCACCAGGATCGCCTGGTCGGTGCCGGACTAGGAGGACCGGCGGTCACCGGCCGTCGATGCGAATGTCTCCGTCAGAGGTTCGTACCGAGACGCTGCGCTGAGCATCCGACCGATCGGTGATCCCGCGCACGTGAGTCGTGCCGTCGTCGGTGTGCGTATCGACGGCGTATGTCCCCGCCGGCAGCGTGAGGGAGACATCGCCGTCCGAGCTACGGGCGACGACCGCGCGCGGCATCGCGGCAAGATCCGCACGGATGTCGCCGGAGTCACTGCGAAGATTCACGGTGGGCGCGCGCACCGCGTTGAGCCGAAGCTCACCGTCGCTGGAGCTGGCCCGAATGCTCGAGGCCGTAACGCGGTCGACCACGATGTCGCCGACATCGCTGCGCAGCGACTCGTTCCCGCGCAGGTCGCGAACCCGGATGTCGCCGACACTGTCCATCGCGTCGACCGCTACGTCCCGCGGGAGGGTCATGACCAGATCGGCCGCGCAGTCGTTCAGCCCGACATCCACCGGGCCCGCCGTCCGAGGGCATCGCGCGATGACGGAGAGCACGCCGTTGCGGAGCGAGTGACGCACCGTGGGCGCATTGAACGTGTACTGCTCGGTCGCCACGATCCGCGTCACCGAGCCCGGGATCACGACGATGTCGCCGACATCGTTGCTCACCGACAAGCTGGTGACCGCGCCGGCCACAGTTGCCTCAACCGTCCGGTGATGGGCGGGGCCCACGGTCAGCCCGCTCGCCGCGGACACCGACCCGAGCACAGTAGCCGCGGCGCCCAACAGGACGACGACGTGAATCTTCATCAGACCACCATAATCGGGGCATGCTCGAGGCTCGCGGACAAATCGAGATCGGTCGGACACCTCAGGAGATCTTCGACTACCTCGCCGACGTGCGAAACGAACCCCAGTGGCTGCCCGGCGCATCTGACATCGTCCTGACCTCCGACGGAGACGTCGGGCCCGGCAGCACATTTCGCGGCACCTACGCACGCGCGGGGTCCGTCTCGTGCACGCTGGTTCGCTACGAACCGCCGCAGCATTTGACCATTCACGGCGAGGGTCGTGGCATGAGCTTCGACGACGAGGTCACCCTCACCCCCACCACCTCGGGCACCCGGCTCGACGCGGTCATGCGCACCGAGCCGAAGGGTCTGTTCAAGCTCTTCGCACCGATGATGGGGCGCATCATCAGCAAGCAGTTCCAGACCAACTGGGAGGCACTGAAGAAGGAGATGGAAGCGTCGATTTAGTGCGGATTGACTATTTCGGTATGCGGGCTTCCGGTCGAGAGTGATCGGTATGGACACCGAGGCGCGCACCAGCAGCACCGACGCGATGGAGCTGCTGGAGACGATGGTCTCCGAGGCCATGGGCGAAGAGGGTTCCGTCACCGAGGTGATCCGCCCGTCAGCGATCATTCCCGAGGATGCCGCGCGAAGCGTCCTGGTGGAGATGTCCGTGCGCGACGTCCGCAACGGCGGGGTCTGGCTGGCCGATCCCAGCATCTGGCGTCGCTACGACGGGCCGAACGAGGACAAGCTCATCGGGACGATTCAGGTCGCGTACGGCACTCCGACGCGATACGAGATCACGGTCTTCCGCGCCACGGTGACCAGGCTGGGCACCGAGCGCGGATGGACGGTGACGTCCCTCTGCGACGAAGCCCTCCAATTCGGCGGCCTCTCGCTCGCCAACTGCCCGCGCGCCTCCCTCGCCGCACCGCCGAAGCCGTTCCGCTTCAGCCAGCGCTGACCAACCCCGGTTTGTGAACTGCTGGCCGGAGCCTGGACCGGATAGCGGTTCACAAATCAGTCCGTGAGGCGCCCGCTTCACGCTGGGCGGCGAAGTCCTTCAGCTGCTCGACCTGAGCGGCATCGAGCGACGGGTGAACCGCGGCGAGCGCGGCGTCGAAGTCCGCGGCCGTCACGCACGGCGCGTCCATCGAGCGTCGCATGGCGGCGAGCGCCGCCTGTCGCACGACAGCCGCGCAGTCGGCACCGGAGTACCCCTCGGTGCGCTTGGCCAGGGCGTCGAGGTCCACACCCTGATCGAGCGGCGTGTGCGCCGACGAGGAGTGGAAGATCTCGGCGCGTGCCGCCTCGTCGGGCGGCGGGACGAACAGCAGGCGCTCGAGGCGACCGGGGCGCAGTAGCGCCGGATCGACCATGTCGGGCCGGTTCGTCGCGCCGATCACCACCACGCCCTTGAGGACATCGATCCCGTCCATCTCGGTCAGCAGCGCCGCGACCACGCGGTCACCGACCTGGTCCTCCCCGCCGCCGCGAACCGGCGCCAGCGCGTCGATCTCGTCGAGGAAGACCAGGCTCGGCGCGGCGCCTCGCGCCTTCGCGAACAGCTGCCTGACCCCGGCCTCGCTCTCCCCCACCCACTTGCTCATCAGCTCGGCGCCCTTGACCGACAGGATGTTCGCCCGCCCGTCGTGCGCCAGCGCCTTGACGATGAAGGTCTTGCCGCAGCCCGGCGGGCCGTAGAGCAGGACGCCTCGGGTCGGCGCGACTCCCATCCGGGCGAAGGTGTCCGGATAGACGATCGGCCAGATCACCGCTTCGGTGAGCACCTGCTTGACGTCGGCGAGGCCACCGACATCCGCCAGCCCCACCTGCCCGGCGTCGAGCGCCTGGCCGTCCATGCTCGACGGATGCACCGTGGCAAGGGCAGCCGAGAAGTCCGCGGCGGTGACCTTGGGGTCGCCGGTTGGGGCGTGCTTCTCCCGAGCCGCGGCCTGCAGCGCCGCGGCGTTCACCAGCGACAGCAGGTCAGCCCGCACGAAGCCGGGCGTGCGGGCGGCGAGGTCGTCGAAGCCGACGTCCGGGGCAACGGCGAGTGACCGGCACAGCCCGTTCAGAATCGCGCGGCGAGCGGCCTGGTCCGGAAGCCCCAGTTCGATGTGGTGCGACAGCATGCCTGGTGCCACGAGGTCGGCGCTGACGCTGTCCGGTACGGCGGTCAGGGCGACTACCGCGCGGCCCACGGCGATCAGATCGCGCACCGCCGCCACCACTGTCGCACCGAGCGGACCGTTGCCGTCGGCGGGCGCAACCGCCTCGACGTCGTCGAGCACGAGGACCTCACGCGCGCCCTGGTCGGAGAGGCCACCTTGGCGAAGGCCGGCGATCTGGGCGGCAGCGCTGTCGGGCGTGAGAGAGGCCAGCTGCGGACACCACACCATTCGCACGGTGAGCTGTAAGGCGCCGGCGATGCCGCGGACAAGAGTGCTCTTGCCCGCGCCGGCCGGGCCGGAGAGCAACACCCCGAGTGACGGCGTCGAACCGAGCTTCTTGAGCAGGTCCGGGTTGTTCAGGCCGACATCGAGCAGCTCCCGCAGGTCTTTCGCCTGCTGCTCGGCGCCCGGCAGGTCCGGGATCGCCGTGGTCGGCGCGACCGGCGCGGCCGGCGCGGCGCTGGGGAGCGGCGTACCCGTAGGGGGTGGCATCCCGGCCGGGACCGGGGACCCCGTCGCCGGAAACACGGTCGTCACCGGCGCGGGCGTCCCGGCCACGGGCTGGCTCGCATCCGCCCACGCCAGCTCGGTGGTCATCGTCACGACTGCCGGCACGGCGGGTGAGGCCACCACCGTCAGCACCATCCCCTGCCAGGCGTGACCGAACAGCGCCTGCATCTGCTGGCGCCCCTGGTCGAGCAGATCCGTGGTGGCGCCCTCGGGCAGCGCGACGTCTTGCTGCAGCAACGACACGCTGTCACCGGTCGAGACCACCTTGCCCAGTAGCGCAAGCCGTGCGGTCTGCGGCGCGAGCAGCGACATCACCTGGGCCGGGCCCGACAGCACGACTCGGTCGGCGGCGAGCGACGGCACGACCTCGACGGTGATCGCCGTCCCATCCGTCACACCAAGGTTCCCGAGGATCAGCTCGTCGACCAGGATGCATCCGGGGTCCTGCCCGGCGTCGCTCTGTGCAACGAGGGCAGCCGTGACCTTCGCACCGCTCAGCTTCACCACTGAGTACGGGCGCGCACCGAGCGCCTGAAGCACTGACGGCGCGATGCGGACCAGCCCGCGACCCGCGTCCAGCTCGCTGTGGCTCGGCACCGCCCGCAGCTGAAGCGACGCCGCCGCGCCGGCCCCCGCGGTCATAGCCGAACCTTAGATCGTCGCGGGCCCCGGACGTCGGAAGGCCCCGGTGTGGCCAGGTACCACAGCGGGGCCTTCCGATCTCTGGAGCCCCGCGCGTTTCAGCCAGTCGCTACGAAGCCCCACTGATGAATAACCCGCGGCGCGGCCTCCCAAACGCGTTCGTGTCGGCGGAAGCGGGGTACGTCGCCACCCAGTGAGGACCATCGCCGCCAAGCAGGCTCCGCCACGCCCCGTCGTCGAAGACGTGCGACCGCGGGTGGACGATGGACGCTACGACGCGAAGGCGACCGTGGGCGACGCAGTCGAGGTCCTTGCCGACGCCTTCGTCGACGGTCACGACCAGCTCCGGGTCGACGTCCTCTACCGCCCCGAGAGCGAGCGCGCCTGGCAGCAGGTGAGGATGCAGCCGCAGGTCAACGACCGCTGGCGCGCCTCGTTCTGCCCCGACCAGGTGGGACGTTACGTCTTCCAGGTCCGGGCCCGGGTGGACGCCTTCGGATCGTGGTTGCGCGATCTTCGCGCCCGCGCCGCGGCGGGCCAGGACATCACCGGGGAGCTGGAGGTCGGCGCGCGGCTCGCCGAGGACGCCGCGACCCGCGCGAGCGCCGAACACAAGAAGCGGCTCGTCGAGCTAACGGCTCGCGTCCGCACCGGCGACATCCCGGGTCCGGGCGACGCCGACTTCGACGAGCTCGGCGCACTCGTCGTGCGCTACTCGGCGGCGGCGGCCGCCAGCTCGGCGACGTACGGCGTGTGGGTCGATCGGGTACGCGCCCGGTTCAGCACCTGGTACGAGCTCTTCCCTCGCTCGACGGCGACCGCCGACGGGGGCCACGGCACCTTCCTCGACGTCGTCGACCGGCTCGACTATGTCCGACGGCTCGGCGTGGATGTGCTCTATCTTCCGCCGATCCATCCGATCGGGACGACCAAGCGCAAGGGCCGAAACGGCGCCGTCGTCGCCGAGCCGGGCGACGTCGGGAGCCCGTGGGCGATCGGCGCTGCCGAGGGTGGGCATACCGCGATCCACCCGGATCTCGGAACGCTCGACGAGTTCACCAAGCTGGTCGGCGCCGCGCGCGACGGCGGCATCGAGGTCGCGCTCGACATCGCCTTCCAGTGCTCACCGGACCACCCATGGGTGAGGGAGCACCCCGACTGGTTCAAGCACCGGCCGGACGGAACGATTCGCTACGCCGAGAATCCGCCGAAGAAGTACGAGGACATCTACCCGCTCGACTTCGACTCCCCCGACTGGCAGCACCTCTGGGAGGCGCTGCACGACGTCGTCGAGTTCTGGATCGGCCAGGGCATCAGCATCTTTCGGGTCGACAATCCGCACACCAAGGCGTTCCCGTTCTGGGAGTGGCTGATCCCGACGGTGCACGAGACGCACCCCGAGGTCCTGTTCCTCGCCGAAGCCTTCACCCGGCCCAAGGTGATGAAGCGGCTCGCAAAGCTCGGCTTCACGCAGTCGTACACCTACTTCTCGTGGCGGACCGCCAAATGGGAGCTCGAGGAATACCTGACCGAGCTCACCCAGACCGACGTCGCCGACTACTTCCGGCCCAACTTCTGGCCGAACACCCCGGACATCCTCACCGAGCAGCTGCAGCGAGGCGACCGCCGTACGTTCGCGATGCGCGCCCTGTTGGCAGGGACGCTCGCGGCGAACTACGGCATCTACGGGCCGGTCTTCGAGCTCGGCGAGCGCGCACCCAGGCACGAAGGCTCCGAGGAGTACCTCGACGGCGAGAAGTACCAGCTCCGTCACCACGACATCGACAGCGCCGCCAGCCTCGCGCCGTTCCTGTCAACGCTCAACGAGATCCGCCACTCGCAGCTGGCCCTGCAGTACGACCGCACGTTGCGGTTCCACCACACCGACAACGACGCCGTCATGGCCTACTCGAAGACGGTTCCTGAGCGGTGCGAGCCGGCCGAAGGGCTCTCAGCGGCGCCCGTTCTCGTCATCGCGAACCTCGACGACAAGTACCGCCAGTCGGCGTGGGTCGATCTCGACCTCGGCGCAATCGGGATCGCGGACGGCGCGTCGTACGACGTCAACGACCTGCTCACCGGTGCGCGCTACACCTGGTCGGGCCCGCACAACTTCGTGATGCTCGACCCGGACGTGACCCCGGCACACATCTTCCGGATCGAGGCATCGCCCGGCGGCACCCCATGACCGCGGCGCCGGTCATTGCGGCGGACGCCGAGACCGCGACCTGGTACAAGGACGCCGTCATCTACGAGGTGCACGTGCGCGCGTTCGCCGACAGCGACGGCGACGGCATCGGCGACTTTAGGGGCCTGCTCGGCAAGCTCGACTACCTGCAGGAGCTCGGCGTCACCGCGCTGTGGCTGTTGCCGTTCTATCCCTCGCCGTTGCGCGACGACGGCTACGACATCTCCGACTACCGCAAGGTGCACGAGTCCTACGGGACGCTGCGCGACTTCCGGGCGGTCCTGCGCGGCGCTCACGCCCGCGGCATCAAGGTGATCACGGAGCTCGTGCTCGCCCACACCTCCGACGAGCATCCCTGGTTCAAGCGGGCGCGGATGGCGCCACCGGGCAGCACGTACCGCGACTTCTACACGTGGAGCGACACCCCGGACCGGTACGCCGACGCGCGGGTCATCTTCCAGGACTTCGAGACGTCCAACTGGGCGTTCGACGCTGTTGCCAAGGCCTACTACTGGCACCGTTTCTACTCCCATCAGCCGAGCCTGAACTACGACAGCCCGCACGTCCGCCAGGCGATGTTCGACGTCGTCGACTATTGGCTGGAGATGGGCGTAGACGGGCTGCGGCTCGACGCCGTCCCCTATCTGTACTCACGCGAGGGCACGACCTGCGAGAACCTGCCGGAGACGTACGCGTTCCTGCGGGACCTGCGCCGCCACATCGACGCGCGGTTCTCCGACCGCATGCTGCTCGCCGAGGCCAACCAATGGCCCGAGGACGCGGTGAAGTACCTCGCCGGCGGCGAGGCATGTCAGATGGCGTTCCACTTCCCGCTGATGCCGCGCATCTTCATGGCGGCCCGGCAGGAGGACCGGTTCCCGATCGTCGACATCCTCAACGAGACCCCGCCGATCCCGGCCAACTGCCAGTGGGGCCTGTTCCTCCGCAACCACGACGAGCTGACGCTCGAGATGGTCACGGACGAGGAACGCGACTACATGTACAAGGTGTACGCCGAGGACCCGCAGGCGCGGGTCAATGTCGGCATCCGCCGCCGGCTCGCTCCGCTGCTCGGCAACGATCGCCGGCTGATCGAGATGATGAACGGCCTGCTATTCTCCCTCCCGGGTGCCCCGATCGTCTACTACGGCGATGAGATCGGGATGGGCGACAACATCTATCTCGGTGACCGCAACGGCGTCCGCACCCCGATGCAGTGGGACGCAGACCGCAACGCGGGGTTCTCCGCGGCAAACCCGCAGCGGCTCTACCTCCCGGTCATCATCGATCCCGAGTACCACGCACAAGCCGTCAACGTGGAGGCCCAGGAGCAGAACCCGAGCTCCTTGCTGTGGTGGATGCGCCGTCTCATCGCGCTCCGTAACCGGTTCCAGGCGTTCGCGCGCGGCACGCTCGAGATGCTCTTCCCGGAGAACCGCAAGGTGCTGGCGTTCCTCCGCCGGTACAACGACGAAACCCTCCTCGTCGTCGTGAACCTGTCGCGGTTCACACAGGCCGTCGAGCTCGACCTCGCCGAGCACCGCGGCGCGATCCCGGTCGAGCTGTTCGGGAGCACCGAGTTCCCCGAGGTCGGCGACCTCCCGTACTTCATCACCCTCGGTGGCCACGGCTTCTATTGGTTCTCGCTGGAGCAGCGCACCTCCACCGAGCCGCGCCACGCCCCGCTCGTCGTCAACGGACCGTGGCACGACACACTCCGAGGCGACGGCCGCGCCCCGATCAACCGCGTGCTGCCGACGTACCTCGCCTCGCGGAGATGGTTCCGCGACAAGTCACGCCGGATCCGCTCGACCGCGGTCATCGATCTCATCGACGTCCCGCCGATGCCGGGCGGCGGGAGCGCCTCGCCCGGGTCGTTCGTCTTCGTCGACGTGCAGTTCGACCAGGGTCTTCCCGAGCGCTACGCCCTCGCCGTCGGTCACGCCATCGGCGACGAGGCCGGCGAGATCGTCAAGTGGCGGCCGGACAGCGTCATGTGCGAGATCCGTTCGGCCGATGGCGAAGGCGTCCTCTATGACGCCCTGACGATGGCGCCGTTCGCCAAGGCGTTGCTCGCCGCGATGGGACGCCGGCGACACGTTGCCGGATCACACGGGCGC
Organism: Frankiaceae bacterium; assembly: GCA_025929365.1. Lineage (GTDB taxonomy): Bacteria > Actinomycetota > Actinomycetes > JAFAQI01 > JAFAQI01 > DASZTV01. Next base: position 25,139 of record JAICMG010000009.1, read on the forward strand.
CTGGAGTCGACGCCGACCCGTGAGCTGCGACGGATGCGTGAGGGCATCGACGCCGACACACCGGGGGTGCCGATCTCGGTCGAGCAGAGCAACACCTCGGTGATCATCGGCAACCGCGTCATCGTCAAGGTCATCAGGCGTGTCGAGGAAGGCCTGAACCCCGACGTCGAGGTGAGCGGCTTCCTCACCGAGACCGCACGGTTCCCGCACGCCCCGAAGCTCGGCGGCTCGATCGAGTACCGCGCCGAGGGCGACGACCCGCCGGCCACCATTGCAGTCGCACAGGAGTACGTCGCCAACGAAGGCGACGGCTGGAGCTACGTCCTCGATGCGCTGAGCCGGGTGCTCGAAGAGGTGATCACTCACCCGGCGCCCGACGAGCTGCGCATCACCACGTCGCCCGACCCGCTCGCCATGGCCGACGTCATCCCGCCCCGTGAGCACCCGCTCGTCGGCCCGCACCTGCACTGGGCGGAGGTGCTCGGACGCCGGACCGCCGAGCTGCACCTCTCCCTCGCCGACGGCAGCATCGACGAAGGGTTCGCCCCCGAGCCGTTCACCGCGGTCGACCGGCGGTCCCTGCATCATGGCGCGAAAAGCCTCCTGCGCCGTTCGCTGCGAAGCGCGCGCGCAATCTCCGAGCCGAGTGAGGCCGTGCGCGAGCTGCTCTCCCGCGAGGGCGAGATCATTCGGCGGCTCGAGGAGACGATGGGGACTCCCATCACGGCGCGCAAGATCCGTTGCCACGGCGATTACCACCTCGGCCAAGTGCTGTGGACCGGCAAGGACTTCGTGATCATCGATTTCGAGGGCGAACCGGCCCGCCCGCTGTCGAGCCGCCGGCTCAAGCGCCCGCCGCTCCTCGACGTCGCAGGAATGATCCGGTCATTCCACTACGCCTCGCGAGTCGCGGGCACCCGCCTGTCTCGCGATCTCACGCTGGCCGACGAACAGGCGCGGCTCGACCCGCTGACCACCCTCTGGTACCGCTCGATCACCGGCGCGTTCCTGCGGTCCTATCTGGAGGCCGCGAGCGAGGGGGGCTTCCTTCCCGCCGACCGCGACGAGCTGTCCGCACTGCTCGACTTCCTGCTGCTCGAGAAGGCGATCTACGAGGTCGGGTACGAGGCCAACAACCGGCCGGCCTGGATCGACGTGCCGGCCCGCGGCGTCCTCGAGCTGCTCGGCAGCGCCTCGTGACGGCCGACGACACGCGCCGCAAGCTCCGCAAGCTCGCCCGCCTGCGCGGCATACAGCTCAGCTACAAGGGCCATGACGGCACGACGGTGCGGGCGAGCACCAACACCCTCGTCGGGGTGCTCGGCGCGCTCGGGCATCCGGTGCCGAACGCCGCCGCCATCCACGACCAGCTTCGCCTCGCCGAGGCGGAACAGCGTGCCGACGCGCGCAGGCCGGTCGCGGTGGGCCGTGGCGACGCGCCACCGCCACAGCCGCCCCGCCGTCAGCAAGTGACGAGCCGCAAGGTCGGCGCGGCGGCTCCGCTGTACGCGCTTCGGGGTCGCGACGACTGGGGTGTGGGCACCTTCCGCGACCTCGTCGCCTTCGCTGATCTCGCGAGCAGCTGGGGTGCGGGTCTCATCGGCACGTTGCCGTTGTTCGCGACCTCGACGCAGAGCCCGATCGACCCGAGCCCGTACCTGCCGCTCAGCCGGTTGTTCTGGAACGAGCTGTACGTCGACGTCGCGCACGCGGCAGGGCGTGCCGGCTGTGAGCCGCCGACATCGATGCGTCCCGGTCCACAGGTCGTTCGGGGGGAGCGCGTCGACTACGAGGCGGTCGCGGCCGCCAAGCGTCGCGCCCTGGACCGCTGCGCCACCGCGATGCACACCGCGGACGGGCGACGCCGCGAGGACTTCGAACGTTACCTCGCGGCACACCCCGAGCTCGGCGCCTACGCCGACTTCCGCGCGAAGGGCGACGAAGGCACCGCGCGCTACCACCGGTTCGTCCAGTACGCCGCCGCGACGCAGCTCGCCGAAGCCGCGGCTCACGGCGACCAGGTAGGAGTCGGGCTCTACCTCGACCTGCCGGTCGGCGTACATCCTGAGGGCTTCGACACCTGGGCCAACCCGGATCTGTTCGCCGACGCCCAGGTCGGCGCGCCGCCTGACGCCATGGCGCCCGAGGGCCAGGCATGGGGCTTTCCACCGCTGCACCCGCAGCGCCTGCGCGCCAGCGGATACCGCTACATCATCGACACCCTGCGGGTAGCCCTCCGCTACGCCCGGACGATCCGCATCGACCACATCCTCGGCATGCAGCGGCTCTACTGGATCCCGATCGGGTTCGATGCCTCGGCCGGGGCCTACGTCCGCTATCCGCACGACGAGTTGCTCACCATCGTTGCGGCCGAAGCCCGCCGCGCCGGCGCGACCGTGATCGGCGAGGACCTCGGCACGGTCTCCCCCGAGATCGTGCGCGCCATGGACCGCCACGGGATTCTTCACTTGTTCATCCAGCGGTTCGGCGCCACGCCTGACGATCCGCTGCCGCAGCCCCGGCGCCCTTCGGCCGCCTCCGTCGGCAGTCACGACCTCCCACGGTTCGCCGCCTACTGGAGCGCTCCGGAACAGCGCGCGCTCGCCGACGCCCTCGGCACCCGGGTGCCGGCGGAGGCGCTGCGGATCTGTCTGGACTCGCTTGCCTGCGGCCCGGCGAACTACGTCCTCGTCGACGTCGCCGATCTCGAAGGAGAGGTGGAGCCGGACAACCGACCGGGTACGGGTCCTGAGGCAGGCAACTGGCGCCGGCGGCTCCCTCGCTCGATCGAGGAGCTCGCCGGTGACGAATCGCTGCGGGAACTGATGACCGGTCTCGCGGCGGCCACGAAGGGAGCGCACCGCTAATGGCCACGACGACGACGACGCGGCGTCCGTACAGCCTGCTCGGCGACGAGGACCTCTACCTGTTCAACGAGGGCTCGCATCGACGGCTCGCCGAGCACCTCGGCGCGCATCCCAAAGGAAAGCGAGGCGGATTCTCGTTCTCGGTGTGGGCGCCCAACGCGACCGCCGTCAGCGTCATCGGCGACTTCAACGGCTGGCAGGGCTCATCGTCGCCACTGCAGCCACGCGGCAGCTCCGGGATCTGGGAAGGCGTCGTGCCGAACGCCAAGCGCGGACAGATCTACAAGTTCGAGATCACGACGCGCAACGGTCTGGTGCTGGAGAAGGCCGACCCCTTCGCCTTCCGCACCGAGGTGCCGCCGCTGACCGGATCTGTCCTGTGGGACCTCGACTACGAGTGGAACGACGCGGACTGGATGGCGACGCGGGGACGCCGCAACGCACTCGATGCGCCGATGTCGACGTACGAGATCCATCTCGGGTCCTGGCGGCGCGACCCGCAACGTCCGACCGAGCCGCTGTGCTACCGCGACCTTGCCGAACCGCTGATCGAGTACCTCACGTCGTGCGGCTTCACGCACGTCGAGTTCCTGCCCGTGATGGAGCACCCGTTCTACGGCTCATGGGGCTACCAGGTCACGTCGTACTTCGCGCCGAGTGCCAGGCAGGGAACGCCGCAGGACCTGATGTTCCTCATCGACCAGCTCCACCAGGCCGGAATCGGCGTGATCCTCGACTGGGTTCCCTCGCACTTCCCCGGCGACGCCTTCGCCCTGGCGGGATTCGACGGCACGAACCTCTACGAGCACGCCGACCCACGCCTCGGCTTCCACCCGGACTGGGGCAGCCTGATCTTCAACTACGACCGGCACGAGGTGCGCTCGTTCCTCGCGTCCTCCGCCGATCACTGGCTGCGCACCTACCACGCCGACGGGCTACGCGTGGACGCGGTCGCATCGATGCTGTATCGCGACTACTCGCGCCAACCCGGCGAGTGGCTGCCCAACAAGTACGGCGGCAGGGAGAACCTCGAAGCCGTCGACTTCCTGAAGGCCTTCAACGCCGGTGTCTACGCCGACCACCCGGACGTGCAGACCATCGCCGAGGAGTCCACCGCATGGCCAGGAGTCTCACGGCCGGTCGAGGGCGGCGGTCTGGGCTTCGGCTTCAAGTGGGACATGGGCTGGATGCACGACACCCTCAGCTACCTCGAACGTGACCCGATCCACCGAACGCACCATCACGGCGAGATCACCTTCCGCGCGGTGTACGCCTTCACCGAGAACTACGTGCTGCCCCTGTCACACGACGAGGTCACACACGGCAAGGGCTCACTGCTCAGCAAGATGCCGGGCGACGAATGGCAACGCTTCGCCAACCTGCGGCTGCTGCTCGGCTACCAGTACACGCAGCCCGGCAAGAAGCTGCTCTTCATGGGAGGCGAGTTCGCCCAGATCCGCGAGTGGGCGCACGAAGAGTCCCTCGACTGGGACCTGCTCGCCTCGCCGAAGCACGCCGGAATGCTGCGGTGGGTGACCGACCTCAACCGGCTGTACCAAGCCGAGGCAGCGCTGCACGAGCTCGACTGCGATCCCGAGGGGTTCCGCTGGGTGCAGTACGACGACGCCGCACAGAGCACGGTGAGCTACCTGCGGCGGTCGCGGTCGGGTGAGGCCATACTCGTCGCGCTCAATCTCACCCCGGTGCCCCGGTACGAGCACGCTCTGGGCGTACCGGCCGGCGGCCGCTGGGACGAGGTGCTCAACAGCGACGCGGAGACCTACGGCGGCAGCGGACTCGGCAACCTCGGCGCGGTCGTCGCCAAGGACGGTGAGTGGGGCGCCTTCCCGCACCGCGTCGAGGTGACCCTTCCGCCACTCTCGGTCGTCGCCTTCAAGGCCACGGGGTGACACAACTCGGCGCAACCCGGCTCGGCAACGGTGACTGGAAGTTCCTGGTATGGGCGCCACATGCCGAGAAGGTCGCAGTGCGGATCGACGATCCGGCCAGCAAGGACGTCGCGCTCCAGCCTCATGGCACCGGCTATCACCGCGGCTGCCTCGGCGGCTCCACCGAACCGCCGACGTACGGGTTCGTGCTCGCCGGCGGACGCGCGTACGCCGACCCGGCCTCGCGCCGGCAGCCTCACGGTGTGCATGGACCCTCGCAGGGGTTCGACCCGGATGACTACGCCTGGCATGACCAAGCCTTCGTCGCCCCGGTCCGGCAAGACCTCGTGATCTATGAGTTCCACGTCGGCACCTTCACCGAAGCCGGCACCCTCGACGCCGCGATCGACCATCTCGGCGAGCTCGCCGAGCTGGGCATCACCGCGGTCGAGCCGATGCCGCTCGCCGCCTTTCCCGGCGGCCGCAACTGGGGTTACGACGGCGTCTTTCCCTTCGCCGTGCACGAGGGGTACGGCGGGCCGCGCGCGTTCCAGCGATTCGTCGATGCCTGCCATGAGCAGGGCCTCGCCGTGATCCTCGACGTCGTCTACAACCACCTCGGTCCGGAAGGCGCAGTGCATCAGCACTACGCGCCGTACCTCACCGAGATGTACGCGACGCCCTGGGGCGCGGCGATGAACTTCTCCGAAGCGGGCTCGGACGAGGTGCGCCGCTACTTCATCGACAACGCCCTCATGTGGCTGCGCGACTTCCACGTCGACGGACTGCGCTTCGACGCCGTGCACGGCATCGTGGATCCGACCGCCTCGCCGTTCTTGCGGGAGCTGACCGCCGCCATCGGGGAGCTGTCCGAGCAGACCAGCCGCCGGCTGTTCACGATCGCCGAGAGCTCGGACAACAACCCGCTCCTCGTCGCCGCGCCGGACATCGGAGGGTTCGGCTTCGACATGCAGTGGAACGACGACTTCCACCATGCGTTGCACGCCGTGCTGACCGGTGAACGCGACGGCTACTACCAGGACTACGGGACTTTGGAACAGCTCACGACCGCCTACACGCACGGGTTCGTCTTCCGCGGCGAGTACTCCGGCTTCCGTGGCCGCCGCCACGGCACCTACGCGCCGAGCACGCCGGCCGAGGACCTCGTGGTGTTCGCCCAGAACCACGACCAGGTCGGCAACCGGGCGGGCGCGGAGCGACTGTCGACCCTCGTCGGCACCCGCAAGGCGCGGCTGGCGGCTGCCGCGACACTGCTCTCCCCCAACGTGCCGATGCTCTTCATGGGCGAGGAGTACGCCGAGGCCGCGCCCTTTCCGTACTTCGTCGACCACAGCGACCGCGCGTTGCTCGACGCGGTTCGCCGCGGCCGGGCGGCCGAGTTCGGCCGTCAGGCCGACCAGCTCGACCCAGCCGACGCGTCGACCTTCGAGCACGCTCGACTCGACCGTCGGCAGCGCGACACGGACGAAGGGGCCGGCATGCTCGCGCTGGTCCGCGTGCTCCTTGCCTTACGGCGAAGCTGTCCCTTGCTGTGCGAGGCGGGCGTCGACGAGTCGGTGAGCTACCTCGACGCGCAGGTGCTGGTCGTGTACCGCCGTCAAGGCCTCGCCGAGGTCGCGACCGCGCTGAACTTCAGCGACTCCCCCACCGAGGTCGTGCTGGCCGGAGTCGGCACGTGGCATCGGCTCGTGGACTCCACCGAGTTGCCGCCGGACGGGGGTGAGGCGAACACCGGCGTGGTCATGGCCGACGGCCGGCTGACGCTCGCGCCGTGGGGGTTCGCGGTGTGCCTCGCCGAGTCCGCCGAGGCGGCCGCATGATGCGGATCTGGCCGGGGTCGCCGTACCCCCTGGGCGCGACGTGGGACGGCGAAGGCGTCAACTTCGCACTGTTCTCCGAACATGCGACGCGGGTCGAGCTGTGCGTGTTCGAAGCGCCCGATGCCGCCGAGGCGTCAGAGACCATCGCGATGCCGGAGGTCACGGACGACGTCTGGCACGTGTACCTGCCGGATGCCCGGCCGGGCACGCTCTACGGCTACCGCGTGCACGGGCCGTACGAGCCGGGTGAAGGCCACCGCTTCAACCCCGCCAAGCTGCTGATCGACCCGTACGCCAAGGCCGTGACCGAGAACATCAAGTGGAGTGACGCGCTGTTCGGCTACACGATCGGGCATCCCGACGGCGACCTGTCCCGAGACGACCGCGACTCCGCAGGCGCCATGCCGAAATGCGTCGTCGTCGACCAGGCCTTCACATGGGGCGACGAGCGGGCGCCGCGAACGCCCTGGAACCGCACGGTCATCTACGAGTGCCACGTCCGCGGGATGACAAGGCGGCATCCCCAGGTGCCCGAGGAGCTGCGCGGTACCTATCTCGGCCTCGCCGTGGATCCGGTGGTCGACCACCTCACCACCCTTGGCGTGACGGCGGTCGAGCTGATGCCGGTGCACCAGTTCCTGCCCGAGCGCGACCTCGTCGACCGCGGCCTCACCAACTACTGGGGCTACAACTCCATCGGCTTCCTCGCCCCTCATGTGGGATACGCGACTGAAGGCGGCCTCGGCGAGCAGGTCTCGGAGTTCAAGTCGATGGTGAAGACGCTTCACCGTGCGGGCCTCGAGGTGATCCTCGACGTCGTGTACAACCACACGGCTGAAGGCAGCCACCTCGGCCCGACGCTGTCACTGCGCGGCATCGACAACGCGGCGTACTACCGGCTGAACCCCGAAGACCGCCGGTTCATGTTCGACTTCACCGGGACCGGCAACAGCCTCAACATCCTGCATCCGCGGACGGTCGGACTGATCATGGACAGCCTTCGCTACTGGGTGACCGACATGCACGTCGACGGCTTCCGCTTCGACCTCGCCCCGGTGCTCGTCCGCGGATACGAGGACGAAGGCGGACCGCCGAGCGCGTTCTTCGAGATCGTGCAGCAGGACCCGATCCTGTCGACCGTGAAGCTCATCGCGGAGCCGTGGGACGTCGGACCGGACGGCTACCAGCTCGGCCGCTTCCCGCAGGGCTGGTCGGAATGGAACGGGCAGTACCGGGACAGCATCCGAAAGTTCTGGCGCGGCGATCCGGGGATGGTGCCGGAGCTCGCGTCGCGGCTGTCCGGATCGAGCGACATCTTCGCGCCGAGCCGGCGCACGACGTACGCCAGCGTCAACTTCGTCACATGCCATGACGGCTTCACCCTCACCGACCTGGTCACCTACAACGAACGGCACAACGAGGCCAACGGCGAGGACAACCAGGACGGCGCGGCTGAGAACTTCAGCTACAACTGGGGCGTAGAGGGCGAGACGGAGTCGGTGCGCATCCAGCGGCTGCGCGAGCGCATGAAGCGCAACATGCTCGCCACCGTCATGTTCTCCCAAGGCGTGCGCATGATCCTCGGGGGCGACGAGCTCGGACGCTCGCAGTTCGGAAACAACAACGCGTACTGCCAGGACAACGAGACGAGCTGGCTCAACTGGGAGATCGACGAGCCCGCCCAGTCGCTGTACGACTTCACGCGCGAGCTCATCCAGATCCTCCAGCGCTATCCGGTTCTTCGCCGGCGCCACTTCTTCGCCGGCGCGGCGGAGACCGTCAACGGCGACCCCGACGTCGTCTGGCTGCGGCCGGACGGCCAGCAGATGACCGACGAGGACTGGGCGGAGGAGTCCAACCGGTCGATCGGAATGTTGATGCCGGGACGCGCGGGCGACGAGGTCGACGCACGAGGCCGCGCCGTCGTCGGCGAGACGCTGTACTGGCTGCTGAACGCGGGTACCTCGCCCAAGTCCTACACGTTGCCGAAGATCGAGCGCCCAGGAGTGTGGGAGGAGCTGTTCGCCACCGCTCGTCCGGGTCAGCGTGCGGTCCGGACGCCGGCCGTGAACCTTGCCGCGCATTCGACGATGCTGCTGTGTCACAACGAGAACCCGCGTTGAGACGCGCCGCCGAACGACACCTCGGGTCGACGTACCGCCTGCAGCTGAACGGGCTGGGACTCGACGGCGTGCGGCGCGCCGTCCCCTTCCTCGCCGACCTGGGCGTCGAGACCCTCTACGTCTCGCCCATCACCAAGGCACGATCCGGCAGCAGCCACGGGTACGACGTCGTCGACCCGACCGTCATCGATCCTGCGCTGGGCGGGAGGGCCGGGTACGACCAGCTGCTCGAGGCGCTCGGTCAAAGCGGCATGAAGCTGCTCATCGACATCGTGCCCAACCACATGGCGGCATCGGTCGAGAACCCGATGTTCGCCGATGTGCTCCGCTACGGCCGACGGTCCCGCTACGCCCCGGTCTTCGACATCGCGTGGGAGGCGGCCGACAACGCGGTCGTGCTACCGCTCCTGGATGGCCCGCTGGCGGCCGTGCTCGATGCCGGCCGCCTTCGCCTGGCACGTGACGCCCGGTGGGGCTACTCCCTCACCCTCGATGACCTGCACCTGCCGTTCGACCCGGCCGACGACGAGGACCTGGCGGCGGAGCTGGCCCACTCCGACGACGTGAAGGAACCGGTCGCACGCCGTCAGCTGGAGCTCTTGCTCTCCCACCAGCACTACCGGCTCGTCGACTGGCGGAGCGCCGGCCATGCGGTCAACTACCGCCGCTTCTTCGACATCAACGACCTGATCGGGATCCGGCAGGAGGATCCCGACGTCTTCGAGCTCACGCATCAGCTGGTCCTCGAGCTCGCCGCCGATCCCCGAGTTGCGGGGTTTCGGGTCGACCACATCGACGGCCTGCGGGATCCCGCCTACTACCTGGCGATGTTGACCGAGCTGCTCGGTCGCGCCGCCGCGCACCACGGCGACCTGCCGGTCATCCTCGTCGAGAAGATCCTCGGACGTGACGAGTCGCTTCCCCCTTGGCCGGTCGACGGCACGACGGGGTACGAGTTCGCCGCCCTCGTGACCGGCCTGTTCATCAGCTCTGAGGGTGCACGAGCCGTCGCGGCCGCGAACGCCAAGGCGACGAATGACCAGCGCTCGTTCCGGGAGCGTGCGGTCGAGGCGAAGCGGCACGTCATCGATGAGCTGTTCCCCGGCCGGCTCGGGTACGCGAGCAGCCGGATCACTCGCGCGATTCCCCAGACGTTTGCGAGAAGCACCAACCCGGCCGACATCTCCGTCGCCGTCCAGGAGCTCATCGCGCACCTGGACGTGTACCGGACCTACCGACGCCCCGGCGAGCGGATCACCTCGGTCGATCGCCGTGAGCTGGCGGATGCTGCCGCCTCGGCACGGCCGGAGCTCTCGGAGCGAGAAGGAGCCGCCCTGGACCAGGTGATGTCCGTCCTCACGGGTTCGACGGACTGGGGCACGATCGGCTGGGAGGCTGTCGCCGCCTGGCAACAGCTGACCCCCGCCGTCGTCGCGAAGGGGGTCGAGGACACCGCACTGTACGAATCGGGGACCCTGCTGGCGGGCGCCGACGTCGGCGCCTCGCCCGACCACCCGGCGGTGGGGATCGACGAGTTCCACCACCACATCGCGCAGCGCGCACGGAGCGGCGGCGGTCTGAACGCGCTGTCGACGCACGACAGCAAGCGCAGCCACGACGTCCGGTGCCGCCTGGCGGTGCTGTCCGAGCTCCCGGGTCAGTGGGAGTCGGCGATCGCGGCGCTGGACGAACGGCACGCCGACGCTCGACCCGACGCCGCCGATCGCCGTTACCTGTACGAGACCCTCGTCGGCGCCTGGCCGATCGAGGGCCAGGTGGACGAGACATTCATCCAGCGCGTTCAGCAACACGCCGTCAAGGCCGTGCGCGAGGCCAAGCGCAACAGCAGCTGGCTTCGGCCCGACGACCGGTACGAGGCGACGTTGGAGGCGTTCGTCGCGGCGGTCGTGACCGACGAGCGCTCACGCGCGGCCCTCGAGGCGATGGTGTCCGCGGTCGAGCGGCCCGGCGTCTCGAACTCCCTCGCCTCGGTCCTCATTCGCGGCACGGCGCCCGGCGTACCGGACGTCTACCAGTCCGACGACTTGTGGACCCTCACACTCGTCGATCCCGACAACCGCCGCCCTCTCGACATCGAGGGGCATGACCGTGCTCTCAGGTCGACGGACGCCTCCGACGTTCGCGAGCTCCTCGACAGCTGGCGGGACGGGCGGGTGAAACAGGCGGTGGTGAGGACGTCGTTGCGTGCCCGGCGCACCCACCCGAAGCTGTTCGGCGGCGGCGTGTACGTGCCGCTGGCCGCCCGCGGTCCCGCGGCCCACCACGTCATCGCGTTCGCGCGGGTCACGACGTCGGACACGGGGGTCGTGGTCGCGTCCCGCCTGCCCCACACATTGGCCGGAGACAGCCGGTTCCCTGTCGGCACCGACGTGTGGGGGGACACGGTCGTCAACCTTCCGCCGGAGGTCAACCCGGACCTCGTCGACGCACTGACCAGATCGATCCCGACACCGCGCGCCCGCAGCCTCCTCGTCGGCGAGGTGCTGGCCGACCTGCCTGTCGCGCTGCTGATCGGCGTCACCTGACGCCTCGTCGCCCTCGGCGAGTACGGTCTCCTGCGTGGCTGAAGACCTGGTCCTCGTTGACGAGCCTGCTGAGGGAATCCGGCGGATCACGCTCAACCGCCCGGAGAAGCGCAACGCACTGTCGAACTCCTTGCGCGGCCAGCTCCTCGGGGCGCTGTACGAGGGAGACGCGAACCGCGACGTACGGGTGATGATCATCCGCGGCGCGGGGCCGTGCTTCTCGGCCGGCTACGACCTCACACCCAATCGCGACGATCCGTTCCCGTGGTACTCCGCCGGCGGTGACGGCTACTGGCCGCGCAACGTCGTCAAGGGCTGGTTCGAGATCTGGGATCTCGCCAAGCCGGTGATCGCACAAGTCCACGGCTACTGCCTCGCCGGTGGCAGCGAGCTCGCCACTGGCTGCGACGTCGTGTACGTCGCCGACGACGCGACGATCGGGTATCCCGCGATTCGCACGATGAGCACGGCCGACATGCAGTTCCATCCGTGGCTCATGGGGATGCGCGCCGCGATGGAACAGATGCTCACCGGCGACTCGATGAGCGGCACCGAAGCCGCGGATCTCGGCTGGGCGACCCGCGCCTTCCCGGCCGACGTGCTCGAGTCGAAGACGATCGAGATGGCGCAACGAATGGCGAAGATCCCTGCCGACCTGTTGCAGATCAACAAACGCACGGTTCACCGCGCGATGGACGTCATGGGAATGCGCGCCGCGATCCGATACGGGTCCGAGCTGACCGCGCTCGGCTTGCACCAGCGCTCGTCCAAGGAGTTCCTCAAGGCCATGGTCGAGGGGAAGCTCTCCGAATCCCTCGCCGCGCGGGACAAACCATTCAGCGACTACGGGCAAGCCGAGGAGAAGTAGTCCGGGTGGCG
>JAICMG010000061.1 GCA_025929365.1 Frankiaceae bacterium
GCGGGCGGCAAGATGAGCGGCTTCGTCGAGGCGAGCGGCGATGTCGCCATGGGGTACTGGGACGACACCGACCTGCCGTACTACTACGCGATCGCAAAGCACTTCACGCTCGCCAACCGCTGGTTCTGCTCGGTGCCCTGTCAGACCTATCCCAACCGCCGGTACCTGATGGCCGCGACGTCGTGGGGCCTCGTCTCCACCATCACCCCGGGGCCCAACGACCCGCCGCCCCACAACGGGACCATCTTCGAGCGGCTCAATGCCCACGGCATCTCGTGGAAGAACTACTTCACCGATCTGCCGCAGACGGCGCTGATCCCGTCGGTGGTGAAGAGCAACCCCACGAAGCTCGCGCCGATCGCGACGTTCTACGCCGACTGTGCAACGGGCAGCCTTCCCAACGTGTCGTTCGTCGATCCCGACTTCGGATTGGCTGACGTCGCGGGCGGGCTGGTGCCCGGCGAGCCGGTCCCGCCATCGGTGCGCGCTCAGGGCCAGGACGAGGAGAACCCGCAGAACATCAGATTCGGCGAGCAGTTCGTCGCCGGCGTGGTCAACGCGGTGATGAGCTCGCCCGCCTGGAAGCACACGATGGTGATCTGGCTGTACGACGAGCACGGCGGCTACTACGACCACGTCCCCCCGCCGGCAGCGGTCCCGCCGGACTCGATCAAGCCGATCCTCCGCAGCCAGCACGCGAAGGGAGGCTTCGACGTCTACGGGCCGCGCGTCCCGGCGGTGGTCGTCTCGCCGTGGTCGCGGCCGCACGCGGTGACGAACGTCGTGCACGACCACACGTCGGTGCTGAAGTTCATCGAGCAGAAGTGGAACCTGCCGGCGATCACCTTCCGGGATGCCAACGCGCACGGCCTGCACGACTTCTTCGACTTCAGCCGGCCACGGATGCTCGAACCGCCGGCGCTGCCGGCGCCCTCGAACCCGATCACCGCGGACTCGCACTGCGAGACCAACGAGCCGGTGCGCCCGGTCCAGAAGCACAACTGATGCGCCCGACCCGCTGGACATCTAGTTCGAAGTAGCACACAAAGTCGCCTCCGAGACGCCGCTTCACGCTCAGCCTTCGACCGCGCGGACCACTTTGTGTGCTACTTCGGGGTCAGCCTTTGGCGGTGAGGTTGCTCGCGTCGTGCCAGGCCGCGATGAAGGTGGCCGCCACTTCGGCGACGTTGTCGGCGGACAGCTGCCGGTAGACGAAGAACTGGAACGGGAAGCCGGGCAGGTGCAGCGGGTCACCGCCGCCGTCGGAGACGCCGCGGAAGCCGATGAACGGCACGTGCGCGGCGTACGCCGCCTTCGCCACCTCGGCCGTCTCCTCGTCCGAGCTCACGTAGTGGCCGGGCGGCGACGCGGTCGAGCTGAAGTAACCGGTGAAGAAGGCCGGGCCGATGAAGGGCGAGATCTCCTGCAGGAAGGTGATCGGGTTGGTCGGCGTGACGTTGGCGGACTCACACGGACGGCACCCGAAGACATCTCCGCCACCCGGGAAGCACGGCAGCGCCCGGCCACCGAACGGATCCGTCGTCAGCCCGTCACCACCGACCTTGAACGTCGGCGTGTGTGTCACCGTCACCGCCGGACCCGTCTCGGGATCGAGGTGGATGCACAGCGGATCGCCGACGTGGTTGTCCCGTGAGAGCCGGTAACGGTGCTGGCGCTGGACTCGCCGGGCAACGCGCTCCATCGCCTTGCTGATCGGGATGAAGTGCTTGCCGTCCTCGGTCCATCGCGTGGCGGCGTTGACGTCACCGATGTAGTCACCGCCCGCGACGCCGGAGAAGACGATCCCGGTGATCGACTCCCGGCCTGCACAACGGAAATGTGACAGCGCCAGCCGGGTCGTGTGGCGGGCATTGACCGGCCCGGTGCCCACGAGTGTGAGGACGACGCGGTGGCCGCCAAGCGTTCCGGTGTAGAAGGTGTGGCTGCCGACCGCGAGCGGCGTTCCGCCCCGCGGAACGGTCCGTGCCAGCAGGGGCGCAAGCTCCTCGGGCTCCGCTGACAGCACCAGCAAATCCGGCGAGCAGTCCCGGTTTGCGGCAGTGTGGTGCGGCGGCGCGGCGTTCGCGATCACGGTGCCCGTGATGGAGGTGAGCCCAGCCAGCGCAACCGCGATGACCCGCCCGAACCGTCCGCTCATGTGCTCCCTCGATGATCGTTGTCGCCTTGATCAACGATTCGGGGAGTGCAACGGCAATCCTCTAGCGGCGACGCGGTTTGGTGCCGCCCTTGGGGACGGTCTGGGCCGGCGTCGGGGGCGGCGGCTGGCCGCGCTCGTAGCCCGCGACCAGACCGGGCTCAGGGTTGGCCGGCTTGGCCAGCTCCGGTGGCTCGAGGAAGGCCGGCTCGGAGGTGTCGAGGAAGTCGGCGATCGTCCGCGCGTTGGCGTCGCGGCGGGTCAGCGCCGGGAGGTTCCACTGCCGTTCGATCGTCGCGAGCACCGACGTGTGGTCGTGCACGACGTTCGTGACCTCGTGCTTTCGGGAGTATGGGCTGATGACGACGGCAGGCACACGCGGGCCGTAGATGTCGTAGCCACCGGGAATGTCGCCGGGCTTGAGATCGGGCTTCCAGCCGTCGGGCTCCAGCGCCCGCGGCGGCGGCACGTGGTCGTAGTAGCCGCCATGCTCGTCGTACAGCCAGATCATCAGCGTGCGCGACCACTTCGGGCCGTTCATCACCGCGTTGGCAACCCGCGCGACGAACGCCTCACCGAGCTGCACGTCCTCGGGGTTCTCCTCGGACTCACACGTCGTCTCGATGACGCGGTCCGGCGTCGCGGTGAGCGCCGAGGTCGGCAGCGAGTCGAGCTCGCCGGGCAGCACACCTTGAGCCGCGCCCTCATTGGGGTCGACGAGGCTCACCGCAGGCAGCGTGCCCGCCGCGGCGTCGACGTAGAACTGCTCGATCCGGCGATAGTGCGTCGGGTACTTCTTCACCGTGCCGGAGATGATCGCGGAGGTCGGCAGGTCGGTGAAGTAGTTGGACCACGAGATGTTGTGCTTGCTCAGCTGGTCCCAGATCGTGCCGTGAGGTGGGTAGCGGGTGACCGTCGCCGTGTCGGTGCTGATGACACCGCTCGCCGTACCCGCCATGTAGAAGCGGCGGTTCGGGTAGGTCTGGCACGGCGCCGAGCAGAACCAGCGGTTGGCGAGAGTGAAGGTCTTCGCCAGCGAGTAGTAGAACGGCAGCTGGTCCTCGGTGTAGTAGCCCATCGAACCGGGACCCGTGGTCGCGAAGCCGCTCATGGCGCCGTTCGCGATCTGAATGTGGGAGCTGTTCCATCCCTGGCTGCCGGTGTGCTGCGTGCCGATTGCGCCCGACTGCGGGAAGACGTACATCCGCTCATTGCCCAGCGGGTTCCAGTTGATCGGCTCCTCGCGCTTGTTGAACGTGAAGCCGTCGGCCTTCGGCTGCCCGCACACGGGGAGCATCCCGAGGTAGTTGTCGAAGGAGTGGTTCTCCTGCATGACCAGCACAATGTGGTCGAACGGGAATGAGCCCGTGAACTTGCCAACCGGGCGGTTCGGGAACGGCAGCGCGCCGGCCTCGCGGATCCGGTGATGGGCCGGTACGGCGGCGAGCGCCCGATGCCAGGGCCCGATCGCGCCGATGGTGGCCGCGGCGGCGCCGTACTGCAGGAGACGACGCCGGGTCAGGTGAGCGCTGTGCCCATCCGGGTAACGAAGCGGATCCACGAGGAAGGTAGTTCGGTGCGGGAGGACTTACGCCTGCCACTGCGAGGCGAACGCTCGGTGAACTCACATCGGTGGTCCTAACGCGAGGGTTGTCGAACCCTCGCGTTATTCGACAAGCTAGGTCGCCTCGGGAGAACGCTGACGCGCTCTCCTCTCGGCTCTCGGCGCTTGTGGAGCTGAGGGGATTCGAACCCCTGACCCCCTCGTTGCGAACGAGGTGCGCTACCAGCTGCGCTACAGCCCCTTGAAGCGGCGCCGAGTCTAGCCCGGCACGATGGCACGGCTAACCATGCTGCAGCCCACCACGATTGCCGTCTGACGACGTTCTAGCGTCTTCAGGCGGCAATGGGCGGCGCGTTAGTCGTTGACGGCCCAGCGACGATCGAGGATCGCTTCGAGATCGTCTTCGTTGTCGAGCTCCGCCGCCGGCTCGACGGGCGGCAGGATCGGCTCACTGGCACGCCGGCGCGGCGCGCGCGGCGGTGCCGCGGGCTTCATCGCGTACGTCGGCTTCGGCACGGGGACCGGCTCCCACGGCGAGCCACCCACTGCCTCGGCCGGTGGGGCCTCCGGCATCGCGCCGGACTCGATCACGACCCGGGAAGCCCGCTGTACGCCGGCTTCGACGAAGCTCGGCGCGTCCTCGACCGCGATGCCGAGGTCCACCTCCTGGTCGAAGAAGCCATCGCTCGCAGCCACCGATGCAGACGCCGGCGCGAGCAGGGCGTCGTCGGACAGCGCGGTCTGGTCGAAGACGTCGTCCACAGCGACAGGCGCAGCGGCAGCGGCAGCGGCAGCGGCAGCACCGACGAACACGGGCTCGGCCGCGGCCGCCGCGCGCCGGACGGTGACGCCTTCTTCCCAGGCCGGCTCAGCGAGCGCTTCCTCGAGCGCCCGGCGCTGCTGGCGCTGGCGGGCAGCGCGGCGGCGGGCGGCCGCTGCCTGCACGGCCATGCGGCGAAGATGCATGAAGAAGGCAACGACACCGAGGTCGAGCAGGATCTGCAGCACCCAGGCCACGACCATCCCGGTGGCCGCGGCGACGATCAGGACAACCAGGTCGGTGAGGACGAGGATGGCCAGCGATCGCATCCGCCGCTGCGCCAATCCGCGCCGGCGGCGGGCCGCGATCGCGTCGGGCGCCGATGCGCCGGAGACATGCACATCGAGGCCACCGCTTCGGTGAGCGCTCACCGAAGCACGCTGCTTGTCATCGTAGCGAGACAGCGTGTGCATTGCTGCTGAGAACCGGTCAACCGAGCGGGTTTCCTCAACCTCGTCGTGGCGACGCAACCACATGGGCACAAGGACAACAGCCCACATCAGCACAAGTCCCAAGATGATGACGGGACTCACGGCTAGGCCGTCCGAGGGTTCGCGTCCATCGTGTTCGAACGCTAACGAGCGATCCGCCGATTGCCACGGACCTACGTCGGTGTGTCGCGCTCTCGATGCCAACGCGCCAGCAGCCCACCCGGCACCTCTTCGCGCACCAACGCATAGGTGAGGTGGTCTCGCCAGTCGCCGGAGATGTGCAAGAACCGCTCTCGAGTGCCTTCGAGCCGGAACCCGAGCTTCTCGACGACCCGGCGACTCGCCGCGTTCTCCGGGCGGATGTTGACCTCGATCCGATGCAGCCCGACGATGTCGAAACAGTGGTCGACCGCGAGCGCCACACAGGTCGGCATCACCCCCCGGCCGGCCACGCGCTGATCCACCCAGTAGCCGATCGACGCGCCCTCCAGCGACCCCCGCACGATCCCGGCGACGTTCAGTTGCCCCGCGAAGTCGCCGTCGACGACGACGGCGAACGGCAGACCTCGTCCGGCCCGAGCCTCGGATCGGAGGCGGCGCGCCATGCCCGCGAACACGGCCGACGACGTGCCGAACACACTCGGGCCGCTGGGCGGCGTCGCCTCCCATGGCCGCAGCCACTCGATGTTGCGCTTGCGGCTGGCCACCCAGGCGCTGGCGTCGCGCATCCGAAGCGGACGCAGGACGACGTCATGGTCCGCCAGCACCGCGGGCCAGCCAGGAGCGATCGTGACGCCTGCCCTCATGGCTGGTGCTTGTCGAGCACCATCACGGCTGCGGGTTCACCCGCCTCAATTGCTGTCACATCCTCCGGTACGACGATCAGCGCGTTGCCCGACGCAAGCGCGGCCATCGTCGGAGTGCTGCCACCCACCGGCCGCACGGTGTAGGCGCCGCCCTCGACCGCGAGCCAGCCCGCGGCGTACGAGCGCACTCCCGGATTCGACACCACGCGGTCGTGCAGCCGCGCCCTCACCATCGGCCGGTTCACGGGTTCCACGCCGATCATCCGTCGCAGCGTCGGGCGCACGAACACCTCGAAGGACACGAACGCACTGGCCGGATCACCGGACAGCGCGAAGAACGGGGTGTGGTCCGGTCCGATCGCGCCGAAACCCTGCTGGTGACCCGGCTGCATCGCGACGGTGTCGAAGCTCACCGCCCCGATCCGGCCGAGAACCTCCCGCAGGACCGCCGGCAGGCCGCCGCCGGCGCCGCCAGCCGCCAGGACGACGTCGGCACGGATCAGCTGGTCTTCGATCGTGTCCGCCAGGGCGCCCGGCTCGTCGGGGACGATGCCGACCCGGAAGGCGATCCCGCCGGCTTCCTGGGCGGCGGCGGTGAGCAGCGCGCTGACCGCGTCCGGCACCTGCCCGCGCGCGAGCGGCTGCCCGGGATCGACCAGCTCGCGACCCGTGGTCATCACGACGACCCGGGGCCGAGGCATGACGACCACTCGATTGCGGCCGACTGCGGCGAGCATCCCGATCTGGGCCGGGCCGAGGTGTGTCCCGGCCGCCATGAGCCGGGTTCCGGTCGGCGCCTCGGATCCTTCGGCCCGCACGAACCGCGCCGGCGGCACCGGCTGGTTGATCGCCACGTTGACCGTGCCGCGGTCGGTCCAGTCCAGCGGGACGACGGCGTCAGCGCCCGGCGGCATCGGGGCGCCCGCCGTGATCCGCACGCAAAGCCCCGGCTGCACGGTGTACGGCGCGGTGCTGCCCGCGGAGATGTCGCCCACCACCGGCAGACCGACCGGCGTGGTCGGGCTCGCGGTCCGGACGTCGTCGCTGCGCACGGCGTAGCCATCGGTCGCGGCGCTGTCGAACGGCGGCAGCGGAAACGTCGTGAACACGTCCTCGGCGAGCACGCACCCCTGCGACTCGCCAAGGTTGAAGTTGAGGCTGCCGAGCGGCGCGACGGCCGCGAGCACCTCGTGAAGGTGGGCGTCGACCGGCTTCAGCGGACTCACGGCCGGATCGGGTCCGATGGCGTATCGCCGTCGAGCTGCGTCGCGACGAAGTCACGCAGCCAGGCGCGGAACTCCGGCCCGAGGTCGCCACGATCGCAGCTGAGCTGGACGACCGCCTTGAGGTAGTCGGCCTTGTCGCCGGTGTCGTAGCGCCGGCCCCGGAAGACCACGCCGTGGACCGGCCCGCCGTCGGAATCCAGGCCGGTGAGCGCCTCGATCGCATCTGTCAGCTGGATCTCGCCACCTCGACCGGGCGGCGTACGGCGCAGCACGCCGAAGATCTCGGGAGCGAGGACATACCGCCCGATGATCGCGAGGTTGCTCGGCGCCTCCTCCGGCGGCGGCTTCTCGACCAGACCGGTGATCCGAACGACGTCTCCTGCGTCGGTGGGGCTCACGGCCGCACAACCGTAGAGGCCGATCTGCTCGTGCGGCACCTCGAGCAGCGCCACGACACATCCGCCGAGCCGCTGTTGCACCTCCACCATGCGGGTCAGCAGGACGTCGCGCTCGTCGATGAGGTCGTCACCGAGCAGCACCGCGAACGGTTCGGCGCCGACGTGGCGCTCCGCGCACAACACCGCGTGGCCGAGACCGAGCGCCTCGCCCTGGCGCACCGAGTGAACCGCGGCCAGCCGGTCACTCGCGCGGACGCGATCCAGGAGATCCTTCTTCTTCTCATCGCCCGTCAGCCGGTCCTCGAGCTCGAGGTTGCGGTCGAAGTGGTCCTCGATGGCCGACTTGCCGCGTCCGGTGATGAACAGGATGTCGTCGAGCCCGGAGCGAACCGCTTCCTCGACGACGTACTGGATGGCGGGTTTGTCGACGACCGGAAGCAGCTCCTTGGGGATCGCCTTCGTCGCCGGCAGAAACCTCGTCCCGAGTCCCGCGACCGGAATGACTGCCTTGGTCACGGCCATGTGGTCACAGTAATGGCCGCCACGCGGGAAACTTGGATCGTGGCGACCAAGGACGAGCTCCGCCAACTCGCGATGGCTCGGCGGTCGGCGCGATCGGAGACCGAGATCCGCAGCGCGGGCAGCGCGATCGCTGGACGGGCGAGCGCCTTCGCCGTCCGCGCCCAGACCGTGGCCGGGTTCCTGTCGATGCCGACCGAGCCGCCCACCCGGCGGTTGCTCGACGTGCTCGTCACGGCTGGGTGCGAGGTGATCGTGCCGGTCGTCGACGGGCGACGGTTGGACTGGGTGGTCTACACCGAGGGCGTCCAGGCGCGCATGAGCAAGCTGGGCATCGAAGAGCCGGTGGGCGAACGCCTGGGCCCGAGGGCCCTGGCTGCCGCGGACATCGTGCTGGTCCCCGCCCTGCTCGTGGACCGCGCCGGCAACCGCCTCGGTCATGGTGGCGGCTTCTACGACCGCGCCCTTGCCACCGTCACCGCGAGGACGGTTGCCGTCGTCTTCGACGACGAGTTGGTCGACGAGCTACCGGCAGAGGATCACGACCGCCGCGTCGGAGAGGTGCTCCGACCGGCCGGCTTGCTCGAGCTCTGAGCGGCGGACTTCTTCGCAGCCGACGTCTGGCTCGTCGTCGACTTCGGGGCGAACGCGGGCTGGTAGTCGCTCGGCAGCTTCGGCCGCAACGCCTTGGCCGCATGCGTCGGCGCGGCGTCCCCGGCGAGCCACTCCTTCCACGACATGTTCCAGTCCGCCGTGCCCGGGTCCGTGGTGCTCGGCGGCCGGACCCCGTTGAAGACGTAGATGATGTCGCCACGGTTCGCCCAGTTGTAGAACCATTGCGCGTTCGCTGTGCTGAGATTCACACAGCCGTGGGACACGTTGGTGCGTCCCTGGTCGGCCACCGACCACGGAGCGGCATGCACGAACTCACCGCCGTTTGAGATCCGGACGTCCCAGTAGACCGTCTCGTTGTAGTAGCCCGGGCTGCCCTTCGGGATGCCAACCGTGGCGGAGTCCATCTGCACGACCTTCGACTTCTCGATCGCGATGTGGACGCCGTCCATCGTCGGGTACTGGTCGCGGCCGGTGCTGACCGGGAAGGTCTTGATCAGCACGCCGTTGTCATAGACGTGCATCGTGTGCGTCGCGATGTCGACCTCGCTGACGTGCGCATCACCGACCCGGAAGGAGGTCCGATGCTTGCCCTGCGTACCCCAGATGCCGTGGCCGAAGTTGAGCCCCTGCACGTCCGCGGAGATCGTCACCCGGGTGCCGGTCTTCCAGTACGACGGCGGGCGCCAGTGCACCTCGCGAGCGCTCATCCAGTGCCACGCCCCGACCACCGCGGGGTGAGCGACGACTGACATCCGGCCCTCGACCGCTGCCCGCATGCTGTCCGGGACGTCGTAGTTGAAAGTCACCTGCACCGGCGAGCCGACACCGACGGTGTAGCCCTCGCCGGGCGAGAGCAGCGGAACCATCCGATGCTTCGCATCCGTCGCGCGGAGCGCGAAGTCCTGAGTCCTGGCGTGATGGAGCAGGTCGCTGTAGACGACATGCGCGTGCAGCTGGGTCAGCGGCGCAAAGCTGCCGGCACTGGTCCAGCTGTCGTGGGAGGCGTTGAACGTCCCTGGGATCTGCTGGCCCGAGGGTTCCACCACGTTGACCGAGGTCAGCGCCCCATTGGTCACGGTGAAGACGAGCGGCTTGCGGTAGGGCAGCCGGTCATGGTGCACGTGCAAGGCGCGCAGCACGGCGGTGGGCACCGGCGCGGACGACCCGGCCAGCGAGTCGCCGTCACCACCGGCGGTCACGCCGACGAGAGCACCGACCGCCGCGAGAACACCGAGCGTCGCTGCCGCGACGATCGCCGTCTTCGTGTGCGCCTGGGGAAGCCGCATCGACAAACTCGACCTTCTGCACTGGGGAGTTACCTATTCTGCCCCGGGTTATGTCCCGTTTCCGAAGTTACGACGCATGAGCGGCCCTGCAGGTTGCCTCGACGGCTAGGACGGCAACCGGTGGTCGAGCAGCCAGCTGAAGACGGACAGTCCCTGGCTCACCGTCCAGGACGCGACCGGATCGGGGTGATGCAACAGCTGGCGACCCTGGCGGCTGAGGGTGCGGACGAGCGCGGTGGGCGGAAGATGATCTTGCACGTCGGGATTGGCATCAACGACGAAGCGCTCTCGGCCTGACGCGTCAAGAAAGATCAACACGTCGGAGTGCTCGACGTCGTAGGTCAAGGGCTTGTGTGTCCACCAGTCGATGTCCGCGGGCTTCGGCTCCTTGACCCGTCTGTACTCGACTCCGAAGAATCGCCAGAGCTTCGCCGTATCCGCCGTGGACGCCCGAAGCAACGTCCAGTCCGGCAGCGCCGGGCCGTACAGCTTGTGGTACGCCCGCAATCGGGCCACGGTGTCGCGCTGCGGATCGAAGCTGATCTCCAGCAAGGCCATCTTGTTGCCGTAGCCGTCGGCGGCCGCCGCGCGCGCCACCGCCGCGGTGTTGGCCGAGATCAACGGGCAGATGTCCGAACACAGCGTCATGAAGTCCGCGATCATGACCGGCCGCCCGCGGTAGGCCGCGAGCGTGGTCGTCGTCCCGTCCGGCTTGGTCAGGGGCAGGTTCGCGATCGCGGACGGCAGCGCGAAGTCGACGACACTCCCGAGGGACGCGGGCGGCGCCGGCACCTTCCCACTGCCGCAGGCCCCCAGGCCCACCAGGGCCACGACCACGAGGCAGGCGACCCGGCGTCGCACCTCAGGCCTCACGCTTCTCGGAGGCGGCCGGCCGACCGGCAAGGCGTGCGAGATGTGCGTTGTACGCCGCGAGGTGCTCGTCGTCGTCGACGGTCAGGCCGCGCCGACCGCCCGCCTCGTCGGCCGGGCCGTCCTTCCCGACCTGGGCGTAGAACGCCTGCGACCGCGCGCCTTCGAGCCAGGTCCCCATGCTTCCGTGGGCGCGCTTGTCGCGGAGGAACACCACGAAGACGCAGAGCACGAGGACGAACATGATCGCGTCGCCGCCGACCCACATGATCGCCCCGCCCGCGTGCAGGTCTCCGAGGAGGCTCGGACCCCAGCTCCGTGGGTGGTCGCGGTACGCCGGAAACAGCTCGCGCTGGGCCTGCATGATGACGACGCCGACGAACGTGTCGACCGGCATCGACATCGCAAGCATGAGGAACCGGGTCGGGAACGACATCTTCCAGCGGATGGGCTCCGACCCGAGCAACGGCAGGAAGTAGAGGTACCCGGCGATCAGATAGAGGACGTGCTCCGCCTGGTGCGCGCTGTCGTGGCGCAGGGCCGTGTTCATGAAGCCGGTCAGGTGCGTGCCGATGATGACCGCGGCGTAGAGGACCGCCGCCACCGGCGGGCAGGTCAACGCCGTCACGACCCGCGACCGGATCACGGCCTTCGTCCACCCGTGCAGCGGGTTCCGCGACGCGTGCAGGAGGAGCATGATCGGCCGACCAGCGATCAGCAATGGGGGCGCCACCATGATGAGCAACAGGTGCTGCACCATGTGGACGCTGAACAGCACGTCGTCGTAGGCCCCGATGCTGCTCTGCGTCGCGATCGCGACCACAGCCAGACCGCCGAGGAAGGCGGCCGCGCGCACCCACGGCCACGGCCGGGCCGGATGGCGGCGGCGGACCCGCCACATTCCATAGAGATAGAGGAGCGTCGCGACGGCCAGGCCGGCGCTGACCACCGGCGCGAGCTGCCACTCCGAGAAAGCGGTGTGTCCCGTGAACGGGACTGACACCTCATCGACCACGAATCGACGGTATCGTTAGCAGTCGAGGCGTGAGAGTGCCAGCCCCGAGGAGGACAGCGATGCCGACCTACGAGTACGTCTGCACGAAGTGCGGCGAAGGGCTCGAGGCCGTGCAGAGCTTCAACGACCCGCCCCTGACGAAGTGTCCGGCGTGCAAGGGCAAGCTCCGCAAGGTCTTCTCGGCGGCCGGCATCGTCTTCAAGGGCTCCGGGTTCTACAAGACCGACAGCCGCTCGGGATCGAAGTCCAAGTCGTCGTCGAGCCCCGCCAAGGAAGCGGCGTCGACGAGCAGCGACTCGAGCACCAAGAGCGCCCCGAGCAGCGACTCGTCATCGAGCTCGGCCAGCAGCTCCTCGTCGGGATCCGGCGACGGCAGCAAGGTGGCCTGACCACAGCCGACCGGATCCTCGTCGCGGATCCACATCCGTCGCGCGACGCTTCCTCGGTGGCGGCTGCCCGGCCGAGGTTCGCCGCGTGCCGAATCCGTCCCACACCAGCAGCGACTTCGACGCCCTCCGCGCGACGCTGATCGACACCTTCCACCGCAACCGCCGGATGGTTGCTGCCCTGCTCGCCGCGGTCGCCGTCATCCTGGCCGTCAACGCCGTGCGACCTGGTGGCGCCGCCACGGTGGAGGTCTGGGTCGCGGCGCACGATCTCGGCGGCGGCGAACCGCTTCACAGAGCCGACCTCGCCCTCGAGGCGCTGCCCCGCAGCGCCGTGCCGGCCGGTGCCATCGTCACGCGAACCGCCCCGGTCGGCGTCATGCTCGGCGCGCCGGTGCGCCGCGGCGAGCCACTCACCGACGTGCGCCTGCTGTCGCCGTACCTGCTCGCCGCCGCCGCCTCGCCGCGCGACCTGGCCGTGCCGGTGCGGGTCACCGACGGGCCCGCCGCGCTCGCCCTCGTGCGGCCAGGCGAACGCGTGGCCGTGATCGCGGCCGGCGACACCGGCGTCGGCTCGGCCGCTCCTGCTCACACCGTCGTCGCCGCGGTGCGCGTCCTGGCGGTCCCCGAGCACTCGACGGACGACGGCCTCGCACTCGTCGTCGTGGCGGCAACGCCACGTCAGGCGACCGAGCTCGCGTCGATCCCGTCCTCCGACCGGATCTCGGTGGCGGTTCGCAAGTAGAGTCCGCCGCCATGGCGGACTCGACGTATCCGGTTTGGGGCTGGGGCCGCGACGCCTCGGATGAGCCGGCCGCGAGTGAGCTCGCCGCACTCGCGCCGCTCGCGGAGGGCCTGCTCGGCCACCGGATCGAGGCCCCGATCACCCCCGCACCGTTGCGGGATCTCCCCGACGACCGCGTCACGCGGCGACTGCCGCAGGGACTGGCCGAGATCGCCTCGTCGGACCCGATCGATCGCGCCCGCCACTCGATCGGCCGCTCGTACCGGGACGTCGTGCGCGCCATCGCGGGGCGGCTCGAGCACGTCACTGACGTCGTGTTGCGCCCGACCTCCGACGCGCAGATCAGCGACGCGCTCGAGTGGTGCGCGGACAATGCGGTGGCGGTGGTGCCGTTCGGCGGCGGCACCAGTGTGGTCGGCGGGGTCGAACCTGACGTCGGCGACGCCTGGACCGGATGCGTCAGCCTCGACCTGTCGGCGCTTTCCGGACTTGCCGAGGTCGATGCGGTGTCACGGAGCGTCCGCGCCCGCGCCGGTACGTCGGGTCCCGAGCTGGAGGACGCGCTGCGTCCCCACGCGCTGACGGCGCGCTTCTACCCGCAGTCCTTCGAGCGCTCGACGGTGGGCGGCTGGGTCGTCACCCGGGCCGCCGGCCACTTCTCCGCCGGCCCTACGCACATCGACGACCTCGTCGAGAGCGTGCGCGCGATCACCCCGTCGGGCGTGTGGGAGTCGCGTCGCCTCCCCGGATCGGGCGCCGGGCCGAGCCCGGACCGCGCACTGCTCGGCAGCGAGGGAACACTCGGCGTCGTCACCGAGGCATGGATCCGGGTCCAACCCCGTCCGACGGTCCGCTGGGCGGCGACGTACGCCGCACCTGATCTTGCGACCGGGCTGGCCGCCGTACGCGCGATCACGCAGACCGGCATCAAACCGGCCACCTGCCGGTTGATCGACGCCGGTGAAGCCACTGTGACCGGCACGCTGGCGACCGGCGAGGCCGCGCTGGTCCTCGGGCTGGAGTCGTGGTCGGCTCCGGTCGACAGCGACGCCGACGTGCTGATGACCTGTTGCCACGACCACGGCTTGCGCCTCGTCGAAGGTGGGGCGAGCCGCTCACAGGACGGCTCGGCCGCGGCCTGGCGCTCGTCGTTCCTCCGCGCGCCGTACGTCCGCGAGCAGCTGGTGCTGCTCGGCCTGGTCGTCGAGACGTTCGAGACGGCGACGACGTGGGACCGCATCCCATCACTGATCGCCGACGTCACCGACCGCACCGCCACGGCGCTGCGAGAGGTGTGCGGCGGCGGGACCGTCACGTGCCGCCTGACGCACGTCTATCCCGACGGTGCCGCGCCGTACTTCACGGTGATCGCGCCAGGCCGAGCGGGCAGCGAGCTGGCGCAGTGGGACCAGATCAAGGCCGCGGCGAGTGAAGCGCTGCTCGCGGCCGGCGGCACGATCACGCACCACCACGCGGTCGGACGAGATCATCGGCCTTGGTACGACGAGCAGCGACCCGAGCTGTTCGCAACCGCCCTGCGCGCGGCCAAAGCCGCAGTCGACCCGGCGGGAGTTCTCAACCCGGGCGTGCTGATCTAGGGAGCGCTCCGCTAGTCGCGGTCGTCGTAGTGAGGTGGGCGATCGGCGACGAGCTGCTCGTCGCGGTCGGCGTCGGAAAGGTCGTCACCCCAACCGATCTCGCGTTCGTCCGACGTGGTGTCGGGCAGCAGCTCGTCGGGTTCGGTCATGGCTAGATCTTTGCTCGGAACCGCGAAGCGCACACTGGAGGGGTGGCCCGCGAAGGTGATGAGACGTACGTCGTCACCACTGCGGCACCGAGCCCGGTCGAGGAGCGGCACGCGAGGGAGCGCCGCTACCTGATCACGATGGGTGTGCGCGTGGTCGCCTTCATCGCCGCCATCGTGCTCGCCCGGCAGGGCTGGTGGCTGGCTGCGGCGGTCGCGATCGCCCTCTCGCTCGTCCTCCCGTGGGTGGCCGTGATCGCGGCGAACGCGCCCAAGCGGACCCGCGGTCCCGGGAGCCCGTCGCTCTACCGCGGCCCGGGGCAGCGCGAGCTGGAAGCGCCGACCGAGTCGGACTAGACAGCGGTGATGGCCCAGGCGCCGGCCGCGATCACCACCAACGTCACGACCACCAACTGGAGCCACAGGGCAAGGTCGACGCCGGGAAGGATGTGGCCGAACTCGATCTCGTCGGTGTGGTGCATGGCTCCATGATGCCCGGGAATTCCCCTTTATTTGCAACGGGAAGGAGTGACCTGTGTCGCCCCGGTGACCTGCGTCACAGCTAGGCGACGAACAGATGCAGGATCTTGAACGCGGCGGCTGCGGTGAGCCCGGCCGCAGGAAGCGTCAGCACCCAGGCGGTGACGATGTTGCCGGCGACGCCCCAACGCACCGCTGAGAGCTTCCGGGTCGCACCGACGCCCATGACAGCCGATGTCGTGATGTGCGTCGTCGAGACAGGCGCTGCGTACACGTACGCCGTCGTCATGAGCACCGACGAGGCGACCGTCTGCGCGGCGAAGCCCGCGGTGTTGTCGATCTTGAACACGCGCCGCCCCAGCGTCCGCATGATGCGCGTCCCGCCGAAGGCGGTCCCCGCGCTGATCGCCAGCGCACACGAGAGCTTCACCCAGACCGGTACGGCGAAGGTCGACAGATGATGCGTGACCACGAGCGCGAGGGTGATCACGCCCATCGTCTTCTGCGCATCCTGCAGGCCGTGTCCGAAGGACATCGCGCACGACCCGAGCCACTGCCCCATCCGAAAGCCGACGTTCGCGTCCCGGGGGTGCGCGCGACGAAAGACCCACAACAACAGCAACATGAACGAGAAGCCGAGACTGAACCCGACAAGCGGCGAGGCGATCATCGGGATGATGACCTTCTTGACCACTGCGTGCCAGTTCACGCTGCTGCTCGACGCGAGGGCGGCACCGCACAGGCCCCCGATCAGCGCGTGCGTCGACGACGACGGCAGGCCGAAGCGCCAGACGATCAAGTTCCACGTGATCGCCCCGACGACGGCGGCGAACACGACGAGCAACCCCTCCGTCGTCTGCGGGGTGTTGATGATGCTGCCCACGGTGTTGGCCACCTTGGTGGACACGAGCGCCCCCGCCAGGTTGAAGATCGCGGCAAGCGCGAGCGCGACCCGGGGAGTGAGCGCGCGGGTCGACACCGACATCGCAATCGCGTTCGCCGCGTCGTTGAAGCCGTTGGTGAAGTCGAACCCGAGGGCGACAACGATCAGGACGACGAGGCCCAAGGTCTCCACTGCTTAGAGGCCTGTCTCAGGATTCTTTGACGGCGATGGACTCGACGGTGTCGGCGACGTTCTCGAACGCGTCGGCGGCGGCCTCGAGCTGTTCCGCGATCTCCTTCAACTTCATCACCATCAAGGCGTCGAAGTCGCCGCCGAACAGCCGGGCAACAAAGCGCCGGAACAGCTTGTCGGCGTCGTTCTCCAGCCGGTTGATCTCGATCCAGTAGTCGCTGAGGTGCGCGAGGGACTTCAGCCGCGGCATCGCGCCGGCGGTGAGCTCGGCTCCTCTCACGAGAAGACCCGCCAGGTGGTGCATCTCCAGCGGCAAGACGTCGAGCTCGTAGAGGATGACGAGGTCCCCGGCGGCCTCGAAGTAGTCCATGACGTCGTCGAGACGGCTGGCCAGCCGGTAGATGTCCTCGCGATCGAGCGGCGTCACGAACGTGGCGTTGACCTTGCGCATGATGTCGTGCGTACGGTCGTCGCCCCTGTGCTCGAGGTCACGCAGCTGTCGCGCCAGCTCATTGCGTTCCACCTGCGGCCCGATGATCAACGACTCGAGCACCCGAGAGCCCTCGAGGAGGTTCTCGCCGGCGGCGGTGAACAGGTCGTAGAAGCCGTTCTCCCTGGGCGTCAGTCGCAGGCGCACGCACACACCCTAGGGGGAACGGTACCGAGCGATGAACCAGGCTCCTCGATCAGGAGGTCAGCGCAGGTCGAAGCCGGCCAGCAGGAGCGCGGACAGCTCCTCGACCACGGTCGCGCGGGGCACCTCCGGGTGGTCCAGCCACCAATCTCCGGTGGCCTGCACCATGCCGGCGATGCCCTGCGCCCACACCGTGGCACGGGTCTCGTCGATCCCTTGGAGGGATGGTTCGCTGCGGATGCCCGCGGCGAGCTCGTCGCCGAACCGGCGGACGAATCCCTCGACGTCGCCGCGGACGTCGGGCTCCTCGACCGCCGCGCGCTGCACGAGGAAGCGGTAGACCTGCGGCCGTTCCTCGATCGCGGCGAGGTAGGCGTCGACGGTGGCACGGGTGCGGGCCGCCAGGCCACCCCGGGTGAGCAGCGCGGCCCGGAGCCGCTCGAGCAGCGCCTCGGTGTGGCGGGCGGCGAGCGCGCGGTAGAGGCCGCCCTTGTCGCCGAAGTGGCGATAGAGGATCGGCTTGGTGATCCCGGCCTCGGCGGCGATCAGGTTCATCGACGCCGCGGGCCCCTCGCGCTGCACGACGCGGTCGGCGGCCTCGAGCAGGCCGGCCCGACGCTCCAGGACGCTAGGCGCCACGCCGCCTCCCACCACTCGGACCTACTTGACAGTAGGTTACCGCGGGTAACACCATTGCTCGAGTACCGGACGGGAACCGGTTGAGTGCCGGACCGCACCAGCGAGTAGCAGGAGTCCCCGTGGCTGAGTTCTCCCTCGACCTCAACGAAGACCAGATCACGCTGCAGAAGTGGCTGCACGACTTCGCGGCCGAGGTCATGCGGCCGGCGGCAGCCGAGTGGGACGAGCGCGAGGAGACCCCCTGGCCGATCATCCAGGAGGCCGCGAAGGTCGGGATCTACTCGATCGACTTCATGGCGCAGCAGTGGTTCGACGACAGCGGCCTCGGCATGGTCATTGCGCAGGAGGAGCTGTTCTGGGGCGACGCCGGCATCGGCCTGGCGATCATGGGGACCGGCCTGGCCGCTGCGGCGATCAGCGCCAACGGCACCCAGGAGCAGATCGGGGAGTTCATCCCGGCGATGTACGGCACGCCGGACGACGTCAAGCTCGGCGCGTTCTGCTCCTCGGAACCTGACGCGGGCAGTGACGTCGGCGCGATGAAGACCCGGGCGGTCTGGGACGAGGCGGCGAGCGAGTGGGTGCTCAACGGCACCAAGACCTGGGCCACCAACGGCGGCATCGCCGACTGGCACGTCATCGTCGCGTCGGTCGAGCCGGAGCTCGGCTCGCGCGGCCAGGCGTCGTTCGTCGTACCCCCCGGTACGCCGGGGATCAGCCAGGGCCAGAAGTTCAAGAAGCACGGCATCCGCGCCTCGCACACCGCCGAGGTCGTGCTCGACAACGTCCGGCTGGCGGACAAGTACCTGCTCGGCGGCAAGGACAAGCTCGATGCTCGGCTGGCGCGCGTGCGCGAGGGCCTGAAGGCCGGCGTGCAGCCGTCGATGGCGACCTTCGAGCGCACCCGCCCCACCGTCGGCGCGCAGGCCGTCGGCATCGCGCGCGCGGCGTACGAGGTAGCGCTGGACTACGCGAAGCAACGCGAGCAGTTCGGCCGCCCGATCATCGAGAACCAGGGCATCGCGTTCAAGCTCGCCGATATGAAGACCCGCATCGACGCGTCGCGGCTGCTCGTGTGGCGGGCGGCGTGGATGGCGCGGCAGGGCAAGCGCTTCGATGCCGCCGAAGGGTCGCAGTGCAAGCTGTTCGCCGGAGAGACCGCGGTCTGGGTCACCGAGCAGGCGATCCAGATCCTCGGCGGCAACGGCTACACCCGCGAGTACCCGGTCGAGCGGATGCACCGCGACGCCAAGATCTACACGATCTTCGA
>JAICMG010000140.1 GCA_025929365.1 Frankiaceae bacterium
CACTGCCGCCTGGGTGCCGCACACCTGGCACAAGCAGGCAGAGACGCGGCGCATGTTCTCTGCCGCCGGCCTCGAGACCACACGCGCGACGACGTTCGAGTTCCCGCCGCCCCAGAGCCGTACGGCGGCCTGGCTCGACCGGCACGGCGCGTTCGGGCAGCGGATCGTCGATGCGGTCGAGAGCGTGTGCACGATGCTTCCGCTGGTCAACCGGCTGGGCTGCCATCTGATGATGGTCGCGACCCGCACCACCGGCGGCCTGCCCGCGCCCCCGCCGGGAATCTGGCCGGGCCCGTTCTCCGAACAACCCGGCTGACCACCTCGCCCTAGAGAACGAACGTGCGGTGGCGCACCGACCCCACGAGGCAGGCGACCACCTCGCAGCAGTCCAGCGCAAAGGCGGCGGGCAGCAACAGCCAGCGGCGGCGCGGCCCGATCGCCGGCAACGGGTCGACCGACCTGCGGTACTCGACGTACGGCGCGCACAGGAGTGCGGCGATGCCCCACGCGACGCCGGTCACCACCGGAGAGGTCAGTGCGGACAGCACCGCCGCGCCACACGCGCCGAGTCCGGCGACGACGACGAGCAAGTGGGAGCGGCGCCAGATCCGCCGCGAGTAGAGCAGGTCGCGAAGCTTCGGGTTGCGCTTGACCGCCAGCGCGATGCTCTGCCAGCGCCAGGTGTCGCGTACGGCGGCCGGCCAGCTCGACCGTCGTACCGCATGGCGGACGACGGCGCCTGGCCGGAAGGTCGTCGTCGCGCCTGCCGCTCGGGCCCGCCAGGCAAGGTCGGTGTCTTCGCCGGCGGGAAAGCGGAAGGACTCGTCGAACCCACCGGCGGCCTCCAGCGTCTGCCGGCGGTAGGCGACGTTGCAGGTTTGGTAGAAGCCGTCCTCGGTCGCGATCGACAGGCTCCGGCTGAACGGTCCCGTCTGCTCGAGCTCCAGCGGATCGGGAATCGTGCGGCCTTGCGCGAGGTCCGCGTCGTCAAGCCCGGCGACCAGCTCGCGCAACCAGCCGGGTTCGGGTGCGCAGTCGTCGTCGGTGAAGGCGATCCGGTCGGCGTGGCTGGTCCGCCAGCCGTGGTTACGCGCGGCCGCCGGGCCCCGGTTCGTGTCGAGCCGGAGCGGGCGGATCGCGATCACGCTGTCAGCGGCGAGCCGTTGCAAGGTCTCCCAGGTGTCGTCGGGCGAGCCGTCGTCGACGACGACGAGCTCGAAGTCGGGTGCGCCCTGTTGGCGCTCGATGGCAGCGATGAGACGCGGCAGGAGATGGGGCCGGGAGTAGGTCGCGACGACGACGGCCACCTTCGGGTCGGTCCCCGTTGCGCGCGCCACGCGACCATCCTGAGGCACCGGCACGGCAGGGGTGGCGTGACACGATGGGCAGGTGACGCTGGCGACCGCGGCGCCCTCCGAAATGGGCAGGAGCCCGGGCGGCGACATCGGAGCCGGCTTCGAGCTACGCGGGCCCTCGACTCCTCCTCGCGTGATGCTGCGCGAGCTCTGGGCGGCACGCGCCCTCCTCGTCATCCTCGCGCGCAAGGACTTCTACGTCCGTTACCGCCGGACCGTCCTCGGCGTCATCTGGGCGGTCGGCGTACCGCTCGTCCAAGCCGTCGTGCTCGCGATCGTCTTCACCCACGTCGTGGGCATCGGCCGGACGTACGCGTCGTCGCAGCAGGCGTACGCCGTCTTCCTCTACTCCGCCCTCGTCCCGTGGAACTACATCGCGAACGCCGGACCGTCCGCGTCGACCGCGATCGTGGACAACGTCGCGCTCGCCGGCAAGATCTACTTTCCGCGCGCGTTGCCGGTGCTCGTCACGGCGGCATCCGCGATCTATCCGTTCGCGATCGGCATCGTCCTGCTGCTGCTGATGTCGCTGGTCGTGGGCAGCGGGGTCGGCGTGTCGTTCCTGCTCGTGATCCCCGGCGCCGCGCTTGCGGTCCTGTTCGTGGTCTGCGTCGGGTTGTGCCTGTCGGCGCTGCACGTCTACTTCCGCGACATCCGCTACATCGTCATGGCCGCACTGTCGGTCGGGTTCTACGTGACGCCGATCATCTATCCGCTCGGCAAGCTGCACGCTCACCACGTGCTGCGGGACCTGATTGCCATCGGCCCCGGGTCAGGCCCGATCGAGATCTTCCGCGCAGCGACCGTGGGCTCGGACTCAGCGCTCGCGTTGGCGGTGTCGGCGTGCGCAGCGTGGTGCGTCGCGTTCGGTGGCATCGGCTTCTGGCTTCAGTGCCGCCGCGACCGGGTCTTCGTCGATCTGCTGTGAGCGCGTCGAAGCCCGAGCCCGTCATCTCGCTGCGCGACGTCAGCAAGCGATACGTGAAGTACGACGACCAGCCGATGCTGGCGAACGCGCTGAGGTTCCGCGCGCGCAGCAGGCGCAGCACGTTGCTCGCCGTGGACACCATGAACCTCGACATCGCGGCAGGCGAGAGCGTCGGCGTCCTCGGGCGCAACGGCGCGGGAAAGTCCACGCTGTTGCAGCTGCTGTGCGGTGTGACCGCGCCCTCCAGCGGCGTGGTGAGTGTCCGCGGCAAGGTCGCACCGTTGATCTCGGTCGGTGTCGGCTTTCATCCGGAGCTGACCGGCCGCGAGAACGTCTACGTCAACGGCACGATTCTCGGGATGAGCTCGGCGGAGATCGACCGGCGGTTGGACAGCATCGTCGAGTTCGCCGAGGTCGAGGAGTTCATCGACACCCCCGTGAAGTTCTACTCGTCGGGAATGTTCGTTCGGCTGGGGTTCTCGGTCGCGGTCGCCGCCGATCCTGACGTGCTGCTCGTCGACGAGGTCCTCGCGGTCGGCGACTTCGCCTTCCAGCTGAAGTGCTTCGCGCGCATGCAGGAGATCCGCGCGCAAGGCACCACGATCGTCGTCGTCAGCCACAACATCAACGTGGTGCGAGGATTCTGTGACCGGGCGCTCGTCATGAGTCATGGCCAGAAGGTGTTCGACGGGCCGACGTTCGACGCGATCTCCGAGTTCTACAACGTCGTCGGGCGGGAGGCGAAGGAGGACGCCTTCGGAGCCGGCGAGCTCGCCGACCATGGCGCGGTGATCGAGTCGCTGACGCTGCACAACGTCGGTGTCGTCGAGCCGGTTCTTCATTTCGACAGTGGCGAGATGGCGGCGCTGCGGTTGCGGGTCCGCGCCACCAGCGACATCGCGAATCCCGTGATGGGCATGACCATCACGACGGAGTCCGGCACGGTCGTCTACTCCGACACCAACCTGATGACGCCGTTCCCCGCGTTGTCGAACGGCGAGGTGGCCGAGTACGAGACGCGGCTCGCGCTGAGCCTGCCGGGAGGGGGATACCTGGCGACGGCGTCGTTCCACTCGGCGGCGGGCGGCAACAGCGTCCTGCTCGGCCGCGCCGTCCCCGTCACGTTCTACGTGTCGGCGCGCAGCCTCGCCTCCGGCGTCGCCGACCTCGGCGGGACCTTCCACCGCGTGAGCTCATGACGTCCGTCGAGCCCGGATACGTTCCGGTGCTGCTGCTCGCCGAGTCAGCAGCGGCGGCGGACCCGCTCTGCGCCGCGTTGGCACGACGCAAGAGCTGGTCGGTGCTCGGCTCGATGGACCTGCCGAGCCGAATCTCGCGGCTCCTGTGGGGGTTCGAGGCGGGCGGCGGCGATGCCGGCGTGTCCTCCCTGGTCGACCGCGAGCGGATGACCGCGGAGCTGCGGCGGTTGGTCGACGGGCTGGTGCGGTCCGCGGCTGCCGCAAATGCGATGTACGTCGTCGACGTCTGCACCAACGCTGAGGTGCTCGGGCAGTTCCTGCGATCGGTCTGGAAGGACGCGGTGATCGTCGCGATCGTCGACGAGGAGCCGGGGGAGGGGATTGCGGCCGCGAAGCCGGATCTCGTGGTGACGGCAAAGGAGGTCGCCACCGGGCCGGCGGCAGTCGCCGGTCAGGTGGCTGCGATCGCCGAGCCACGCCGCGATGCAACCGCGGCGCTGTCGCGTGCCAGGCGCGGCCGGCGACTCACCGCAGCGCGCTTCCGCCCGTCCGCCAGCCCGTTGCGTGACCGGGTGGTGGTGGTGCTCGGTGCGGGGCGGAGCGGTACGACGTGGTTGCACCGGCTGATCAGTGCCCATCCCATGGTGGCCGGGACCGAGACGGGCGAGACCTGGCTGTTCACCGACATCGCGCCGGTGTGGGCGGATCCCGTGCGCGAGCTCGCGGGTGACGGCGCCGTGATGACGGGGATGCGCGCGTTCTGCGACAGCTTGCTCGTGACGATGCGTGACCGCGTTGCGCCTGAGGCGACACATGTCTGCGAGAAGACGCCGACGACCGTGTGGCGCCTTCCCGTGCTGGCACAGATGTATCCCGACGCGGCGTACGTCCACGTCGTACGCGACGGCCGCGACGTCGCCGCCTCTCTCGCCCGCACCTGGACCGGCGGTGCGGAGCCGAGCATCGAGGAGATCGAGGGGGCCGCGAGGGAATGGGTCGAGGCCGTCGGCGCGGTACGCCGAGCGGCTCCGAGCCTGCGCAGGTTCCGTCGGGTCCGCTACGAGGACCTGCTCGAAGACCCGCAGGGGCAGCTCGAGCGCCTCTGGCGCTGGATCGGCCTCGACGTCACCGACGACGCGCGTGCCGCCGCCACGCATCGGCTCGAGCAGCGGGTGACGCCACTTCCGGCCAGCGGTGAGATCGGCGCCGGCAAGTGGCGCTCACTGTCACCGTCGTCGCGCGCGGCTGTGACGATCGCGACTGCTGACCTGCTGCGCGAGCTCGGCTATCCGATGGACGGTTCGTGACCGCTGCGAGCGACCTCGTCGTCGTCATTCCGACGCGTGACCGTTGGCCGATCCTGCAGCGCACGCTGGACGCGTTGTCTCGCCAGACGGTCTCGGGGTTCCGGGTCCTCGTCGTGGTGGACGGCGACGACCAGGACCCGCCCGAGCTGCCGGTCGGCGTCAGCAGTATCGGGATTGCGCACGGCGGCCCGGGTCGCGCCCGAAACCTGGGCGTGCTCAACACCGACGACGCGCCGATGTTGCTCTTCCTCGGTGACGACATGATTCCGGCGCCCGATCTCGTCGAGCGCCATCTTGCCCGCCACGCGGCAGAGGGAGGGCCGGCCGTCGCCGTGCTGGGCCGCGTCGACTGGCATCCGGAGGTGCCGCGTACGTCGCTGTTGCAGTGGATCGACCGCGCCGGGATGCAGTTCGAGACGGCAGGGATCAGCGACGATGCGGGGTGGGGCCGGTTCTACTCCTGCAACGTCTCGATGCCCCGCAGCTTGTTCGACGCGGCGGGCGGGTTCGACCCCGACTTCACCTATTACTACGAGGATCTCGAGTTCGCGTATCGGCTGCGCGACGCCGGGATGTCGCTGCGGTACGAGCCGGCGGCGCGTGTGGAGCATCTGCACGCCTACGACGAGGAGTCCTTCGAGCGCAGGCTTCGGGGTGTGGCCAAGGGCGAGTTCATGCTCACGCAGCGGCGACCCGACTTCGCGCCCTACTTCGCGAACAAGTTTCGTGCCGTCGAAGGACGGCGCAAGCGGGACCTCGACCCGTGGCTCGTGCGCTTCGCGCCGACCTACCTCGATGCCTTCGAGGCGGAGCAGGAGCTCGCCGAGCTCAAGGACTATCTCGGTGCGGACTACGACGAAGACCTGTTGCGCGGCCATCAACAGGCCGTTGACGCCGAGGAGGCCGCGGCGGCGGACGCGCTGACCTTCTACCGGACCTCGACGGCGTACCTGTATGACCTGACGGTGTTCGCGATGTCCGGGACGAAGCGCCCGTATCGCGAGGAGATCATGCGCCGCGTCGGTCGCGGTTCACGGTTGCTCGACTACGGCTGCGGGATCGGCAGTGACGGGCTCCGGCTGCGTGAGGCCGGCTACCTGGTGGACTTCGCCGACTTCACCAACCCGAGCACGGACTACCTGAAGTGGCGCCTCGCGCGCCGTGGCATCGAGGCGAGGGTGTACGACGTCGAGCGGGAAACGGCGAGTGGATACGAGCTTGCCTACTGCTTCGACGTGATCGAGCACGTCGACGACCCGTTCGCGTTCCTGGCCTCGATCGAGGCGACGGCGGACCTCGTCGCGATCAACTTCCTGGAGCCGAGGCCCGACGACGTTCACGTCCACAAGCCGCTGCCGATCAAGCAGCTGCTGCGGCACGCGACCCGCCACGGCCTCGTGCACTACTCGAAGCACCACGGCCGCTCCCACTTCGTGATCTACCACGCGCGACAGGCCGACCTCGCGCGTCGCACGTTGGGCGTTGCCCGCCGCCTTCGCGGCGGGCGTGGGCGTTAGGTCGAACCCAAGAGCGCGGCAAAGGGAGGCGCGGCTAAGGGAGGCACGGCTGCCGCGCCGGTCACGTCTCGCCTGCCCGTTGCTTTTGTTCTGCAGGCTGTCCAATCACGCGGATTGGACAGCCTGCAGAACAAATTCGCGAGCTAGGCAGTCTCCCGGAGTTGCGATCGTCGACGATCGAGGATTCCTGCGAGCTCCTCGACCACCCCGCCTGGATCCGCGTACAGACGTGGATGTGAGTAACGCACCGTGAGCCATCCGAGCTTCGCCAACGCGGCATCGCGACGTAGGTCTCGCTCTCGTTGGCCTGGTGTGCCGTGGTACGCGGCACCATCGAGCTCGACGGCAACCATCTCGGCGAGGAAGGCCCGGTCGAGAAGCACGTAGCTGTTCCCGACCTGCACCCGATGCTGAATGCTCGAAGCCGGAAGCGCCTTGTTGGTGAACACCTTCTGATGTCCCCACATCTCGAGCTCACTGTGGGTGCCAGCGGCCAACAAGGTGATCAACCGCCGTTGCTCGCCTGAACCGCGAATCCACGGCTGCTCGTCGAGAACTTGGAGTAGGCGACTCGGCGTCGTGCGGCGTTCTCTGATCGCGAGGATCGCGGGAGCTCGACGATCGAGTCGCGACAGCATGCTCCAGCTCTCGGCGATCGCCTGTTCAATGCGGACGACGCGGAAGCCGCTTCGCGTTACCGCCGCCGGCGGCTCGGGTCGGTATCTCACCCGCCGGTGGAGTCGAATGCCGAAGCAGCTCTGAGGGCTATCGGGACCAACCGTTACGTGGACTCGAGCCGAATGAATCGTGGGAAGCCCCCACACGTCGAGCGCATCGGTGTGAGAGAGGGCGCCGTCCGGACGGTAAGCGAGGGCTGCGCGGCGACGGGTATCCAAGTCGTCCGCCTCGGGCAGCCGGTAGACGCACGGGTGAGCGATGACGATCGCACCTGCGTGGATCGCGTCATCGATCACGTGCGCGGGAAACAGCGCAAGTGCTTCATCTCGCCGAATGACGTTTCCGCGGCTGCGCATGGTCCTGATCAACAAGGCACGCATCCGGTGAGGATGCGGACTCGCATCGTCCAAGGGGGTTGATGCGCGCAGGCTGTGGGTCTTCGCCGCCTGGAATTGTTCTGTGGCCCGCCAAATCAGCCCCGATCGGCTGTCTACAGAACAAAAGCAAGGGGGAGCGGTAGGTGACCGGGCGGCCAGCCGCCCTCCCTGGTTGTTGTGCTTTGGTTTTTGACCTGACCTATGCGTCGAGAGCGGCTTGGTAGGCCGCGAGGTGGTCGGGGCCGACCTTGTCCCAGCTCCATTGCTTCGCGTGCTCCACGCAGCGTGCCGGCGTGGCCGGGTCGCCCGCGAGTCGCACGGTGTCGATGACGGCTTGGGCCAGCCGGTCGGTGTCACCCAGCGGGGCGAGAGCGCCGACGCCGGCGTCCACGGCCACGATCTCCGGGATGCCGCCGGAATCGGCGCCGACCACCGGCGTCCCGCAGGCGAGGGACTCCACGAGCACCAGTCCGAAGGCTTCGTTCCACGACGGCAACACCGTCACGGTCGCCTCCCGATAACGCCTTGGCA
>JAICMG010000152.1 GCA_025929365.1 Frankiaceae bacterium
CGTTCTTCCGGCATGGGCGACGATCGGATCGCCGCCGCGAAGCGCGGCGAAGCCTGGGCGCTTCGCGAGATCTGGCAGACCCTGAGTCCCAAGGTCCAGGGATACCTCACCGGGCGCGGTGTGACCGACGCCGAGGACCTCACCAGCGAGGTCTTCATCCAGGTCTTCGAACGGCTGCACCGGTTCCGGGGCGACGAGGCCGCATTGCGCAGCTTCGTGTTCAGCGTCGCCCACGCCCGGTACGTCGATCACGTCCGCAAGGCCTCGCGCCGCGGCGCCACCGTCGCGTTCGACACCGCGCTGCACGACAGCATCACGCCAAGTGCGGAGGCGGACGCTCTCAACGTCATCTCCGACCAGCGCGTGCGCGCCGCGCTCGAGACCCTCTCCCCCGACCAGCGCAACGTCCTGCTGCTGCGGGTGGTGGCGGACTTGGACCTGGTCCAGACCGCTGACGTGCTCGGGAAATCGGTCGGCGCGATCAAGTCCCTGCAGCACCGGGCGCTCGCCACGTTACGTCCGCTGTTCGAACCGGCCGTATCCCCATGAATCCCCTCGACGATCACCAAGACATGAGCTCGATCCGTCGCGATCCCGGTGTGGATCCATCGGATGAGCGAGTCCTCCACGCCCTGAGCGGAGCACTCGCCAGGCTCACGCCTGCCCAGCCGCCAGCCGCCAGCCCCGCCCTCGCGAACCTGCTCGCCGCAGGCGTGCCGGCGAGTCCGATGCGCGGCAGGCTTCGGGCAGTCGTCGGCCGGTTCGCCGGCCTAGGCGCGGCCGCGAAGCTCATGCTGGCCGCGGGCGTCGCAGTCGCCAGCGCAGGCGGCGCTGCCGGGGCCGTGGAGCTCGACAACGTCGCGCACCACCACAGCCACCACGCGGCGCCTGATCCGGGCGACGACCACGGAGCCGACGGATCGCGCTCCGGTCCGACGCCCGGCACGGACGACAACGCCGGGGTCAGCCAGACGAGCCGGCCGGAGCCCGAGCCCGCCGGCACATCGGGCGACGAGCGCGGCCACCACGACGGCGAAGGCGACCGGCGCGGGCGCGACTCCGGATCCGGGGACGCGCAAGGCGGTGACAGCCACGACGGCTCGGGTGACGGCGGCAGCCAGGACGGCCAAGACGGCGGCGGCGATCACCAAGGCTCGTCATCCGACGGCACCGACACCGGGTCCACCAGCGACAACGGGTCCACCAGCGGCGACGGCTCGACCGAGGGCGGCGGGTCGGACGGCGGCAGCCAGAGCGGCGATGGCTCGGGCAGCAGCTCCGACGGCGGCAGCCAGCAGGTCAGCGGCGACACCTCCGGCGACGGCTCGGGTGACGGCTCCGACGGCGGCTCGGGTGGCGGTTCGGACAGCGGCTCCGGCGACGGCGGAAGTGACAGCGGCGGCTGACCCGCCTCAGCGGCGGTGCGCGATTGCCGCCATCTGCTGTGCCCCGACGGCGGCGGTGTAGTACCAGGCCATGATCATCCGGACGAGGCCGTCGGGGTCGTCGAGCTCGGCGCTCAGGGTGCGGCCGCTCACGCGGCGTACGCCGGGCACGTTCTCCGCGTAGTCCGCCATCAGGGGGACCGAGAAGTCCGCCTCGAGCAGGAATCGCTCGGGGACCGCGCCCGGCCGCAGGTCACCACGGTCAGCCGCTGCAACCGCAGCCGCGACGGCTTCGCCGATTGCCGTCGCGGACGCCTCCGGCGAGACGCTGTCCGCCGACGAGAACCCGTGGCTCACCTTGACCACGACCTTCGTCGCGTCCGGGAACGCCTTTCGCGCCACATCGCAGATCTCGTCATCGCCGGTGATCACGCCGACCGGCACGCCGAGGGCGGCGGCGTACAAGCCGTTCACCTCGGCCTCGGTGACCGGTTCCCCGTTGAGGCGGACCTCGGTGAAGTTGGAGGAGAAGGTGTGCGCGAGGACGCCTCGCGTGCCTGCGCCGGCGTGATAGCCGATGAAGAGCGCGACCGAGTCGCCCCGCTCCAGGCCGGCGACCATGCACGACGGCCGCGGACCCCCGGAGACCAAGCGGGCGCGCGGGTCGAGCCGCTCCGCCAGCAGGTTGTCCATCGTGCCGTGACTGTCGCTGACGCGCACCTCGCTCGCGCCTGCGTCGAACGCTGCACGAATGGCGGCGTTCGCCTCACCGGTCATGAGCTCTTGCGCTCTCGGATAACCGGAGCCACCGCGGATGATCTGGTCGAGCGTCGCGATGCCGGCAACGCCTTCCATGTCCACGGAGAGGTAGACGCGGGTCACACGTCCTCCACCCATAGAAGGAGCGGGATACGCCAGCTCATGGAATCCGGAACGGCCCGCTCGTGAACTTCATGCAGGTGCACCCACTGTTCCATGCTTCGTTCCAGCCCAGCTCCACGCCGTCGTGGCGGCCCGGTCCGAAGTACTCCTGCAGGAATCCGGCCGACGGGAAGCTGTTGTGGAGGCTCTGGATCGCTGCTTCCACACTCGCGGCGGTGATCGAGGCACCGGCATGGTTGATGCCGTCACGCAGCAGGTAGAGCTCGTCGCAATGGCCGATCGCAATGCCCTCCGCGTTCGGCCCCAGCTTCTCGAGGTTCTGTCCGGTCCGCTTGTCGACCATCTTCAGGCACGCCTTTCCGGCGGCCGACTGATAGTGCGCGGCTTGGCTGGGCGGGAGGTCAAGGCCGGCGTCCCAGCTGAAGCCCATCGTGCCGTTGAGCGCTTGTGGCGAGACGTCCCCAGCCGCTTCCAGCGTCTCCGGCGCTGACGCCGTGCTGACCCCGAAACGCGGGTAGTAGTGCTGGCTGCCGGCGTCACGGCTGAAGAACAGAAGCAAGTCACCGTTGCTGTCGAGCAGGATCACGTGGTTGACGCCGTCCTGTCGGAAGCGCAGCTCAGCAGCAGCGATCGCGCTCAGCACGTTCCCCTCTTGCGAGGTGCTCGCCGGGTTCGCGATCTGGAAGATGTCCTGCGGGCTGACCGTGTATCCCGCGGCATGCAAGGCCGGCAGGAAGGCGCTGTGCAGCGGCCGGTTCCACTCGGGAATCCCGATGGACAGCACGCCGATCTTGGTGCGACTCGTCTTCGACGGCGCACCGAGGCTCGCGTCCCAGCCACTGAAGTAGCCCTGTTGCTTCAGGCTGCGCACCTGCTGAACGAAGATCCGGTCGTTGGTGAGGGTGCCGGCGTCGAAGTACAGCGGGTACTGGTTCATCAACACGCGGTCGGGATAGGTGATCGTGGCGGAGTTCATGTCCATGACGCCGGCCCGCGCGATACACGCCATGAAGTTGTCGGTCAGGCCCTTGCCCATGACGGCGAAGACGTGGTTGTCCTGAGTGAAGCGGTCGCACGCCTGCTGGTCGATTGAGGCGTAGCTGTCCGTTGTTTGCGCATTCAGCGCGTAGTACACGGGCACGACCTTGCGGCCGGCGATCCCGCCATGCGCGTTGATGTCCTCGACGACGGCCTTGGCGTCCGCTTGCTCGTTGCCGGTCGAGAGGCCGGTCGCGCCGAACGCCGCGTTGAGCGCGTCGCCATTCGTCTCGTACCAGATCCCGACCGAGATCGTCTTGCTGGTGATCCCCACGCCCTGCGGTATTCCATTGACCGCGTGGGTGGGCGAGCTTCCCGGGCTGCGCCCTGCGGGCGGCGTGCTCGCGGCGCCGATCGGCGGAAGGCTGCCACCGCCCGGGCCCTGAAGTGCGC
Source organism: Frankiaceae bacterium (assembly GCA_025929365.1). Classification (GTDB taxonomy): domain Bacteria; phylum Actinomycetota; class Actinomycetes; order JAFAQI01; family JAFAQI01; genus DASZTV01. The sequence goes on from JAICMG010000152.1 coordinate 3,699, forward strand.
CGGTGCCGGTGCTTCTCGAGCCGGTCGGAACCGAGCCGGTCGGCGTCGAGCCGGGCGTTGTGCCGGTCCCGAGGTTGAGGGTCGACTCGCCGCTTTGGCCGGGCGCACCGCCGCCGACGTACTGCACGGTGGAGCCGCAGCCGACCAGCATCACCGCGACCGCGGCGCCGAGGAACGGCCGCGAGAGCTTTCTGGACCTCATCGGGACTCCTCCCGGGTTCTGGCGAAGCGAAGGGGCCGCTCGCCCTCGAACGCCACGTCGGCGTCGATGATGTCGCCACTCGCATCGGCGAGAAACGTGATCGGGAACTGCGTGTCGAGCGGCGCGTAGCTCAGCGTCCATGTGTCGAAGTGCCGATGAGTGGCAGGGAGCTCACAACCGCGGATGCTGACCTGCAGGAGGCCCGCGTCGGCGTCGACGGTCAGCGGACCGAATCCGGGATGGCGGTAGGTGCCGGCGTACGCCGCCAGCGGGTGACTCGGCGCCGCCGACCCGCCGTCGCGCTGCGCGGGCGCAGCCTCGGATCGCTCCTCATCCGCCTTGCGCAACCGGTCGAACCACGACGCATCTGATTCGGCACCGATCACGGCATCGGCAATCGCGAGCATCGCCGCCAGCGTGAAGTTGGTCATGTGCTGGTTCGCGCAGATGATGACGCCGGCTCGCTCGCGCGGCAGCACGAGGGCCTGGGTGGTGAAGCCGTCGATGCCACCGTTGTGCCACACCATCGGGCGGTCCCGGTACCGGCCGGAGATCCACCCGAAGCCGTAGCCGGCGAACTCGAGCTCGGGGAACGGGCTGACGCCGTCGGGCAGCGCAATGACAAGGCGTTGCGCTCGTCGGACCGCGGCGGTGGGCAGGGCATCCAGCTCGCCGAGCTGTGCCAACAACCAGCGCACGGAGTCCTCGGCACAGCTGGTCAGCCCGCCGGCCGGGGCGATAGCTGAGTCGTTGCGCCACTCGGTCAGCTGCGGCTTTCCGTCGCGCACGACATGAGGCGACGCATGGTCCTGATCTGAGGTGGTCCTCGCGATCGATGCCCAGGTGCGCGTCATGCCGAGCGGGCGAAGGATGCGCTCCTCGAGCTGTGTCTCCCAGCTGCTTCCGGTCACCCGCTCGATGACATAGCCGGCGAGGGTGTAGCCGAGGTTGCTGTAGGACCACTGACCGCGCAGGTCACCGACCAGCGGCAGGTCCGTCAGACATCGGACGGTCTCGGCCCGGCCGATCGCGCCGTCGAGGATCCAGAGGAAGTCATGCCGCCCGAGGCCACTGCGATGGGACAGCAGGTCACGCAGCGTCAGCCGGTCGGTGATGACGGGGTCCGGCAGCCGCAGCTCCGGCACGTAGTTCCGGATCGGTGCGTCGAGGTCCAGAACACCTGCTTCCGCCAGCACCGCAGCGAGCAGCCCGGTGAACGCCTTGCCGCATGAACCGTGATGGAACAGCGTCCGGGGACCGACAGCGGCCGCGTCCGCGACTCCTCGGACGCCGACGCCGCCGGCGTACAGCTGTTCGCCGTCGCGCACGATGGCGATCTCGGCGCCGGGAACCTGCCAGCGCGCGAGCTCGTCGGCGACCTGGTCGATCACAACGGCCAGGTCGGTGCGCTCGGCGACGGTGGTCACGCCCCGACGAGATCTCCCGCGACCCTCGTCGCGAGCCGTCCGCCGATGTGCACGCCATGCACTTTGCCATCCGCATCGCGGCTGAAGTAGCCGCGCATCCCCTTCGCCGGCCCGTCGGACACGATGTACTGGTCGCCGTCGCCGGCGAGGATTGCGAGCGGGATCGGCGGCTGCTCCTCGGGTGTTTCCTCGCCCGCCTCGCGCAACGCCGCCGCCATCTCCGGCTTGACCTCGATCTGCGCGACGAGCCGTCCGCCCTCGCCGCGGATGTCGACCGTCGCCGCGATCGTCTCGTAGCGGCCGGCGTACACCGCGAGCGCGTCGTCGCCGAGGCTGAGCTGCTCGGGCTCGGCGTCGGTGATGCCGAGGTAGTGCTCGAGCGCCCACTTCTCCAACTCGTTGTTGAGCTGCGACCCGCTCGGCCCGGTGTTGGTCATCGAGATGTAGCCGAAGCTGCGCTCCGGGACGAGGGTGAAGTTCGAGTACTGCCCGTTGGTCGTGCCGCCGTGGCCGACGAGTCGCACGCCGTCGATGTCCTTGAGCAGCCACGAGATTCCGACGTAGTCACCGATGGCGCTGCCACGCATGTCGGCGGTCGGCTGCTTCATCAGGTCCAGCAGCTCCTTCGACAGCACCCGCTTGCCATCCGATGCGGTGCCGTCGCCGAGATGGAACTTCGCCCACGCGATCTGGTCGCGGGCGTTCGCGGAGATCCCGCCGGCCGGTGCGTTGCCCCGCGGCAGCGCCCACGGACGCGCGATGGTGAGACGGCCGTCCTCGTGCTTGTTGTGCCCGACGACGAACCGCCGCGTCATGATCTCGTTGGTGAAGAAGAACGTCTGGTCCATGCCGAGCGGCTCGAACAGCAGCTCGCGAATCGCCTGCTCGTAAGTCTTGTCGGTGATCCGCTCGATGATCCGGCCGGCGACGGAAAGCGAGGCGTTGTTGTAGGAGACGGTCGCACCGAGCGGAGTGACCTGCTGGAGCCGCTCCATGCGCGCGACGTACTTCGCCAGGGCGTCGTCGCCGTCTCCGGTGTTGTCCATCATGTCGCCCTCCCAACCAGCGGTGTGGTTGAACAGGTGCAACACGGTCACGGTGCGCGCGACCTCTTCGTCGCGAAGCGTGAACTCCGGCAGATAGGTCCGCACCGGTGCGTCGAGCGCCACCTTGCCGTCCTCGACCAGCCGCATCATGGCGGTCGCGGTGTAGGTCTTGCCGGTGGAGCCGAACTGGAACAGCGTGTTCTCCTCGACCGGCAGGGGATTCTCGCTGCTCGTCACGCCGTGGTAGGCGTACTCCACGACGCCGTCGACGACGACCGCGGCGGTCGCTCCGACGACGCCCAACTCGGCGCCGAGCTCGGCGAGCTTGTCCTGCAGCGCTCCTGTCGTCATGCCGTTCCTTTCATCGCGCCGCGGCGCAACCGGCGCCCCGGCAGCTGATCGGTGAGTTCGCCGTCGCGCACGACGACCCTGCCGTTGACCGCGACGTGCGACACGCCCACGGCGTACTGATGCGGATCCTCATACGTAGCCCGGTCCGCGATCGTCTCCGGGTTGAACACGACCACGTCGGCAAAAGAGCCCGGCGTCAGGCGGCCGCGGTCGACCAGCCCGAAGTTGTCCGCGGGCAGTGAGGTCATCCGGCGTGCCGCCTCGGTCAGCGGCATCACGCCCTCATCCCGGCAGTAGTGACCGAGCACCCGCGCGAACGTGCCATAAGTACGGGGATGCGCGGGGTGATCGCTGTACGGCGGCGCCGCCCGGTGCGCGGCCGCGTCGGATCCGATGGAGACCCACGGCTGCGACAAGCCGAGCCGCACGTTGTCCTCATCGATGATGAAGTACGCCGTGCCCTGGCCAGGGTCACGCGCCACGACTTCGAGCAGCGCCTCCGGCTCGTCGAGACCGAGGTCGACCGCGATCTCCGA
>JAICMG010000110.1 GCA_025929365.1 Frankiaceae bacterium
CCCTGCTCGACAGCGGTCTTCGAGATGTCGACGCCGGTCGCTCGTTCCACGGTCAACCGCTCGATCTCCTCGCTCACCGCCATCACCTCGGTCAGCGCGACTCGGCCCTTGTAGCCCGTTTTCGCACAGCCTGAGCAGCCGACCGGGCGATACAGCGTGGGCAGCGGATCGCCCTCGGCCCACGGGAATCGGGCGGATTTCAGCAGCTCCGGCTCGGGTGTGTACGCCTCCTTGCAGCGTTCGCAGAGTCGGCGAGCAAGGCGCTGAGCGAGGACCGCGTCCAGCGCCGAGCCGACCAGGAAAGGCTCGATGCCCATCTCGACGAGCCGGGTCATGGCCGACGGCGCATCGTTGGTGTGCAAGGTCGTCAGCACGAGGTGGCCCGTGAGCGCCGCCTCGATGGCGATCTGGGCCGTCTCGTGGTCGCGGACCTCACCGATGAGCACCACGTCGGGGTCCGATCGAAGGATCGAGCGGAGCGCACTTGCGAACGTGAGACCCGCCTTGACGTTCGTCTGGACCTGGTTGATCCCCGGGATCCGGTACTCGACCGGGTCCTCGACGGTGATCACGTTGATCTCCGGGCGACTCACCAGGTTGAGCGTCGCGTACAACGTCGTTGACTTGCCCGATCCGGTCGGGCCCGTCACCAGGATCATGCCGTACGGCTTGGTGAAGCTCTTGGAGTAGATCCCGTAGTTGTGCTCACTGAACCCGAGGTCGGACAGGCGCAGCAACGCGGTCGAGTTGTCGAGAATTCGCATGACGACCTTCTCGCCCCAGACCGTCGGGAGGGTCGCGACCCGGAGGTCGACCTTCTTGCCCTCGACGTTGACCGACAGCCGGCCGTCCTGCGGGATGCGACGCTCGGCGATGTTGATGTCGGCCATGATCTTCAGCCGGGAGATCACGCCCGCCTGGATGTTGCGCGGGGAGCGCATGATGTCGTGGAGCACGCCGTCGATGCGGAACCGCACCCGCAAATCGCGCTCTGATGGCTCGAGGTGGATGTCAGAGGCTCGGTCGTTGATGGCCTGGGTGATCAGCAGGTTCACGAACTTGACGATCGGAGCGTCCTCGACGACGTCCTTGAGGTTGCTGAGATCCTCGTCGTCATCGACGTCGAACGTCTGGGTGAGGTCGTCCAGGTCGCTCTCGGCCCGGTAGTAGCGGTTGATCGCGGACAGCACGTCCGCCTTGGTCGCGACGACCGGTCTGACCTCGACGCCTGACATCGAGCGCATGTCGTCGATCGCGAACACGTTCGCCGGGTCCGACATGGCGACGAGGAGCCTGCCGTCCTCGTAGCCGATCGGCAGCGCGTTGTAGCGGCGGCAGACGGATTGCGGCACCTTCGCGAGCGCGGAGCCGTCGACGGGGAAGTCCGCGAGATCGACGAATCGCATCCCGATCTGCTTGGCGAGGGCAGCGACGAGCTGACTCTCACTGAGCACGCCGCGGTCGACGAGCACACGACCGAGCGCACGGCCGACCCGTTGGTGCTCGTCGAACGCCTCGGCCAGCTCGGCCGGAGTGACCAGCCCGTCCTCGACGAGGATGTCCCCGAGTTGTTTCATCGCACGGCACCTGTCGCACTGTGGGTGGGCAAGTTGAGTCCAAGATCGCCCCCGCGTGCCGCGTCGGCGGCTATGCCGAGCGCCACGACGCCGACCAGTGCAGCACATGCCGCCACCCGGCCACCGGGGAAGGCCGGCGGGCGGTTCGCCCATCGCCGGCCGGCGACCATCCCAGCGAGGATGGCCGTCAACACGAAGTTAGCGGGGTAGGACCAGTCGAAGTCGACGGCCGAGTGCGCCAACAGGGCACCCAGCACGAGCGGCAACACGAAGGCCGCGGCGGAGGAATCGCGGTGGCGCCAGGCGTCAAGCAACGCACTTACGACAAACCATCCGATTACACCACAACCCGCGAGAAACGGGATGCTGAGGACAAGGCCGCCGTCAGAGAGTGGCTGCAAGTAGCCCGAATGGGCTAACGGCGAGATTGCCCAACCGTGCGGAACGCGGTGAGCTGAGCCGCTCGCCAGCGAGTGATAGCCGTCCCCCACGAGTGGGTGGCGGCTGAACAACCGAAGCGCCTCCCGCCAGAACTCCGTGCGGTACACCCCGTTCTGACCGAGTGACTGATGGGCGGTACGAGCGGCGGTCGCCCCGAAGGGCGTGCCACGGTGGGGAAAGAACGGCGGACCGCCGATCGCCCATACGGCGCTAGCTCCGACGACGAGCCCGATCGCGGCCCGCCGCAACCCGCGCCATCCCCGGGTCGCAGCGCTGAGCACGACCAGCGCGAGCGCCACCGCGAAGCAAGCATCCGATGCACGGCTGGTCGAATACACCAAGCCGATCGAACCGAGCGCGAAGCTGGTCAGCCCCAGTGCCGCAACTCCGCGCCGACCTCGAAGCCAGAGGGTGAACCCGAGCGCCGTGCCCGCGATGAGGTAAGCCGCGAACGGGTTCCACCAGTAGAAGGTGCCGAGCATGGGATGGGTGGGATCCTCGCCGCCCCACCACGCCAGCCATCCTTCGGCTACCTCGAGTGCGGCACCGAGGACGACGATTCCGAGAAGCGGTCCGACCACGGCCCTGTTGCGCCGGACGGCGGCTGCCACTGCAACGAGAGTCCAGGCCGCGCAAACGTAGTCCGCCGCATTTGACGCCCCCTTCCACCCGGTTGGGGCGGTCGCTGCGACGGCCAGGGCGCCCGTCGAGACCGCAGCCGATAACACCAGGGCGGACCGCGGAAGGTATCGGTCCGGACGGGTGGCGAGCACCGCGATCGCCGTAAAGATCGCCCCGCCCGTCACCGCCCCGGCCTGGCGACCACCCCACCAACGGGTGGCGAGCAGCACCCACCAGCCCGCGGCGATGAGCACGGTCGCCGACGGAACCCAGGTCGATCGGGCTGCGGGAGGCCGGGATGGGGGACGCGGTTCGGTCGCGCCGACCGGCTCGATGCGGTCGACCTCGGCTACCTGATCCACGGAATGGGCATCGGCCCATACCCATTCGGGCTTGATCCAAGGGTCAGGCCGACTCGCCGATGATCAGTGCGCGATACGCGGCGGCGACGAGTGCCCAGGAGTAATTAGCTGCGGCCCGCTCGCGCGTGCGGGCGCGAAGCGTGGCCAGCCGCGCCGCAGAAACTCTGTCGACCTTGCGAAGCAGTTCCGCGAGGCCGGCTTCGTCAGCGAAGTACCACGCGTCCGGGCCCGCGACCTCCCGATTCTCCGGGGTGTCCAGGACCAGGCAAAGGTTCCCCGCCGCCATCGCTTCGATCAGCGCCGGATGGGTACCGCCCACCTCGGTGGCGTGGATGTAACAGCGCGCGTTGCTGAGGAGCGCCCGGTAGCGCTCACCGAAGACAGAACCCGGCAGGACCGCATTGGGTGCAGCCGCTGCGCGCACAGCCCGCTCGAGCTCGGCGTCGTATGTGGCGTGGCCAAGCATGACCAATGCGCTGCCGACCTCCGCGCGCGTATGCGCCGAGGCAACCAGATGCGGATTGTTCTCCGGTTCCCATCGCGACACATAGAGGGCATACCGGTCGCGTCGCACGCCAAGGTCGGGGGGCAGCGGCAAGCCGCGCTCAAGCAGGTCCGCGCCGTACGGGATCATCACGGAGTCGGAATCGTGCTGGACGCGGTAGTAGGTGCGGACCTCCTCGGCGTCGGTCACGAGCACACTCGCCCACCTGACGGACAGCCACTCCCCCGCGCGATACCAGGCTCGGCCAACTGCGCCCCATTTGCCGCGGCGCCATTCCAGCCCGTCGACGTTCATCACCACGCGGCGACGAGCGAGCCGAAGCAACGGCAACAAGGGGGCATTCGCGGCGTTGCAGAGGATGACGGCTTGGCCTCGGGTGCGGGCTACGAGGTGAAGCACCGACAGAAACGTGTGCACGACCGTGTCGAGATATTTGCTCGGAATGGTGGGAAGGGTCACCAGCCGGATGCCATTCCACTCTCCCGCAACCGTCGCGTAATGGCGGCGGCAGTACACCGTGACCGAGACGCCCGAGGCGACAAGTTCGAGCGCGAGCCGCTCGGCGAAGGTCTCGAAGCCGCCGTAGTTCGCGGGGATGCCCCGGGTACCGAGGATCGCAACGCCTCGGGCCGCGCCGCGCGGGGCGGCTCGAATCGCCTTGCGCGAGGGCGCGAGGCCGGTCGCGCGCAGCAACGGGATGCCATGCAGCATCGCGACGCTCGCGACCCGCATCTCCAGACCGAGCAGGCCCGGGGCGATCAAGAGGTCGATTCCGGCGCGCGAGAGCGTTCCGGCGAGCCGCGCCGCACGGCGGGGGTCCGTGTCGGCGGGCATTATCAAGCCATCGACCCGCAGCTCACGGGCGCGGATCAGCAATTCTTCGGGGCTAAGCTCCGCCGGGAGCACGTCGACGACGATGAACGGCGCGCCGGGCGCCCGGGTGAGATCGGCGAGCAGCCGCCTTCCCGCCGGGTCATCCCCGAGTAGCGCGTATCGCTCCAGACCGATGCCGAGCGGAACCAAGATCCGACGGCTGCGACGGATCAGGCTTCGAGACGCAAGCCCGAACAACAGCAGAGCAAGGGTTACAAGCGCGAGCCACGATCGAGACAGCGCTGCGCTCAGTTGAATCTCGTTGACGATGAAGATCGCCAGTCCGACCGCGAGCGCCGACTCGACCGCGGGCTCGACGTTCGACTCGCCGAGCCGGATCGAACCGCGGCGATACAGACCTGATGCGCGTCCCGCGATGATCCACCCGAACGACAGCGCCACCGTCATCGCCTCGTAGCGGACGACATAGTAGTCGGGCACTGCGGTCGCGCCGAAACGCAGTATGTAGGCGATGTAGCCGGCAAGCAGGCCCACACCGGTGTCGACGACCGCCAAGAGGATGTCGGTGCGGCGGCGAAGCGCAAACATCGCGGACATCGGCCGAATGTATCCGTGTGCCTTGGTTAACTTGCCTGGTGCGCAGGATCGTGGTGTTTCATCCGAGCGACGATTCATATGGCATCGACCGCGTACTCGTTCGCGTCACAGCGACGCTGACAGACATCGGCTATGACGTCGAGTGCGTTCTAGACAGCAAGAACCCTGGATCTGGTTGGGCGCGCAACGAACTCGCCCGGCTTGGTGTGCCGTTCGTCATGTCGCCGTTGAACATCATCTCGCGGAGTGCTGCCTCATCGGCGGGAGGGCGAATCCGATGGCTGGTCGGGATGCTCGCTCGGCTTCCAGCGATGATCCGCAAGAGCCGTGGCGCCGACATCGTCTACGTCAACGGCTTCGTGCTGGTCGTCGCCGCGCTCTCGGCTCGGCTCTCGCGACGCACGGTGATCTGGCATCTGCACGAGATTCCGCCCGCGGGACGATTGGCCGGCCGAATCGTCCGCCTCCTCAGCGCGCGGCAGATCTGCGTCTCCGATGCGGTCGCCGCCGCTTTCGGGCTTACTGATTCCGACAACGCGGTCGTCCTCCACAATGCGGTCGAGATTCCGCCCGATTTCGCGAGCCAGCCCGAAGTGGACGCTCACCATCCGCTCGAAATCGGCATCGTCGCAAGGATTAACGGAGGCAAGGGGCACCTCGTTCTCGCCGACGCCTTCACGGCGCTGCTGGCTGAAGACCGGCCGGTACGGCTTCACATCGTGGGCGGTCCCCATAAGTCCGACACGACGGTCGCTGAAGAGTTAGCGCGCCGCTTGTGCGGGGTTCCCGCGAGCCGGATCGTCTGGGCGGGTGAGGTTCCTTCGGGCGCCGACTATATGGATCGACTCCACGTCCTCGCGGCTCCTTCAGTTCGACCCGATCCGTTTCCACTGTCTGTGCTCGAAGGGATGGCGGCCGGCCTTGTCGTGGTCGCGAGCAACTCGGGAGGTCACCCGGAGGCGGTGCGAGATGGCCAGACCGGCGTACTCTGCGAACCGGGCGATGCCGCTGACCTTGCCGCCAAGCTTCGGGCCCTTGTCTACGATCGGAGTCGACGTGAGTCGCTCGCGAGCGCCGCGCGAGCATTTGTGTCGTCGGAGATGTCTCCAGCCAAGTTTCGAGACGGCCTCCTTCGTGTCGTCAGAAACTCAGCGTAGTCGCGTGACAAGGTCCGGTGCGAGGCTGTACGGATGCGGATCGCCTACCTAATCGCGTGGCGTGACGGCGCCGACAGCGGGCCGTTCCGAAAGATGAAAGGTCAGATCACCCAATGGTGTGCACGCGGCCATGAGGTCGGTCTGTTCGTCGCCGCGGGGCGCGACGCAGTAGACGATTGGCGGAGGGTCGGCGCGACCCATCTCACGATCTCGACGCACTCGACCGGCAACAAGGCCCGGGAGCGCCGACAGCTGGCCGAGGCGGCAATCGCATGGCAACCGGACCTCGCGTATCAGCGGCAGGGCCTGTACTACCCCGGCCAAGGCCGGGTCGCGCGAGTGTGTCCGATCATCACCGAGGTCAATAACAACGACCGGGAGGAGTGGGCACTGCTCTCGCGCCCAAAATCGTTCTACAACCGGATGACGAGAGGTCTGGCGCTCTCCTATGGCTCTGGACTCGTCTTCGTTACCTCGGAGCTGCAATCGCTGCCCGCCTATCGCCGGTGGGTGGATCGTGCACCTTCGCTCGTGCTCGGCAATGGCATCGACCTACGGTCGGTGGCAGAAGCCGGTCCCGCCCAAACCTCCCGAGCGCCGCACCTGGTGTTCGTCGGACATCACACCGCGCCGTGGCACGGGATCGAGGACCTCGTTGCGCTGGCGCGAGCACGACCTGCGTGGCACTTCGATGTCATCGGTCGCCAGCCGGCACAACTCGCGGACGCACCGCCGAACGTGGTTGGCCACGGGCAACTGCTGCCCGAGAAGTACGCAGGAATCCTCGCGGCGGCCGATGTCGCTATCGGCTCGTTAGCACTTCATCGCCAAGGCATTAACGAAGCTTCGACGCTGAAAGTTCGTGAGTACCTGGCAACCGGACTGCCGGTTGTGATGGGTACACGGGACACCGACTTCCCTCACGGTGCGCCGTTCCTGTTGGAAGTGCCGAACCGGTCAGGCGGCGTGCTCGAAGCTCTCCACGAAGTGGACCAATTCGTTGAACGCTGGCGAGGCCGAAGGGTTCCCCGCGCCGCCATCAGCCACCTTGATCTGCCGGACAAGGAAGACGTCCGCCTTAGCTTCTTCGAAGGGGTGGTTCACCGAGCCGCTGCACGCTCACACCCGGAAAGGCGTCAGGATCGATGACCGCGCGCCCATCGAGGATCGCGATGGCGCCTGGGAGGTCGGCGCCGCGCAGCCGTCGATAGTCCTCATGATCCGTCTGCACAATCGCGGCGTCCACGGGCTGTCCTAGATGGAAGACTTCCAACCCGAGCGCGGCGAGCTCTTCATCTGCGAATAGCGGATCGTGCACGACCGGCTCGGCACCACGCTGCCGAAGAGCCGCGACGAGCGGAAACACACCCGAGAGCGCGACCTCTTTCACGCCGCCCCGATACGCCGCGCCGAGTATGGCCACTGTCCTGCCGGAGAGGGCCCCGGCGAGGCCCTCGAGCAGCTCCACTGCGCGTTCGGGTACCCGGCCGTTGACCTCGCGCGCCGTCGCCGGCAGGCGCGCCTCCGGATCACCCGCCAGATAGAAGTGCGGGTAGACCGGAATGCAATGCCCCCCCACGGCTACGCCGGGGCGGTGGAGGTGGCTGTACGGCTGGCTGTTGGCCGCATCGACCACGGCACTGAGGGAGACGCCGAGGCGTTCAGCATAGGCGGCGAACTCGTTCGCGAGGGCGATGTTGACGTCGCGGTAGGTCGTCTCGACCAACTTCGTCAGCTCGGCTTCCTCGACACTTCCCATCGCCCACACATCGTTTGGCTTGCGCAGGTCCGAACGCTGATCGAACGAGAGGACGGCGCGATAGAACTCGACCGCGCGACGCTCGCTCTCCACATCGAGTGCGCCTACGAGCTTCGGATACGCGCGCAGATCGGCGAACACTCGGCCGGACGATACGCGCTCCGGGCTGAAGCAGACGAAGACATCGCGGCCGAGTACGAGGCCCGACGCCTTGGCGAGCCCCGGCGCGAGCCGACCCCTCGTCGTACCAACCGGAATCGTCGTCTCGTAGCTGACGAGCGCGCCTGGACGAATCCCGCGTCCTACCGCAGCCGTTGCCGCATCCAGCGCTGAGAAGTCCGGCCTACGCTCCGCGTCGACAATCAGGGGTACCACCACGACGACGACGTCCGCTTCCCGCGCGGCAGCGGAAACGTCGGTGGTGGCGGAGAGCCGACCCTCGGCAACAGCGGCGGCGAGGCGCTCGTCCAGGCCGGGCTCATTCGGAAACGGCGCGCGGCCCGCATTGACCGTCTCAACAACTCCGGGCGCGATGTCAGCACCGACTACCTGGGTGCCCGAGTCTGCGCATTGGACTGCCAGTGGAAGCCCGATCTTCCCGAGACCGACGACGGCGACAATCATGAAGCGGGAGGGTCCACGTGCTGTACGCAACCGTCGGAAGCGGCTCGCAGAATCGCCTCGGCGACAAGCATGGCATGCATCCCGTTGGGCAAGCTCACGGTCCGGTCCGGGTCGCCGTGCGTAATTGCATCCCGAAACGCGCTCAACTCGCTGTAGAGCGGTTCCGGTTTTGGGATGGCGTAGCGCACGACATCGCCTTCCGCCACCCCGCGGAATCGTGACATTGCGTCCCACTCCGTGGGAACCGAGCCGTTCGCGTAGTACGTGAGATCAGCTGAAAGCGTGTCGGCGACGTAGCAGCCCCGCTCCCCCGTGACGACGACCACTCGCTCCTTGCTTGGTGTCAGCCAGTTGACGAGGTGCGAAACGACCACCCCGCTCTGAAGGCGGGCGATCGCCGCGACGAGGTCCTCATGCGCCCTGCCCGCGCGATGCGCGACCTGGGCCGAGACGCTGTCGTACGGGGAGTCCGCGATCCAGGCTGTGAGGTCGATGTCGTGGGTGGCCAGATCCTTGACGACGCCGACGTCTGCGATGCGATCTGGGAAGGGCCCTTGCCGGCGCGTCGAGATCTGATATACCTCGCCGAGCTCGCCGCTGAGCATGCGAGACCGCATCGCAAGCAGTGAGGGGTTGAAACGCTCGACGTGGCCAACTGCAGCGAAGACACCAGCCGCCTCGAACGCAGCGGTGATCTCTGTGGCCTCTGCTGAGGTCGCGGCAAGCGGCTTCTCGATCAACGCGGGTATCCCCGCGGCGGCCAGTTGCAGCGCAACCTCCGCGTGCCGCTCCGTCGGCACCGCAACGATGCAGAAGTCGAGTTTCTGGTCGATCAGCTCCGCCGGCGATGTGTATACCGGTACGCCCGCTATCGACGCGGCATCATGCGGGTCGCCGCCCGGATCAGCAGCAGCCACGAGATTCACGCCCTCGAGCTGGCGGAGAACACGGATGTGATGCCGGCCCATCATCCCGAGGCCAAGCACGCCCGCACGCAAGTCCTTACTCATCCGTTCACCGCCGCAATCACGGCATCGACCTCATCAGGCATCAAATGTGGCCCAACCGGAAGGGACAGCACCTCAGCGCACGCCGTATCAGTGTGCGGAAGGGCACCCGGCCGGTCGAAGCACGGCAGCCGGTGGATCGGTACCGGGTAGTACACCCCTGAGTCGACGCCGGCCGCTCGCAAACGGTTTTGGAGCTCGTCCCGCCGGTCGCTACGCAACGTGTACTGGTGGTACACGTGGTGCGCGCCGCGGGCGACCGGAGGCACCGTCACTTGCTTGAGCTCCGCGTCGTAACGCGCCGCATGGGCCCGGCGGGTCGCGTTCCATCCGGCAAGCCGAGTGAGCTGAACGATTCCGATCGCCGCGGCGATCTCCGTCATCCTCTGATTGAACCCGACGATCTCGTTGCGATACCGCTCCTCCATGCCCTGGTTGCGCAGCAGTCGCGCATGGCGGGCCATCGCATCGTCGGCGACAACGATCATTCCTCCCTCGCCGGTGGTCATGTTCTTTGTCGGGTAGAAGCTGAATGCCGCGGCGTCGCCGAGAGCACCCACCGGTACGCCGTTCAACTCGGCGCCATGGGCTTGGGCCGCGTCCTCAACCAGCAGCAGTCCGCGGTCACGGCACAACGAGCGCATGGCGTTCATGTCTGCGGGGTGGCCGTACAGGTGCACCGGCATCACTGCCGCCGTCCGCGGCCCGACGAGGGACCGCACGTGCGCAGCGTCGATGCAGAAGGTGGCGGGATCAATGTCCGCGAACACCGCACGGGCACCGACCAGCTCTACGGCGTTCGCGGTTGCCGCGAAGCTGAAGGACGGCACGATTACCTCGTCGCCCGGACCGATGCCTGCGGCGAGCAGGGCTAGATGAAGCGCAGCTGTACCCGAGCTGACCGCGATGCACTGGCGTCCACCCACGACTGCAGAGAATGCATGCTCGAACTCCGCCACCTTCGCGCCTTGGGCAAGGTGGCCCGAGACGAGCACTCGATCAACCGCGGCACGCTCCTCCGCGCCGATGA
>JAICMG010000222.1 GCA_025929365.1 Frankiaceae bacterium
CACGCCGGCTCTTGATCGCCTTGCCGACGATGTGCTCGTTGTGACCACCGCCGTAGACGTCCGCCGTGTCGAGGAACGTCACCCCGAGGTCGAGCGCCCGCTCGATCGTCAGCCGCGACTCCTCGGGGTCGGCCTTGCCGTAGGACTGCGACATCCCCATGCAGCCGAGGCCCTGCATCGAGACGACCAGACCGGACTTGCCAAGCTCGCGCGTGGGAAGCGTCATTGCTCCTTTCTATCGGCCTCCGCAGCTCGCCGGCGACGGTGTATCCGCATCCCTGCCTCAAGGCCCTCATCCGAGCCGGGCGGAGACGTGGCGCTAATGACGAGGTCCCGCATGTCTTGCCGTTGTCGCTCGGTCGGGGCGAGCGCCTCCGCCCACCACTTCGCCCACGCCACCCGGCCGTAGTCTCTCATCTCACCCCACCCGCTGCTCTACGGAGTCAACCCGACTGATAATCAAACCGTGATTGCTGCAGTACCGATCGAGGAAGTCCGGACACACCGTCTTCCGCAGTTGTGTCCTCGCCACGGACTGCCTGCGGTCGGTCTGGCGTCTCGCACCTTCCACCGACGGGCGCCAAGATGGTTGCTGCCGGTTGTGTTCTGGCTGGGGCCGATCGTCGCGGCGTTGTACGACGACAAGACCCGCGTGAAGTGCACGATCCCCACGTGCCATTCCTGCGTCCGCAGGCGGCGGTGGACCCAGCTTGCCGCGATCGCGCTGTGGGTGGTTCTCCTGGCCTCCGTCGGACTCGCTGCAAGCGGCCACCTCGTGACCCCGAGCCTTCTCGCCGCCTTGATCTCTATGGTGGCTGCGCCGGTCATTACGTTCGTCGGCCCGAGCTTCGCCTTGCCAAACGCGTACGTGAGTCGTGACGGCCAGACCCTCCTCTTTCGGCCGTCATCACCCGCGTTCCGTGCCGCCATCGGCGGCAACAACTAGGGCATCTCACGCCGCCGAAGTATGCCCTTCGTGGCATAGCGACCATTCACTCTGCAAGGCCGTGATCGGGTGGACGGTGCACGCTCGCTCGAGACTCGATGCACTCGCCTCGGACAGGCCCAGATGACGCACCTTGCCTGCTGCGACCTGCTCGGCCATCGCCCCGACCGTGTCCTCGATCGGCACCGTCGAGTCGACCCGGTGCTGGTAGTAGAGGTCGATGTAGTCGACCCCGAGCCGTTCCAGACTCGCGTCGACGCACTGACGCACGTAGTCCGGATGACCGTTGATCTTCATCGTCCCGTCGTCACCGCGTGACAGCGAGAACTTCGTCGCGAGCACGACCTCGTCACGCCGGCTCTTGATCGCCTTGCCGACGATGTGCTCGTTGTGCCCGCCGCCGTAGATGTCGGCCGTGTCGAGGAACGTCACGCCGAGATCGAGCGCCCGCTCGATCGTCAGCCGCGACTCCTCGGGGTTGGCCTTGCCGTAGGACTGCGACATACCCATGCAGCCGAGACCTTGGATCGAAACGGTCAGCGCACTGTCACGACCGAGCGTGCGAGAGGGAAGCGTCATACCTCCTTCCTATTACGGCTTGGGCTCTTCGACGCTCACAGCGCTGGCCGGAGCGGCACGGCTAGAGCGCGAGGTGCAGGGAAGCACCTGGAACGGATAGACCTTGGCCACGTTCGAGGTGATCGGCACCACGGTGACGACGCCTGCGTTCCTACCGCGGTAGGAACGCCCACGCCAACCCGCGTAGCGCTGTGGTGACGAGCGCCGGCACCTTGCCCCACGACGGCTTGGTCATCAGCTTGGCGGCCAGCTCGCCGGCCTTGTGCGCGGTCTTGTTCGTCGCGAACCACGTCGGCTTGATCGGCATCCGGAACGGCCCTCGCACGACGGTCTTCTCGATGTCCTGCTCGGCCAGCATGATCGAGTTGTGCACAAAGCCGATGCCTGACTGGACGTCGTCGATCGTGTGTCCCGGATAGGCGCCCCACGGCGTCGTGCCGAGCGTGAAGCCGACCGCTGACCAGTGGTTGACACCGATGGTGCCGTAGCGCAGGTCGGCGATCGCCTGCTCGACCGCGGCCGCGACCGCCGGGTCCTTCATCGATTTCGGATGCACGACGATCGTGCAGCCCAGCGTTCCCCAGAGGCCGTCGTTGGCGAACTCGACCGCTTTGCGGATGAAGTCCACCGTGTCGGTCGCGTCGATGCCGACCTCCCCGAAGACGCCGTTGAACGCCTCCGTTGTGAACGCGATCTCGTCCTTCGCCTCCGGTCGCAGGCCGGGAATCATCGTCCACGGCACGCAGCCCTGGTCTTCGGTGCCGAACCGCTCCGACTCGGGGTGTGCGGAGGTGAACGCGTCCCAACGGGCACGCGCACCGGGGTAGTAGGCGTAGCGCTCGGCGGTGTCCTTCAGTACGCCGCGCATCGCGTCCAGCAGCTCGCCGCGCTGTGCCCAGGAGTTGGAGGTGATCAGCGCACGCAGCGCGATGCAGTTGAAGCCCGCGTTCTGGGTGAGCATCGCCGCGATGTTCTGGGCCTGGAACGACATGTCCTTCGCCGTCCACGGACCCGGTACGACGATCACGGGCGAGACGTTGCCCAGCTCGCCGGTGACTGGCTTGGTGACCAGCGGATCGTTCGCCGCCTTGCGGGTCAGGCCCTCAGGCCCGCCACCGAACACGATGGCTTCGAAGGTCTTGTCCGAACCCGTCACGTGGACGTCCGCGACGTCGTCGTGCCGGACGAGATGGGTGCCGACCTCGGCCCCGCCGTACGCGATGCGCAGCACGCCGCGGTCGATCAGCTCGGCACAGACCTTCTCGAAGACCGGGCCGGCGTAGTCGTTGACCGGGTTCATCTTGAGGACGACCGGGTGCCGGGCGATGAAGAGCCGGTCGAGTGCATCGGTGATCGGGATCGAGCTCTGGTTTCCGGCGCCGAGCACCAGCGAGACACCGGGTGAACCGCCACCGAACCACGCCTGCGCCTGGCGCTCCGAGGCCTCGGCACCGGTCACGCCCCGACGCAGCCACACCTCCGCCGTGAAGCCGGAGAAGGCAACCTTGTCGAACGCGTCGACCGGGAACGCAGGGACCGCCGTGTGGCCGGCCGCAACCGGATGCGGCTTGCCGGGAAACGCGGGCTTGCGACCCGCTGCGATGTCGGCGAGCGCCGCCTGGAGCATCCGCACGTAGCGACCCGTGATCATCACGCTGGTCCAGTCCTCGCCCGCGAGAGGGTTGTCCAGCGGGTAGTGCTTCGCCTCGCAGGAGACCTTGACCCACTCGTCGGCGAAGGTCAGCACCGAGTCGTTGAGTCGCTCCAGCAGGCCAACCATGTCAGCCGCCGGTTCCTCGAACCAGCTCTTCGCGTGGGCGACCAGGTCCGCCACCGCCGCGTCGCATGCGGCAATCGAGGTCGCAGCCTGCGTCGAGGTGGCTTCGGGGATCGCGATCGTGCCGTGCGCAGCGAGCTGTGTCATGTGATGA
>JAICMG010000024.1 GCA_025929365.1 Frankiaceae bacterium
AGCTGCGCGCGGCCGGCGCGGTCGAGGTCTACCCGACCGGCACGCCCCTCGAGCAGATCGTCGCCAGCATGAACGAGCTCACGGCGGCCGCCGAACGCAGCTAGAGGCATGCCAGCGGCATCGCCGCCCTCGCCGCCACCCCGCGGGGCGGAAAACTGGTCAACTTTGTGAAAGATCGTGTCAACCGGTCGCGTGGAACGGCGTCCTCTTCTGTGTCCACGCAAATGCGAGTGACGCGAGGAGGGGGGAGCGGGTCGATGGCGGAGAGCTATCAGCTGCCGACGGACCCGCACGAGGCCGTTACCGCCTTGTTTGTGGCGCACCATCGCCGACTGGTCGGGCTGGCGTACCTGCTGCTCGAAGACCTGGAGACCGCCGAGGACGTGGTGCAGGACGCATTTTCCGGTCTGTACCGGCGGTGGTCGTGGATCCGCGATCCAACCGCCGCGTTGGCCTACCTTCAGACGTCGGTCGCGAACGGCGCCCGCAGCAGTCTGCGGCGCAAGCGCCGGCGACCGCTGACGTACGAGCGGGAGCGCGACGTTCCGTCAGCCGAGTCGAGCGTCTTGTCCCGTGACGAGCTGCACCGTGTCGAGGAGGCGGTGTTGCGCCTCCCCGAGCGCCAGCGTCAGGTGCTGGTCCTTCGCTACTACCTCGATCAGAGCGAGGCCGAGATCGCCGCCACCCTTTCGATCAGCCGCGGATCGGTGAAGCAGCACGCTTCCCGTGCCCTGGCCGCCTTGACGCTGCGGTTGGAGGCAACGCGATGAGCCTTCCGCATGACGTCGAGCAACAGATCATCCAGGCCCTACACGAGAGAGCGAGCAGGGCTATGACACTCACCGACACCACGCGTGAGCTCGAACGCTGGAACCGGTCGCGCAAGATGCGCTTCCCCTCGCCGAGGATCCTCGGTGGCGTGGCCGTGGCGGCCGTCGCCGGCATCGTTGCCGTGGTGGTCCTCGTCGCGACCGGCTCGAGCTCTCGGTCCTCGGTGACCCACCATCCGCACCCGACGGTGCGGCAGGTGCATCGCCTGTTGCACCGCCAGGTTCCTCAGCACCTCAAGGTCCTGAGCGGACCCGGCTTGGCCGAGGGCGTTGCGTTCAACGCGATCTGGGCGTCGAACCAGGTTCCTGGCCGATTCGAACGGGTCAGCCTGGACGGCACCCGTCTGCTGTCGAGCGTCACGTTGCCGAGCCGCTATGTCAGTCCGATCGACTCGGGTACGCCGGGATACAACCCGGCCTACTACGGACCTCAGCGGGCCGGCGGAGTCATGCTTCTCAGTGTTCATGGTGCGAAGTCGCACGACGGCTATCTGATCCTCAATCGGTCAGGAAGGATCGCCGGCTTCTACCCGGTTGCTCGGGCCGGTGCGATCGCGCCCGGACCGAACGGTGCGTGGGTTCAGACGTCGCCCACGACCATGACGCGGACCGACGCTGCCGGCAGGCTGACCAATGTCGTCGTCCAGGTGCCCGGAGCGAGCGTGACCAAGTCGGTCATCGCGGCGGCCCAGGCCGGCAGCTATCTCTGGGTGGCGCTGGACGGCCCGGCGCCCGGATCCGTGGTCGAGATCAACGCCAGCACCGGCGCGCCGATCGGCACGGTCAGGCTTCCGGGAGCGCCGTTCGCGGTAGTCGCCACGCCCACCGCTGCGTACGTCGGCGGACAGGACTACCGCCTGTACCGGGTGGACGCGCAGACACGTGAGATGACGGCGAGCCTGCTGGACGACATCCCGAACGGCGGCTTCATTGCCGCCTCGCTCGGTACCGACGGTTCGGTGTGGATCCTTCCCGGCGTCGGTGCGGTGGCGCGTCTCGACCCGGTGACGCTCCAGCCCCTCGAGAGTTGGCAGCTCAAGCAGAACGTCCCGGGCGATTTCGGCGCGGTGATCACGGGCGAGCGGATTTTTGTGAGTGATGCGGCCAACAAGCAACTGGAGTCATTCGACAGATGACCCTTGTCACGAGAGGCGAATGGCGATGAACGGCCGTGTCCTGCGTACCTTGGCGGTAGTCATTGCGGGATTGGTCGCTACTGGCGCCGAGCCGGGTGCGGCTACGGCCGGCGGCGGCGTGGTACACGAGGATCTTCGTCTGATCGCGATGCCGCGATCGGCCACAGGACCATCTCCTGCCGGCCTGCGAATCGATGCCTCCGGCCGGGATCTCATCGTCGGAGAGGACGGCCCGCACGTGTGGCGGTGGCGACACGGCATTGCCGGGACCTCGCCGCACCCGGAGGACGTGGATCCGCTGGGCTGTGGGGATCTGGAGGGCGGCCTCGACGACGTCGCCGTCACGAGGGCCCCGGAGTTCTATGCCGTGAACGATTGCATCCCCGCCGCCGCAGGTGAGTTCGAGTGGTCGAGTAGCGGCACCGCGTGGAACGCCGGCCAGAGCGGCATGGGCCGGGTGATAGACGTTGACAACGATGGCGGCTGGATTTCCACCGACGACCATGATCCGGGGAGGCTGTACTTCGTCAGTCACACTCTCGCCGGGCCGGGTTTGGTCGGTGGCGGCGTGATCGTCCGTCGCAGCGCCGACGGCGGCCGGTCGTGGTCGGAACCCGCGTACGTGAACGCGCCGACCAACTACCCGTCGGCCCAACGCGCCGAAGCGGCCGTGCTCAACGGCCCCGACCTGTACACGACCGTCGTCGTCGACCCGAAGAACGCGCGCCACCTCACGATCGCCTGGACTGCCGAGAGCAACGTCGACGATGCTCAGGACCACGCCGACGACTACATCGACCATTACGAGTGGGACACCAGCGCGCACGTGGCGAGCTCCTATGACGGCGGGCGCACGTGGTCGGCACGGATCGTTCTGAACACCGGCCAGCATCCGGTCGGCACGTCGCACTCGGCGTACAACGACATCGCGGGGTGGCAGCCCAGCCTCGTGTCCGGATCGGGGCGGACGCTCTACCTCGGCTTCACCGAGATGTTCGCCCACACGAGCGTCTGGCAGCCCCGTGTCATGCGGAGCCTCGACGGTGGCCGGAGCTGGTCGCGCCCCGTCGACCTGCCCCACCGCGGCTCGGCCTTCGCCTCGACACTCGCCGTCTGGCGCGGCCAGCTGGTCACCGGCTGGTTCGCCAGCACCACGAAGGACGCCGGCGACCCGAAGTCGCGATGGTCGCTGCGCCTCGCCCGCTACCGCTGGTCACGGGTCGGCTCGCCTCATCTCGTCGCCTCGGCGCACACCTCGGTCGTGCACGTCGGCGACGAGCAGCCCATCGGCACGGGACAAGACCCGCTGCATGACACCCTCGACCTCGCCGTCGACCACGGCCGGGTGCTCACGCCGATCGCCGTCGGCGACGGCGCAAGAGCGCGCCCCTACCTCGTGGTGTGGCGGCAATCCGGCGCGTAGGAAGGAGGCGCGAATGCGATCCGCCGACCGCATCACCCTTGCTGACGGCAGGGTTCTCCGCTTCGCCATGTACGGACCGGTCGATGGCTTCCCGGTTCTGCACCATCACGGAGCGCCGGGGAGCCGACTCAGCGCTTTCACCGACGATGACCTTGCCGCAGAAGGCGTCCAACTCGTCGTCCCCGACCGGCCGGGATACGGCGGTTCGGATCCATCCCCCACCGGACCCACACTGCAGGGCTGGTCGGCCGACGCCGCGGTCCTGGCAGACGCGCTGGGCTGGTCGAGCTTCGCGGTCTCGGGCCATTCGGCCGGCGGTGCGTTCGCCCTGGCGTGCGGCGCGTATCTCAACGACAGGGTGACCGCGGTCGCCGTCGTCGCAGGCGCCGGCGAGGTGGGCGATCGGGCTGCCGCGTGGGCGCTGCCCTCGCCTTTCGACGAGATGGTGCGGTTTGCGAGCGAGGCCCCGGCGAGCTTGCGCGAGTACCTCCTGGCCACCACCAACCGTGATTCGCTGGTGGAGCTGCTTCGCGGCAGAGCGCGTGGCGCGGACGGCTTGCTGTATGCCGACCCCGCGTGCTTGGCGGAGCTCACCGATGTGATCGACGAGGGCTTACGGCAGGGCCCACAGGCGTACGTCGACGAACTGGTCCTGCTCGCCCGTCCCTGGGACCTCCCGCTCGACCGGATTAGAGCCGCGACGCATTTCTGGTACGGCGCGGAGGACCCGAACCCCCTGCACCAACCTGACCATGGCCGCTACCTCGCAGTGCAGGTTCCAGGATCGACGTTTCATCTCGTGGAGAGCGCCGGAGCTGAGCTCCTCCGGCACGGCGCAGCGCGCGACATACTGCGCTTGCTGCGGGACTGACGGTGCACATCGACCTCGGGTTACGCCGACAGCTCGGCGCGGAAGCCAGTTCGAAGTAGCACACAAAGTCCGTGTCGGGTGCCGTGGCCACGCTCAGCCGTCGCGCGGCGATGGCACTTTGTGTGCTACTTCGGGGCGACGCCGAGGCGGTCGGCGAAGAAGTCGAGGACCTTGTCCAGTGCCTCGCGGGTCGGCGTACCGGGCTGGTCGACGAGGTGCTCGGTGAGCACCGAATGCGCCGCCTTCGGATGACCGTGCGGGTTGCCGGCCGACGAGTCCAGCTCCACGCCGATGAAGCCGTCGCCGAGCTCGCGGCGAAGCGTCTCGAAGCGGTCGCGCGGCGCCATCGGGTCGCCGGTGAAGCGCAGGCCGAGCACGCAGCCGCCGTCAGCCACCTTCTGTTTCACGGCGGAGAGCTCGGCGTCGGAGATCCCGAGGTCGGCCTTGCGCCGCGCCCCGACCGGGAACGGCACCGACGGCTGGCTCAGCACAGGGGCAACGACCGGCGCGTCGACCATCATTCCGAGCGCGAAGCCACCGGTGAAGCACATCCCCACCGCGCCGACTCCCGGCCCGCCGCAGCGCTCGTGCTCGGCGCGAGCCAGTGCCCGCAGCCAGGTCGTGATCCTGCCGGACTGCTTGGTGGCCAGCTTCGTGAACTCGCTGGAGATGCACAGCTTGGTCAGGGTCTGCAGCGTGTACGCCGTGGTGATGTCCTTGCCGGGCTCACCGAACAGGTGGGGCATCACCGCGGTGCAGCCACGGTCGGCGACCTTGCGTGCGAAGTCCGCGACCTTCGGCGTGATGCCGGGGATCTCGGAGATCACGATCACGGCGGGGCCCGAACCGCGCCGAAAGATGTCCTTGGTCTTGCCGTCGGCGGTGAACGGCTCCCGGGTGAAGTCGGCGAGTGCGTCGGTCACTCGTGAACCGTAATGGGCGCGAAGTCGTCCGTGTGCCTGCGGATTCGGTGAACGCCGCCGCCTTGCATGACCCAGGCGACCTGCTCCATGACCGTGATGTCCTCAATCGGGTTGCCCGGTACGGCGACGAGGTCGGCGAGGTAACCGGCTTCGATCCGGCCTAGGTCGTGCTCCCGGTTGATGAGCGCGGCACTGTTGATCGTCGCCGCGCGCAGGGCGTCCATCGGTGACAGCCCGCGCGACACGATTGCGGCGAGCTCCTTCGCGCCGTCGCCGTGCGGGATCGCGGGTGCGTCCGTGCCACAGCAGATCCGTACGCCGGCGGCGGCGGCGCGCGGCAGCACAGTGCGCGCGAGCGGGAAGACCTGCTCTGCCTTCGCGACGAGCTCCGGCGCGGCGCGCGAGAGGTCCATCTGGTCCGCGAGACACGTCGTACTGACCAAGAACGTGCCCTCCTCGGCCATCAGCTTCAACGTGTCATCGCTGATCAGGAAACCGTGCTCCAGGCAGTCGATGCCGGCTGCGATGCACGCGCGCGCCGCGGAGTCGCCGTGGCAGTGGGCCGCGACCTTGATGCCGGCGCGGTGCGCCTCGTCGACGATCGCGGCGAGCTCCTCGTCGGAGTACTGCTGCGCCCCGGCCTCTCCGCTGTGCGACATCACCCCGCCGGACGCCGACACCTTGATGACCTGTGCGCCGTACTTCAGCTGGTAGCGCACCGCCGCGCGCACCTCGGACACGCCGTTGGCGATGCCCTCCTCGACCGACAGCGGCATGACGCCGGGTCCGAACCGGGAGAACATCGTCGGGTCGAGGTGACCTCCCGTCGGTGAGATCGCGTGGCCCGCCGGCACAATGCGCGGGCCGGCGACCCAACCGTTGTCGATCGCGCGAGCCAACGCGACGTCGAGCAGTGCGCCGCCGGTGCGGACGAACAATCCGAGGTTGCGTACGGTGGTGAATCCGGCCATCAAGGTCTTTCGCGCGTTGAGGGTGGCGCGCAAGGTGCGGAACGCGGGGTCGTCCTGCACGTCACTGCGCGGGTTCCCGCCGGACGGCCCGCCCATGAAGAGGTTGAGCTCCATGTCCATCAAGCCGGGCAGCAAGGTCATGTCGCCGAGGTCGTGTTCCGTCACGGCATCGGGGACCGAGTCCGGATTGACCGCTGCAATTCGGCCGCCTTCGACGACGACGACAGCGGGCGCGCGCACCTCGCCGGCGACGACGTCGATCCACCGTGCCGCGCGAATCACGATGGCCGTTCCCCCGGTCACCGCGACTCCTCCGGGTCGAGCTCGATTCCGAGTCCGTTGAACACCATCGCAAGGCTCGTGTACGTCCCGATGACGAGCAGCAGCTCGATGAGGGCCTTCTGGTCGAGCGCACCGGCGAGTCGCTCCCAGGTCAGGTCATCGACGCGATAGGTGTCGAGCAGCTGGTCGGTCGCCCACAGCACATCCGCCTCGATCGCTGACCATCCCGGGTTCTCGCCGGTCGCGATGGCGTCGACCTCTTCGGTCGTGACGCCGTAGCGCTGACAGAGCTTGACGTGCTGCTCCCACTCGTACCTCGACTTGGTGCGATGCGCGATACGCAGCACAGCCAGCTCTCGCAGCCGCGGGTCGAGCACCGGCTCCCAGAGAAGCTGGCCGTTGAACGCGAGGAACTTCGCCGCCAGCCGCGGGTGGTGCAGCATCGTAGTGATCCCGTTGGCGAGCCGTGGCGCGTCCGAGACGTCGGCGATGAACCGCTCCGCCGCGGCCGCCGGCATGCCGGCACGCACCGCTGCCGCACAGTCCTCGTCCCACTCTGCTTTCGGAACGGGCTGGATCCGCTGGGTCATCTAGATGTACCAGCCGCCGTTGACGTTGAGCGCTTGGCCGGTGATGTAGCCGGCTTCCTCCGAGCAGAGGAAGACTACGGCGGCCGCAATGTCCTGCGGCGTTCCGGCACGGCGTACCGGGGTCTGCTTCGCGATCAGGTTGACGTCCGGGACGTCGCCCTTGTCCTCGGCCCGGCGAACCATCGGGGTGTCGATGAAGCCCGGCGGGATCGTGTTGACCGTGACGCCGCTCGGCGCGAGCTCGACGGCGAGCGCCTTGGTGATTCCGATGACCCCGCCCTTCGAGGCGACGTAGTGGGCCATGCGCTTCGCGCCACTCTGCGCGCTCGAGGACGAGATCGTGACGATGCGGCCCCAGCCGCCGGCGAGCATGTCGGGCACCGTGGCCTGCAGGCAGTTGAAGGTGCCGGTGAGGTTGACCGCGATCATCCGGTCCCACTGCGCGGCGGAGATCTCCGTGAAGTCGCAGAACTCGTCGAGCCCGGCGCTCGTCACCAGGATCTCGATCGGACCGAGCTGCTCCCGTACCGACACGTACGCCGCATCGATCGCCGAGCGGTCGGCGACATCTGCCCTCAGTCCGACCGCGGTTCCCCCCGACTCGGCGATTGCAGCGGCGGCCTTTTCGGCGGCGGTGGCCGACAGGTCGACGACCGCGACCTTGTCGCCGCGTGCGGCAAGCTGTCGGCAGATCTCCAGGCCCATTCCGGACCCGCCGCCGGTCACCACTGCGACTCTGCTCACCGAGGGAGTATTGCGTAGTTTCGGCGATCTGCAACAGCGGCTCTCGATATTGAGAACGTGATTACCGCTGAGCCGGAAAAGGAGCTATAACTGGCGCTGTGCGCATCGGCCTGATGGTCGGCCCGGATCCCGGCCGCTACGACGAGACGATCGCCAAGATCGAGTCCGACGCGGTTGCGGCTGAGGAAGCAGGCTTCGCCTCGATCTGGATCGCGCAGCCACCGGACGACTTCGACGCACTCACCGGCGTCGCGCTGATGGGCCGGGTCACCAGCCGGATCGAGATCGGTACGGCGGTCGTGCCGCTGCAGAGCCGGCACCCCGTCGCGATGCTGCAGCAGGTGCTGTCGACCCAGGCGGTGTGTGAGGGCCGGCTGACGCTCGGTGTCGGCCCGTCACACCATTGGGTGATCGAGGACATGCTCGGGCTGGCTTATGACCGGCCCGCGCGCATGGTGCGCAGCTATCTCGAAGTTCTCAATGCCGGGCTCGCCGGCCCGGGCCCGGTCGACGTCGAGAACGAGCACTTCCGGGTTCACAACCCGCTCGCCGTCACCGACATCACGCCGACGCCGATCCTGCTGGCGGCGCTGGCGCCGCTGATGCTGAAGATCGCCGGGGAACTGACCGACGGCACGGTGCTCTGGATGGCGGACGCCCGCAACATCGGCGAGTTCATCGGCCCGAGCATCACGAAGGCTGCCGCCGATGCCGGGCGCCCGACGCCGCGGATCGTCGCGGGCGTGCCCGTCACGCTGTGCGCCAAGGCTGACGTGCAGGGCGCTCGCGAGTGGGCACGAACGGCCATGAGCCACGCCGACTACTCGCCCAACTACGAACGCCTCCTCGCGCACGGTGACGCGAAGGACGCCGGCGACTTTCTCATCGCGGGCGACGAGGCGGAGGTGCTCACCGGCCTCGAGCGCTATCGCGACGCCGGTGTCACGGACTTCTCGGCGCGGTTGCTGCCCTACGGCAAGACGCGAGAGGCGCGGATCGACTCGCGCGACCGGACGACGGCCTATCTCGCGTCGCTGTGTCCTGAGCTCTGAGGTAACCGTCATGCTGTCGTTCATGGTCGACCTCGCGGGCGTGCTGCCGCGCCTCGTTGCCGAAGGTGGCACCGGCGTACGCCGGGCGACGCTGAACAACGGCGCCGACGTCGTGACACTCCGGGACCCGGACGGCACGCTGGTCGAGCTGCTCGACACCGGGTGTGCCACATGACCGCGTCGGGTCCGTTGGCGGGGATGCGGATCCTCGAGATCGGGCACATCTTGGCCGGCCCGTTCGCGACGATGCTGCTCGCCGATCTCGGCGCCGACGTGATCAAGGTCGAGTCGAAGTCGGGCGACCTCTCGCGCGAGGTGTCCTCGCAGTACGTCGGCGGGTACAACGTGTACTTCGCGAGCCTCAACCGCAACAAGCGAAGCGTTCACATCGATCTCGCGACAGACGACGGTCAGGCGCAGCTGCATCGGTTGGTGCGCGAATCCGACGCGCTGCTGGTCAACATGCGACCGTCGGCGATCCGCAAGCTGGGACTTGACTACGGGTCGCTGTGCCAGGTCAACCCGAAGGTCGTGTGCCTCGCGCTCACCGGCTATGGCCTCGACGGGCCGGAGGCGGACTGGCCGGCATTCGACTATGTCATCCAGGCTGCGGTTGGCCTTGCCGCGATGACAGGTGACCCCGACGGCCCGCCGATGCTGCCGGGGTACTCCGCCGTCGACAACTCCTCGGCGATCATGGCGGCGCTCGGGCTGCTCGCGAATGTCCACTCCGCGAATGCCACGGGCAGAGGGGGCCAGGTCGACGTGTCGCTGTTCGACACGATGCTGAGCCAGCTCAACTACAAGGCGGCGACGTATCTCAACGGTGGCGGGGTCCCGCCTCGACAGCCGGCCGGGGGTCACAGCTTCTATGTGCCGGCGCAGCTGTTTCCCACTGCAGACGGCCATCTCGCGCTCTTCGTCACGCACGACAAGTTCTGGCGACGGCTGTGTGACGAGCTGGGCGAAGGCGGGTGGGCGGATGACCCGCGGTTTGCCACGATGCACGCCCGGTCGCAACACCGGGTCGAGCTGGTCGCGCTGCTGACCGCACGACTCGCCACGGCAAGCGCGGTCGACTGGGCAGACCGGTTGCGCCCGCTCGGGATCGCGGTCTCGGCCGTGGTCGGGCTCGATGTCGCGCTGGAGAGCGATTACGTCGCGCGCCGCGGAATGGTCGTGACGATCCCGACCGAGGACGGCCCGCTACGGATGGTGGGCAACCCGATCAGGACGAGCGAGTCGGCGGACTTCCGTCCGCCGCCTCGACTCCACGAGCACACCCAAGAGCTCCTCGGCGACTAACCGCCGGGATTGGCTAGCTGGCGTCGCCGTACATCGGGCCGGACAGGAAGCCGACGACCGGACCGGCCGGCTCGAAGGACTCCACGACGCCGGATGCGAAGTAGCCCGCGTCGGTCACCATCGTGATGCCGGTGACGCCGGCCGCCGCATCGCTGCACAGGAACACCAGCGGGTAGGCCTGCTCGAGCGGCGTCGAGGGCTCGATGCCTGTCTCGTCGCGGTAGTCCTGGCCGAACCCGAGCCACATGTCCGCGTTCGCACGAGCGAGCGGCGTGTCCGTCGGGCCGGGCATGATCGCGTTGATCCGGATGCCCTTCTTGAGCAACGGGAAGGCCTGCTGCGCGACGTAGGTGTTGATCGTCAGCTTGCTGAACATGTAGTCGGCCTTGCCGTTGTCCTGCGTCCACTTCGTCGCTTCGTCGAAGTCGGTGATCGCGAGGAACTCCTTCGTGATCTTCAGGTTGTTCTGCCAGCCGAAGCCGGCGGCCGAGGAGATGAAGCCGATCGCGCCGCCCTTGCCGACGTAGCCCTTCTCGATCGCGCGCTCGACGAGGTGGCGGTGGCCGATGAAGTTGATGCGCTCGATGCCGGGCGTGCCGTCGGCGACGCCGGCGCACTCGAAAAGCGCGTCCAGCGGTCCGCCGCACTCGTCGATCGCCGACTCGATGGAAGCCTTGTCCGACAGGTCGAGGCGGATGAACTTCACGCCGTCGACGTCGACGTCTGCCCGGTCCATGACGACGACCTCCGCGCCGGCGTCCTTGACCACCTGTACGACGGCGGCACCCATGCCGGTCGCACCACCGACGACGAGGACTCGCTTGCCGTCGTACCGAAACGCGTCGAACAGACCCATGCCACTAGCTCCTGACGAGATGAAGGCGCCCTGTCTCAGACGCGTGTGGATCCTTGCACAACCCGTCGTGCCTACATCGCCGGCTTCGGTGTCACGACCATCGTGGGGATGGAGGTCACGGTCTCGCTGGCGAGGACGAAGTCGACGGCGCGAACCAGCTCCTCAACGGGGACGAGCTGGCCGGCGACGAGGCCGCGGTTGACCCACAGCGTGACCATCTCCATGGCGAGCTCGGGATCCCACGCGTCGGCGAAGCCGGTGACCGAGTCACCCGGACCGCCGGCGCAGTCGCCCATGACGATCCGGGTGAAGTTGATGGCCGGGTGCTCGACCCGGTAGGCGTCGATCAGCTTGTCCAGCGCCGCCTTGCTGGTGAGGTAGGCGCCGAGGCCGGGCCACGGCTTGCTGTCCGACGCGCTGATGGAGGAGAGGTAGATCGCGTGGCCGCCGGACGCCTGCAGGTGGGGAAGCGCTGCGGACGTCGCGATCGCCGCACCGACGACGTTGGTGTCGAACGCCTTGCGCCAGGTCGCGGCGTCGATGTCCCCGATCGGGCCCATGGGACCGATCCCGACGGTGTAGATGATGCCGTCGAGACCCCCGAGCCGCTCAACGGCCGTCCCGATCGCCTTGCTGCAGCTGTCCTCGTCGGTGACGTCGCAGCCGACCGCGAACGACGTCGGGCCGGCTTCGGCGACGGTGCCGGCGAGCCGGTCCTCACGGCGGGCGAGCAGCGCGACGTCGTTCTCGGCTTGTGCCAGCGCGATGCCGAGGCAGCGGCCCAGCCCGCTCGATGCCCCGAGCACGATCAGCTTCACGCGGTCACCACCGGCAGCTTCTCCCATCCGCGCACGGTCGAGGTGCGGGCTTGTACGGCGTTGGCGTAGTCGACGTCCCAGGTCGGGAAGCGCTTGAGCACCTCCTCCAGGGCCACTCTGCCTTCCAGCCGCGCGAGGGAGGCGCCGAGGCAGAAGTGCACGCCGTACCCGAAGGAGACATGCCGATCGATCTTGCGATGGATGTCGAACCTGTCCCCGTCGGGGAACTTGCGCTCGTCCCGGTTGGCCGACGCGGTGAGCAGCAACATCACGTTGCCGGCCGGGACGACCTGGCCGTAGTGCTCGACGTCCTTGGTGATGTAGCGCGCCTGGACCGGGGAGGGCGCCTCGAAGCGCAGCAGCTCCTCGATGGTGTTGGGGATCAGGCTCGGGTCGGCGGCGACCTCGGCGCGCTGGTCCGGGTGCTCGGCGAGCACCTTGCCGGCCCAGCCGATGAGGCGGGTCGTCGTCTCGTTGCCGGCTGCGGCGATGAGGTTGATGTAGCCGAGCAGCTCGTCGCGGTTGAGCTTGCGCGTCTTGCCGTCGACGTCTTCGAACTCGGCGTTGAGCATCTCCGTCATCAGGTCGTCGGACGGATGCTCGGCGCGCCAGTCGATGTACTCCTCGAACATCCGGCTCATCGCGCTGATGTCGACCTCGGCAACGACGGGCTTGCCGTCCTCGCCGAGCTTCAGGCTGGCGTCCACCGCCTTGCGGATCGCCTCCTGGTCCTCTTCCGGGATGCCGAGGAGGTAGCCGATCGTGCGCATCGGCATCTCGGCACCGAGGTTGCCGACGAAGTCGAATCCGCCGGCACCGATCAGCGGGTCGAGCGAGCGGGCACAGAACTCGCGAACCTTCGGCTCGAGCTCGGCGATCTTCTTCGGCCGGAAGACGCGGGAGAGCATCGCGCGATGGACGTCGTGGTCGGGCGGGTCCTCGAAGATGATCGAGCCCGGCGGGATCGGGAAGTCCATCTTGATCAGCTCGAGCAGCGTGCCCTTGCTGGAGACGTACGTCGGCCAGTCACTCGAGCACTTCTCGACGTCGACCCACCGCGACAGCGCGTAGAAATCGTGCTTTTCGTTGTAGTAGAGCGGTTTCTCGTCGCGCAGCCGCTTCCAGATCGGGTAGGGGTCGGTGTCGATCTCGAAGTCGTAAGGGTCGTAGTAGACCTCGGGGTCGGCGACCGTCATCAGACCTCTTCGGGGTGCGGTTTGCGAGAGCAGAAGTATTCTTACACGTCGCGAGAAGCAGATTCTCAAATCCGGTAAGAGGGGTGCAAATCGGGTGGCTGAGCGGGTGCCCCAGACGATTCCCGACCTGCTCGAGGCCACTGCGTCGCGCGTTGGCGATACGCCCGCTGTCATCGACGGTGACGCCACGTTGACCTACGCCGACCTCGTCGCGCAGTCGCGAACGTTTGCTGCGGCGCTAGTGGCGCGTGGGGTTCGGGCGGGTGATCGCGTCTCGATCTGGATGCCCAACAGCTGGCGCTGGGTCGTCGCGGTCCTGGGCATCTGGCAGTGCGGAGCGGTTCTCGTCCCGGTCAACACGAGGTTCAAACGGACCGAGGCGTCGGACATTCTCGGCCGGGCCGGCGTACGGCTCCTCGTCACCGTCACCGACTTCCTCGGCAGCGACTACGTCTCGATGCTCGACCCGGCCTCGCTGCCGGAGCTGGCGGACGTGGTCGTCGCGCACGGACCGGCGACCGGCGCGACGCTCGGGTGGGACGAGTTCGTCGCGACGGCGACGACCGACGCCATCGCGGCGGTGGCCGCGCGGCGCAAGGAGCTGACCGCGGACCACCCGGCGGACATCCTTTTCACCTCAGGGACGACCGGCAAGCCCAAGGGTGTCGTCATGACGCACTCGCGGACGCTGGCGGTCGCCACCGACTGGGTGCGCATGACCGGGCTGCGTGCCGGGGACCGCTACCTGATGGTCAACCCGTACTTCCACATGTTCGGGTTGAAGGCCGGCATCCTCGCGAGCGTCTGCGCCGGCGCGACGATGTACCCCGAGGCCGTCTTCGACGTCGAACGCGTCTTGTCGCGGGTGGCCGAGGAGCAGATCACCGTGCTGCCGGGTGCGCCCACGATCTATCAGTCGCTGCTCGATCATCCGAAGCGCGAGTCGCATGATCTCTCGTCGCTTCGGGTCGCCGTGACCGGTGCCGCCGACATCCCGGTCACGCTGATCCGCCGGGTCTACGACGAGCTGCCCTTCCAGGTCGTCATCTCCGGCTATGGCTTGACCGAGGCGGGTACGGCGAGCAGTACCGGTCCCGAGGACGGGCCGGAGGAGGTTGCCACGACGGTCGGCCGTGCTCGTCCCGGCTTCGAGATCCGGCTGATCGATCCGGGTGGCAACGAGGTGGGCGAGGGCGAAGCGGGGGAGATCGTGCTGCGCGGGCCGAGTGTGATGCTGCAGTACCTCGACGACCCGAAGGCGACCGCGGCGGCGCTGTCCGACCAAGGCTGGCTTCGCACCGGCGACATCGGTCGGCTTGATCCCGACGGCCTGCTGCGAATCGTCGGTCGCGCGAAGGACATGTTCATCGTCGGCGGCTTCAACGCCTATCCTGCCGAGATCGAGAACTTGATGCTGGCCCACCCGGCGATCAAGTCGGTTGCGGTGGTCGGCATCCCGGACGAGCGGCTCGGCGAGGTAGGCATGGCGTTCGTCGTCCTCGACGACGGCGCCGACGCAACCCCCGACGACATCGTCACGTGGTGCCGCGACCACATGGCCAACTACAAGGTGCCGCGACGAGTCGAGATCCTCGGGGAGCTACCGCTCAACGCCACCGGCAAGGTGATGAAAGAGGAGCTCCGCGCGAGGGCGTAGCGCACCTGCACGTCGCGCCGCTGGTGCACGCTTACTGGTGATTCACAAGAACCGGAACCGAGGCGACCACACTCGTGATGTTCAGCCCCGAACTGCGCGACCGGGTCGCGTCCGGCGACATCACGGTCTCGATACGGCTGTGGCAACGGGCGAAGGTGAAAGCCGGCGGGCGATACGCGAGTCACGGCTTCGACATCGAGGTCGACTCGGTCGAGCTCATGCCCTTTCGCTGCGGTCACCGACGACGATGTCGCTCAGTCGGGGGAGATCGACCGTGAGGCGCTGCGGCAACGGGCGGCGCACGCGGGGCCGATCGCGGACGACACGCTCGTCTACCGGGTGGAGTTCCACGTCGTGTAGGCACGCCGGCGTTGGGGACGTGCTGGCTGTCGCACCGCGTCGTCATACGGGTGTTGTGCCGCTGCGGTCGGGAAGGGCCCTGGTGTGGACTTCCGCAGAAACCCGGATCGGTCACGCTATGAGTTGCTGGCCGACGACGGCGAGGTCGTTGCGTTCGCCGACTACAGCGAGGCCGCGGATGTGGTGGTGTTCCCGCACACCGTCGTCACGCCGAGGCTGCGGGGTCGCGGCCTCGGCGCAGAGCTAGTACGCCGGTCGCTGGACGATGTCCGCGCGTCTGGTCGGCACGTCGTCGCGACGTGTTGGTACGTGGCCGATTTCATCGAGACGAACGCGGCGTATCGCGATCTCCTCGCCAGCTGATCAACGCAAGCGATGTGGCATCGCCTACCCGTTTAGCCTCGAAATCAGTGAAAGTTGGTACGCAATGCCACATTGCTTACCCTCCACACGGCGGCCGGGCGATGGATCGGCCCGCAATATGGCAACAAGTGTCCGCGTGGTGACGGGAGGCATGGCATGTCGGTCGAGCAAGCCGAGAAGTCGATCCGGGCGAGCAACGCTCGATTTGCCGCTGCGGTTGTCGCCGGCGACGCGGAGATCATCGGTCAGACCTACTGCGCGGACGCCACCCTCATGTTCAACAGCCTGCCTACCGTCGTCGGGAGGGAGGCCATCGTCAGCTTCTTCCTCAACCTGAAACGGGCCGGTCTGACCGGCATCGAGTTCGTCACCGACACGCTGCGGGTCCTTGGAGACGTCGGGATCGAGATCGGCACATTCCGTGTCGCGGCCTCGGGCGAGGGACCGGTCACCGACGACGCTGGGCGCTACACGATCGTCCATCGACGCGAGCCGGACGGCGCCTGGCGAATCCTTGTCGATGTGCCGCAGAGCATGGGCTGATGTGCCGTCTGCTCGCCGAAGCGGATGACCGAACTAGTCGATCTGGCCGCGAGCGCGCGCGAGGATTCCGCGCGCGATAACGAGCCGCTGGATCTCGTTGGTGCCCTCGCCGATCATCATCAGCGGCGCGTCGCGGAGATAGCGCTCGACCGGCAGGTCGGTGGTGTAGCCGATCCCGCCATGAATCCGCATCGCATCAGTAGCAAGCTCGAACGCCGTCTCCGACGCGAAGAGCTTCGCCATGCCGGCCTCGACGTCGCAGCGCAACCCGGCCATCTTCCGCTCGGCGGCATCACGGGTGAGCAGCCGAGCCGCCGACAGCTTCGTCGCCATGTCCGCAATCTTCAGCTGGATCGCCTGGTGCTCGGCGATCGGCTTGCCGAACGTGGTCCGCAGCTGCGCATATGACACGGCGGCATCGAACGCGGCTCGCGCGACGCCGACGGCACGCGACGCGATGTTGATCCGGCCGAGCTCCAGGACGCCGAGGATCTGCGGCAAGCCACGACCCGGCACACCGATCAGATTCCCTGTGGGAATCCGATGGTCGGCGTACGACATCTCGACAGTCTCGATGCCGCGATAGCCGAGCTTGCCGACGTGCCGGCTCACCGAGATGCCCTCGTACGATGCGCCTGGCTCCTTCTCGACGATGAAGGTCGAGACGCCCTCATCGGTCTTCGCGGCCAACGCCACGACGCCCGCGCGTTCGCCGTTCGTCACCCATGCCTTCGTGCCGTTGAGGACATACGAGTCGCCGTCGAGCACCGCACGGCAGGAGATGTTGCGGGTGTCGCTGCCGGCGTCCGGCTCTGACAACGACAACGCCCCGCGCCGCTCACCCGATGCCATCGTCGGCAGGATCCGCTTCTTCTGCTCGTCGTTGCCGTGCTGCATGACGAGTGTCGCGGCCATCGTGTGCGTGTTGATGATCCCGGTAAGCGTCATCCACCCGTACGCGAGCTCCTCGATGACGCCGATGTAGGTCAGCAGGTCGAGCCCGAGCCCGCCGTACTCCTCCGGGATCGTGACGCCGAACAGCCCAAGCGAGCGCATGGTCGCGACCAGGTCGGCGGGGAACTCGTCCGCATGCTCCAGCGCGGTGGCGCTGGGGATGACGTCCTTCGCGACGAACTTCCGAACGCTGTCGATGACTTCGCGACGGACGTCGGGATCGGTCACGTCAGCCACGACGGGACACGATACACACGCAGCGTTTACGGCGCTTCCATGCAGCGTTGACGTCGATTCCGAAAATGAGAACAAT
Source organism: Frankiaceae bacterium (assembly GCA_025929365.1). Lineage (GTDB taxonomy): Bacteria > Actinomycetota > Actinomycetes > JAFAQI01 > JAFAQI01 > DASZTV01. The sequence continues at coordinate 17,188 of JAICMG010000024.1, forward strand.
GTTTCCGTGCCAGTCGTTCCGATGCATCGCGGGCTGGAACGGGCGGCGGAGCGGTACGGCAAGCGGGTCGCGATCCGCTTCGAGGACACCGACTGGACCTGGCGCGAGCTCGACGAGGCCAGCAACGCGTTCGCGCGCCACCTTCGCGGCTCGGTGAACCGCGGCGACCGCGTCGCGATCATGAGTGGCAACCGCCCCGAGTTCGTGATTGCGGTGAACGCGCTCAGCAAGCTCCGCGCGGCGACCGTGTTGCTGAGCCCGGCGTGGAAGCACCTCGAGGTCGACCACGCGCTCGAGGTCACGGGCGCGCGATACGCGATCACTGACGACGCGTCGTACTCCATGCTCAAGGCGCGGCTCGGCACGCAGGGCGTCACCAACCTCGACGACGTGCCCGCGCTCGCAGGCATTCTCGCCGGTCACTCGTCGCCACTGGGTCTGCAGCCACCGACCGCCGAGGACGAGGCCGTGCTCGTCTTCAGCTCCGGTACGACGGGCCTGCCGAAGGCAGTGCGTCATACCCACCTGTCGATGGGGCACGGCATCGACCACTGGGTCGAATCGCTCGGTCTCACCGCCGACGACCGGTTCCAGATCGCGACTCCTCCGTCGCACATCCTCGGCCTGCTCAACTTCCTCACCGCTGCTGCGGCGGGTGCGACGGTCCGGCTCCATCGCCGCTTCGACCTCGACGAGCTGCTCCGCCGGATCCAGGACGAGCGGATGACGCTGGAGATGGCGGTGGCACCGATCGCGTTGGCGATGGCCGACCACCCGTCGATCGAGGACTACGACCTGTCCTCGCTCCGCTACATCATGTGGGGAGCAACGCCGGTCACGCCGAGCGTCGCCGCACGTGTCACCGCACGCACCGGCGTTCGCTGGATGCCGGCGTACGGCGCGAGCGAGCTTCCCGTCATCACCTGCAACCCGATCGACCGCCCCGACGAGTGGCGCCTGGACTCCGCCGGTCTGCCCGCGCCGGGCGTGCAGGTGCGGGTCGTGGATCTGGAGACGCGCGAGGTGTTGGCACCCGGGGGGACGGGCGAGATCCAGGTGCTCAGCCCATCGGCGATGAAGGGCTACCTGCCGGAAGAAGACACCGCCGACGCTTTCGACCGCGGCTGGTACCGCACCGGTGACGTCGGCTGGAGGGAGCCCGAGGGCTGGGTCCACCTCACCGACCGCGCCAAGGAGATGATCAAGGTCAAGGGCTTCCAGGTCGCGCCCGCCGAGATCGAAGGCGTGCTGCACGGTCACCCGTCGGTGCGCGACTGTGCAGTCTTCGGCGTCCCCGACACCGCGGCCGGTGAGCTCCCGGTCGCCGCCGTGCTGCTCGATCCCGACCACGCGACCTCAACCGACGAGCTACGCGCGTTGGTCGCGGAGTCGCTCGCGACCTACAAGCGGCTGCGTGACGTCGTCGTGGTCGAGGAGATCCCGCGGCTGCCGTCCGGCAAGGTGCTGCGCCGTGTGCTGCAGCAACAGTGGGTGGACCGCAACGCGGATACTTCCGACTGATGGATGTCCGCCTCTCGGCCGAGCAGCGCGCGCTTCGCGACACCGCGGTCGACCTCGTCGACTCGCTGCGGCCACGGTCCGTCGCCGATCTCGGCGACTCGCAACGCACGGCAAAGCTCGATGCTGCTGTGGCGGCCACGGGATGGCGCTCGCTGCGCGAAGCCGGTGCGGACGGCGGGCCGTACGCATCCGCAGTCGAAGCAGCGATCGTCGCCGAAGAGCTGGGTCGCGGACTCGCCGACACCGCGTTCGTCGGGCCGACCCTCGCGGCGGAGCTTCGCCGTCTCGCCGGCGCCGCGACGGCCGACGGGGCGGAGACGGTCGCGACGAAGTCCGACTTCAGCGCCGTGGCGCTCGCCGGCCAGCCCGCGACCGCGATCGATGGCGCCGGCGCGGCAGCAGCGCTGCTCCTGGCCGGCGGCGAGCTCGTCCAGGTCTCACTCAACGCGCCCGCTGAGCCGCTCGACCTGACCCGGCCGCATGTGCCGATCCCGCGCGACGCCGCGGCGACCCCCGTCGGTCGAACCCTCACCACCGATGCGCTCACCAAGTGGACCGCGCTCGGGCTCGCCTTGACGTGTGCGGACCTGGTCGGCGTGATGCGCGGCGCGATCGCCCTCGCCACGGACTACGCGAAGGTCCGCCGGCAGTACGGCGCGCACATCGGGTCCTTCCAAGCCGTCCAGCACCTGCTCGCTGATGCCGTGGTGGCGATGGAAGGCTCACGCAGCACGGCGCTGCACGCCGCTTGGGCGGTCGACGCACTGCCCGCCGACGACGCCCTCGCCACCGCTGCCGGCGCGAAGGCCTACTGCGCCCGTGCCGGCCGCACGGTGTGCGAGACCGCGATCCAGGTGCATGGCGGCATCGGCAACACCTGGGAGTGCCTCGCGCACGTCTATCTTCGCCGCGCGCTGCTGTCCATCGACCTGCTCGGCGGTGTCGGCCCGAGCCTCGAACGCGTCCTCGCCGGAGCGGGTCATGGACTTCAGTGACTCGCCCGCCGAGGCGGAGTTCCGGGCCCGGCTTCGCGGCTGGCTGGCAGACAACAATCCGGGACTGCCGGCCTCGTCGACCTCGGACGAGTACTGGGCCGGCCAGGCTGCCTGGCACCAGGCGCTTTACGACGCGGGTTTCTTCGGCATGTCATGGCCGGTCGAGATCGGCGGCCACGGCCTGCCCAGCGTCTACGAGGCGATCGTCGACGACGAGCTGGCGACGGCCGGCGCACCGCCGCGGCCGAGCCTCGGCTACCTCGTGCAGGGGATCCTCCACCACGGCAGCGAGGGCATCCGCCGGCGTCTGCTCCCGGGCATCGTCAACGGCCGCGACCGCTGGTGCCAGGGCTTCAGCGAGCCCGAAGCCGGGTCCGACCTCGCGTCGCTGCGCACGACCGCGGTGCGCGACGGCGAGGACTACGTCATCACCGGGCACAAGGTCTGGACCAGCTACTCCGACGCGGCCGACTGGTGCCTCGTCCTCGCGCGGACCGATCCCGGCGTTCCGCCCCACAAGGGGATCTCCGCGTTCCGGGTCTCGATGCGCCAGCCCGGCGTACAGCAGCAGCCGCTGCGGATGATCAACGGCATCACGCGCGAGTTCGGCGAGGTGCTGTTCGACGGCGCGCGGGCGCCTGCCGCCGACATGATCGGCGAGCCCGGTGAAGGCTGGCGGCTCGCGATGACCGTCGTCAGCCACGAGCGCGAGCCGGGCGAGCTCGGGTACGTCGCGCGGTACCGGAAGGCGGTGAAGGAGCTGGCCGCCCTCGTCGCCGGATCCCCCGACGACTACGGTCCGGAGCAGCGGCGCGAGCTGGCATGGGCGATGGTGGAGTCGGAGATGCTCCGGCAGCATGTGTGCCGACGGCTCTCAGATCGCCTCGATGGAAGTTCGGGCGGCCCGGAAGGATCGGTGGACAAGTTGCTCATGACCCAGGTCGAGCAGTGCGTCGGCCACGCGGCGCTGTCGGTCGGCGGCGCGGCCGCCGACGACGACACATGGCTGAAGCTGTATCTCTACAGCCGGGCGCAAAGTGTCATGGGCGGAACGTCGCAGATCCAGCGCAACCTGGTCGCGACGCGCATCCTCGGGCTTCCGGCGTCATGAAGTACGACCTGCCCGACGAGGTTCTGATCGACGCCGACGGTCCGATCCGGATCATCACGCTGAACCGCCCCGACAACCTCAACGCCACCAACCACGTGTTGCACAGCGGGCTCGCCTCGCTGTGGCCTCAACTCGACGAGGACGAGGATGCCCGCGTCGCGATCCTCACCGGAGCCGGTCGCGCGTTCTCGGCGGGGGGCGACTTCAGCTATCTCGAGGAGCTCGTCAACGACCCCGCGCTCCGCAAGCAGAGCCTCACCCATGGAAAGCAGATCGTCACCGGGATGATCGGCTGCCGGATCCCCATCGTCGCCGCGGTCAACGGACCCGCGGTCGGTCTCGGCTGCAGCCTCGTCGCGTTGTCGGACATCGCCTACATGGCGGAGAGCGCGCATCTCGCCGACCCGCATGTGCTGATCGGCCTGGTCGCCGCGGACGGCGGCCCGATCACGTGGCCGCTGCTGACCAGCATGTTGCTGGCGAAGGAGTACGCCCTCACCGGCGACCGGATTTCACCGGCGCGCGCTGCGGCGATGGGCCTGGTCAATCACGTCGTCCCGGACGACAACGTGATGGAAGACGCACTCGCATGCGCCAACAAGATCGCGAAGCTGCCGAAACAAGCGGTCGAGGACACTCGCCGAGTGATGAACCTGCACATGCAACGCGCGGTGACCGCAACGATCGACTACGCGCTGACGGCGGAGTACCGCTCCTTCGACTCCGCGGAGCTGAGAGCAAATCTCGACCGCATGACGAAACGCCCCTCAGGCTGAGGGGCGTTTCGCGGGGATCAGCAGGTCACCATCGGTACCAGCGCGCACCGTCTCCGGCACGGGCGATGAAACCAATGGCCCAGGCGACGAGCAGCACGACTGCGACGATCCACAACGCGTGGAGCGCAAAGCCGCCGGCGCCGAACAAGATGGCGAGCAGAAGTACCGCGAGTACGAGGCCCATCAGAATCTCCTTCTTACGGCCCCCGTTGACACCGAGATTTTTCCGCTTCTCGATGCAACTCAAACCTTGAGCGTCACCCGCTCTGGGCCGTCAGGCGGTCGGATAGCTCCGTGTCGGCGTCACGAAGATGGCGGCGCTTCGTTCGTCGCGCATGACCCGGTCGTACTCGTCCCAGTCCTCGTGTGTCCCGCCGGCAGCGGTGAAGACCTCACGCAACAGCTTGCGTAGCGCCTCATCGTCGACCCCCGCGTGCGGGTCGTCCGGGCCGATGAGCGTCGCTGTCCCCTCGACGGCTGCCCAGCGCCATCCGCTGCGAACGACCACTGTCACCTGAGGGTTGTTGCGGAGGTGCTCGAGCTTGCGAACACCGCGGGCCACGAACGCGACGACATCGTCGTCATTGTTCTTGCCGGGGTTCGGCATCACGCCGGCGTTGACGACCGAGGCCGCCATGGAGCCGTCGCCGCGAAGCATGGTCACCGACACGAGACCGTTCTCGGCGGCGGCCAGCTCGCGGAAGAGGTCAAGCGAAGCTGTCATGAGGCTGGCTCCTGGTGGAAGACTCGGCGCATGCCGAGTGTGTGGGGCATGACTCCGAAACAGAGCGTGGAGGAGGAGTGTTCCCGACGCGGCAAGACCGCGTTCGTGATGGGTTGCATCGCACTCATCGAAGGTCGACCGGCAGATGATGGCCTCGTCATCTCGCTCGGCGGGCCCGGGGCCCAGCAGGTCCTGGACGGGCGGGAGGGCGGCCGGAGCGGATATTGGCCCCGGGTGTGGGCGGCTCGCGGACTGCTACACGTCTGGGATGACAAGGCAACTGCGGCGATTGTGCATGCCATCTCCGACGAGTCTTGGCGGGTCCGCGAGATGGCCGCGAAGGTTGTCGCGAAGCATGGGGTCGACGTCGCTTTGGATGCGATGCTCGGCCTGCGCGAGGACGAAGTGCCGCGAGTCCGCGCCGCGGCGCAGCGCGCCATTCAAGCGCTGACGGGCTGAGGGCTACAGCGCGAGCGTCGCGGGGACCTCGTGGAAGCGGATCGCCGTCTGCCCCATCGCGGTGCTGAGCTCGGTTGCGGTGCCGAGAAGGCGGTCGAGGACGAGGACGCGCCGCAGGTAGCGATGGAACGGATGCTCGCTCGTGAAACCCATGCCCGCGAGGACCTGCTGCGCGTGACGCGCGACCGTCCGGGCGCTGTGCCCTGCGATCGCCTTCGCCATCGTCGCCGTGTACGGCGTTGCCTCCTCCCAGCCCGCGTCGACGGCGGCTTCCGCGGAAGCGGTTGCGATCAAGGAGTCGGCGAGCCGATGCCGCACTGCCTGGAACGCCGCGATCGGCTTGCCGAACTGGATCCGGTCCACGGCATGCGCTCTCGCGAGCTCGAGCATCGCGCGTGCGGTGGCAGCGAGCTCGGTGGCGATCGCGAGCCGACCTGCGGCGAGCGTCGCATCCGACAACAGCTCGCCGTGGCCGAGGGAAGCCAAGCTCGGCACTCCGGCGACTTCGGTCCACCCGCCGCCCGGGTCCAATCCACGCACGGTCCGGATGGTGAGCGAGTTGCGAGGGACCGTGACGGCAAGGTGGCCGTGGATGACGAGAACGCTCCGCGCAGTCGCGAGCCGGCGAGTGCCGATGCCGGCCGGCGAGATCAACACCGCATGGTCCGGGCTCGGGGGGTGACCAGCCGCGTGCAGCAGGACGTCGTCGAGCGCGGAGGACGACAGGTTGAGCTCGCCCTGGACGGCGAACACCGCCCGAGCCGCCGACGGGTCATCGGCAAGCGCTTCGCGCCAGCCGACCTCCTCGAGCCCCTTGTCGAAGTCGCCGCCATGGCGCTGCGCCGCCTGGCGGAGTGAGGTGGTGAACGCCGCGAGCTCTCCGGTATCCATCACGCCTCGGCTCCCAGATCGAGCAAGCGCTTCGCAATGATGTTGCGCTGGATCTCCGCGCTGCCGCCGTAGATCGTCGCCGCGCGGGAGTACAGGAACTCGCTGCGCCATTCGGCGTCAGTCGGGCTGTCGCCGAAGGCCACTTCGTCCGAGAGCGTCGCTTCTACGAGGTCGAACAGCGATTGCTCTGCTAGGCCGAGCAGCGCCTTGTCGAGTGAGGTCTCCGCGCCCAGCTGCTCGCCCGCATCAAGGCGGTGAAGCGTCGTGCGCGATCGAGCGCGGAAGGCGTAGATCTGCTCGAGGACCGCACCGACGTCGCGCGCCGACAATCGTCCGTCGGGCGCCTCCCGCACGAGGTCGTCGAGCCGCTTGTGCAGGAAGGCGCCGCGATGCCACAGCGCGGTACTGCGCTCGTAGGGCAGCAGGTCCATCGCCACGGCCCAGCCCTGGCCCTCGGCGCCAAGCGTTCGCGACACCGGTACGTCGACGTCGTCGAAGAACACCTCGCAGAACTCCGGTGCGCCGTGCATCGTCTCGATCGGTCGGACCATGATGCCGGGGGAGTCCATGTCGACGAACAGCGCGGTGATCCCGCGGTGCTTGTCAGTCGAGTTGGCCGACTCCGGTGGGCCGGTGCGGGTGAGCAGCACGCAGCGTTGCGCGTACTGCGCGAGGCTGGTCCACACCTTCTGACCGTTGACGCGCCAGCCGGTGTCCGTCGCGACCGCGCGACAGGTGAGCGACGCGAGGTTGCTCCCGGTGCTCGGCTCCGAGAAGCCCTGACACCACGTCTCGTCACCGCGCAGCAGCTTCGGCACCATCTCGGCCGCGAGCTCCGGCGCCGCGAAGTCGATCATCGTCGGCGCGAGCACCTCGGTCAGCGAGTAGATGCCCGGCTCGACGAAGCCGCGCGCGGTCAGCGCCTCGCCGAGGTAGCCGCGCAGCAGCGGCGAACCGCCGAGGCCGCCCACCCGCTCCGGCCAGCCCCACCGCATCCACCCGGCGTCGTAAGCGAGCCGCTTCACCGTGGAGAGGTGGGCCATGGCGGCATCGAGACCGGGTTCCGTCGGGGTGAGCTCGCCGGCGTGCTCGGTCAGCCAGGCGTCGAGCGCCGGCCGAAACTCCGCGAGCTTCACTAGATGCTCGGGGCGGGACGCCGGGGGTCGTGGGCCTTGCCCGAGTCACGGTCGCCGCTGCGGCGCAGGAAGGTCATCGAGCGGGTCGCCAGGCGCCACCCGACGTCGGTACGACGGTAGGTGTCGGTGTACCAGCCGATGCGCATGTCGTGGTTGGTCTGGTCGACGAAGCACAGCGTCTGCATGCCGGTGCCGGTGTCGCCGTCGAGGTCGAGCTGCGGCGTACCGGTCATGAACAGCCCTTTCGGCGCGGCCGCGACCAACTCGGGGAAGTCCGCAAGCGTGTAGGTGGCGCCGAACGCACTGTACGTCCCGTCCGGTGTGAAGACCGCCATGACCGACGCGACGTCGTCGCGGGTCATGCCGATGGCATACCGGGCGAGCAGCTGTTCGATCTCGACGACATCGTCGATCGGTGCCGCCGCCGCCATCAGTTCCCCTCGTAGATCACATGCACCGTCGGCGTGGTCGGCTCGGACTGGCAGGTGAGGATCCACCCTTCCGCGACCTCATCGTCGAACAGCGCGTCGTTCACGCGCATCGTGACTTCGCCCTCGACCAGCTTCGCCATGCAGGTCGCGCAGTTGCCGGCCTCGCACGACGACGGCGGCTTCATCCCGAGCTGCCGCGCGGTCTGCAGGATCGTGGTCCCCGGGTGGTGCTTCGCCGTCTTCTTCTCGCCGTCGAGCTCGATCGTCACGGAGACCTCGGCGCTCGGGGGAATGGCATCGCTCACGGCCTCGATGGGCGCGTCGGGCACGGTGAACCGTTCGATGTGGATCCGGTCGGCAGGCACGCCCCCGGCGAGCAACGAGGACTCGACGATCTCCATGAACGGGCCAGGTCCGCAGATGTACACGTCAGCGTCGCGCGCTGCGTCGACGTACGCCGAGACAGCCGCCGCATCCACGAAGCCGTCGTCGACGTCGTAGCGATGCTGCACCTCGAGCCGCCCACCGCGATGCGCGGCGAGCTCGTCGAGCTCGCGTCCGAAGATCACGGCGTCTCGGTCGCGGTTGGCGTACAACAAGCGCGCTGGACGGTTGGTGGTGAGCATTGCGCTCTTGAGGAGCGAGTAGATCGGGGTGATGCCGCTGCCGGCCGCGAACGCGACGATGTCTCGTTGTTGCTTGCCGAGTGTGAACTTGCCGGCCGGCACGCTCGCCTCGAGCACGTCGCCGGCAGCGAGGTCGTTCATCCAGTTCGAGACCGCGCCGCCCGGCACGCGCTTGACGGTGACGGCGAGCTCCGCGTCGGTTTCCGGCGCCGTCGACATCGAGTACGACCGGTAGAGGGTCTGCCCGTCGATCGTCACGCGGAAGGTAAGAAACTGTCCTGCGGCGTATCCGTACGTCGTCCGCAGCTCGGCAGGAATGTCGAGAACCAGGGAGACTGCCTCGTCGGTCTCCCGCACGACCTTGGAGATCGTCAGAGAGTGGTAGCCGCGATCGTGCGGCTGCGCCGCCAGTTCAATGGAGCCAGTCCCTGCGCAGGCTGTTGAGACTGCCATAATCGAAAACGATAATCCGATTCTCGTACGTAGGCAACGAGCCGTCGAGGGGGCCAGGTGAGCGACCACAAGTGGGGTCTGCGAACGGTGCCGGACGCGCTCGTCTCCTCCTACATCGAGCGCGGCTTCTGGACCGACGCCAGCCTCGGCGACATGGTCGCGGCGGGACTCGGCAGCAAGGGCGCCGCAGCATTCCGAGTCCACTCGCAGGTGCATCCGTGGGCGGGCACCTTCGGTGACGTCGATCGCGCGGCCAGGTCGCTGGCGGCCTCGCTGCGCGCCGGCGGCGTCGGCCCCGGCGACGTGGTGGCCTTCCAGCTGCCGAACTGGGTCGAGGCCGGCATCACCTTCTGGGCCGCCGCCTATCTCGGCGCCTCCGTCGTCCCGATCGTGCACTTCTACGGGCCGAAGGAGATCGACTACATCCTTCGGGTCACCCGACCCGCAGCCGTGATCACCGCCGACACGTTCGGGCAGTCCGACTTCGCTTCGACCTACGCCGACCTGTTGCCGAAGCACGGTTCACCGCGGTGGTTGATCGTCGACTCCCTCCGGGGTCCCTTGCCGCCGGGCGCGGCGCGCTTCACCGACGTGCTCGACGCAACGCCGATCGAACGTCAGGCGTCGGTCGACCCCGACTCGGTGGCCGTGATCGCCTTCACGTCCGGGACCACGCGCGACCCGAAGGGCGTGATTCACAGCCAGCGCACGATCGGCTGTGAGACCCACCAGCTGCACCGGATGTTTCCCGACCTGCCGCCCCCGCCGATCACCGGCGCACCGGTCGGCCACTTCATCGGCATGGTCAACGCGTTCCTCGTGCCGCTGATGCGCACGACCCCCGTCAATCTGGTCGACGTGTGGGATCCCGGCCGCATCCTCAAGCTGATGCTCGACGACGACCTCTCGATGGCCGGCGGCGCGACGTACTTCCTCACGAGCATCCTCGACCATCCCGACTTCACCGACGAGCATCGCAAGCGAATGCCGTTCTCAGGCCTTGGCGGCTCGACCGTCCCGATCGCCGTCACCGACCGCGCGGAGCGCATGGGCATCAAGTGCTACCGCTCATACGGCAGCACCGAGCACCCGTCGATCACGGTCTCCTATCTCGAGGAGCCGCAGGACAAGAGGTGTACGACGGATGGGCACGTGATCGACGGAGTGGAGATCCGGCTCGCCGACGACGGCGAGATCTTCAGCCGTGGCCCGGATCTCTGCCTGGGTTACACCGACCCCGCGCTGACCGCCGCGGCGTTCGACGCGGACGGCTGGTATCGCACCGGTGACGTGGGCGTGCTCGATGCCGACGGATACCTCTCGATCACCGACCGCGTCTCGGACATCATCATTCGCGGCGGCGAGAACATCAGCGCCCAGGAGGTCGAGGAGCTGTTGCTGGGAATGGATGCGGTCGCCGAGGTCAGCGTCGTCGCGGCGCCGGACGACCGCCTGGGCGAGCGCGCTGCGGCTGTCGTGCGAGTCCGGCCGGGCGCGGAGCTCCCCACCCTCGCGCAGATCCGTGAGCATCTCGCCAATGCCGGGCTCGCGAAGCAGAAGTGGCCCGAGTCGCTGCACGAGGTCGCCGACTTCCCGCGCACGCCGTCCGGAAAGGTCCAGAAGTTCCACCTCCGCCAGGCCCTGCGTGACGGCAAGCTGCGGGCGGTCGACGGCTGATGTCCCTGCCGCTGGAAGGCTTGCTCGTCGTCGCGTTGGAACAGGCGGTGTCGGTCCCGCATGCGACGCGGCAGCTGCGCGACCTCGGCGCGCGCGTCATCAAGATCGAGTCGGGCTTGGGCGACGCATCGCGCTGGTACGACGACGCGGTCGGCGAGGTGTCGGCGTACTTCGCGTGGACCAGCAGAGGCAAGGAGTCGGCGGTCCTCGACCTGAAGGAGCAGGGCGACCGCGCGGTGGCTGAGCGGCTCGTCGCGCAGGCCGACGTGCTGGTCCAGAACCTCGCGCCTGGTTCGGCGGCGAAGCTCGGCCTCGACGCGGCGTCCGCGGTCGGGCGGTATCCACGACTGATCGCGGTCGACATCAGTGGCTACGGCACCGGCGGCACCCGCGATGCGTCGCGCGCGTACGACCTGCTCGTGCAGTCCGAGAGCGGGTCGTGCGCGGTCACCGGGCTGCCGGGCCAGCCCGCGAAGCCGGGCGTCGCCGTCGCCGACATCGGCACCGCGATGACCGCGGCCAACGCGATCCTCGCTGCGTTGTATGCCCGCGAGCGCACCGGTGAGGGAGCGGCGATCACGATCGCGATGTTCGACGTCATCACGGACTGGATGAGCTGGGCGTACCACCAGGCGCGCGCGACGGGTGAGAGCCCGCAGCCGCGTGGCATGTCGAGTCCGGTCGTCTCGCCGTACGGCGCGTTCGCCACGAAGGACGACCAGACGATCGTGATCGGGACGACGAACGACGGCGAGTGGAAGCG
>JAICMG010000027.1 GCA_025929365.1 Frankiaceae bacterium
CACATCGTTCAGAGCGACAAGGCGGCGCAACGCGTCGGCGGCGAGATCGACGCTGCCCTGAAGACGCTGAGGCGGCTCGGCTACACCTCAGGGAGCTGACCCGTCCGCCTCAGGCAGGATGGACGAATGCACCATCGTCTCCTCACCGCCGGACTTCTCGCCGCCTCACTCGCCGTCGTCGCCGGCTGCAGCTCCTCCGGCTCGGCTGGGCCCGCGACGTCCCCGTCGATCAACCCGTCGCCGGTCTCGTCGTTCATCTACAGCAAGGTCCTCACCACCATCGTGGACCTGGAGAACAAGGCACAGCACGACGTCACGCTGGCCTTCAAGGCCAAGACCGTCGCACGGATGCGCGCCCAGCTGACGGCATTCGCGAATGTCCAGGCGCAAGCTGCGGCCGTGCTCGGCGGCGGTACGCCGCCCGCGAAGGCGCAGTCCGCGAACGCCGCGCTCAAGAAGGCGTTCAGTGACAACGTCACCGTGATCCGCACCCTCGTGACCCGCCTCGCATCGGCGAAGACGGTGACGCAAGCCGTGCAGCTCATCCGGGCCGACAGCGACGTCGTACGCGTCAGCCAGGAGATCAACAACGCGCTGACGGAACTTCAGTCGCTGGGCTTCACCTCCGGAGAGACCCCCACCCCGCAACCGTCGACGTAGTCACACGAGCCTGCTCAGGGCGAGCGGGCCTCCCGGGCTCGCAGCGCTGCCTGGGTGCGATCGGCCACCTGGAGCTTGTCGAGGATGCGCGAGACGTAGTTCTGCACCGTCTTCAGCGACAGGTCGAGGCGACGAGCGATCTGCGCGTTGCTCATCCCCTCGGCGATCAGCTCGAGGACCTGCCGCTCGCGCTCGGTGAGGTCGTCGTCGTCCTGCGGCGCCGGGCGCCGTACGTCGCCGGTCAGCGCGAGCACCTGGCTCGCCACACCGGCACCGAACACCGCGCCGCCCGCGGCGACGGTACGAACCGCCGCCACGATCTCCTCGCCCGGTGCGCCCTTGAGCACGTAGCCGCGGGCGCCCGCACGCAGCGCGGCGACAACCGTGTCGTCGTCGTCGACCATCGTCACCACCAGCACCGCCGGCGCGGGCGTGCGCGAGGTGATCCGGGCCGTCGCGTCCACGCCCGACATCGTCGGCAGGCTCAGGTCCATCAGGACGACGTCGACCTGCTGCGCCTCGACCAGCGCAACGATCTCGGGGCCGTCGGCGACCGCCCCGACGAGCTCCAGATCGGGCGTCGCCTCGACCATCGCCGCCAAGCCGTCGCGAAAGATCGGATGATCGTCAACGACCGCGACGCGCGTGCTCATCGCTGTGCCCCGATGTGGTGCTGGGTCACGTCGGGTTGACGCGGCAGCGGAAGGATCGCCTCGACGGTCGTCCCGCCGCCCGACGACGGCGACACGGTGAGCCGTCCGCGCAGCTCCTCAGCGCGTTCCCGCATGGTGTGCAGGCCGTGTCCCTGCCCGGCTGCTGCCGGAAAGCCGCGACCGTCGTCATCGACCTCGATCAGCAAGCCGCCGTCGTCGACCGACATCGTCACCGTGCAGCGGCTCGCCCCGGCGTGCTTGACCGCGTTGGTGATCGCCTCGGTGACGATCCGGAACGCCGCGACCTCCACCGCCGCGGGAAGCGGTGGCAGCGCGACGGCGACAACCCGCGTGTGCATCGAGCTGGTGCGGCTGATCCGGCTGCCGACCTGCTCGAGCGCGCCCACGAGGCCGAGCTCGTCGAGGGCGGGCGGCCGTAGCCCTTCGACGACCCGACGGATCTCATCGACCGTGCCGCGCAGCTCGGTACGCATCTCGTCGACGTACGACGCGGCCGCATCGTCGCCACGCACCCGCGCAGCCAACACGTCGAGCCGGAGCAGGTGTCCGGCGAGGGCGGGACCCAGCCCGTCGTGTAGATCGCGACGCAGCCGTCGCCGCTCTTCCTCACGCGCGAGCACGAGCCGCTCGCGCGCGCCTTGCAGGTCGATGGTCAGCCGGTGCGCGTAGAGCACACCGCCGACGTGACCGGCCAAGTCGTCGAGCAGCTGCTGGTCCCGCGCGCGCAGACCTGCCGGCGGTGGCTGATAGGTGAGCGTTCCCACGATGTCGCCGTACGCCGACAGCGGGTGCTCGACGAGGTCGTCGTGGACGGCGGCGGAGCCGACCAAGGGAGTGCCGGCGGAGTCGGTGATCGTCACCTCGCGCAGACCGAGGGTCTCGAGCTCGGTCGCGAGATCGGACAGCAGTCGCGTGACATCGACGGTGTCCTCGAGCCGCTGCCCGACGGCAGCAAGCACGGCGTACGGCTCGTCCCAGCGACCGAACGTCACGCGGTTGACCGCGCGTTGCAACACATCACGCAACGGAACGATCGCCACAGCCACGACTCCGGCGACCACCCACGGCAGCCACCCGCTTCGGCGATCGACCCCCGCAAGATGCGCAAGCCCGACGACGAGCGCGGCGTAGAGAGCGGCGACGGTGATCGACAGGGTCAGCCACACCAGAGTGCGATTCGCGGCGGACCGCAGATCGTAGAGACCGCGCGCCATCACCGCGAAGCCGATCGCGAACGGCAGCGGGATCACCGAGCCGCTGAACACCCAAGCGCCGGTGGAGAATCCGATCGCGAAGACGATCGGCGCCGCGACGATCGGGACCAGTGCGGCGGCCACGAACAGCCGCAGCTGCTGGCGGGTGAGATCACTTCCCTGCCGGTAGCGCCGGACCAGCTGCCGAATGATCACCACCGTCACGACCAGTGCCAGCGGGACGTGCGCCAGAAACGCGATGCCACTGACGAAGTCCCACGGACGGTGCAGCGCAATCGGGTTGTGCCAGTGGCCGAGGTTCGTGAGGTCGGCCTGTGAATCGGTGAGCGGGTCGACGACGGCACCGATGGCGATGACGACCAGGGCTTTCGGCAGCCAGTTGCGGCGTGACGGCACCACGTGCCCGTCCGGGAAGACGAACGGCACCCCGAGGGTGAGCACGTACCACCCGACCGAGCGGCCCGCCGACCCGCTGATCGCGAACGCCGCCACGGCGGGAACGCTGCCGGGCGAGGCGACGATGCCGTGGTGGGCGAGATCTGCGCCACCGCTGCCGAGCGCCGTCAGGGTGGCGCCGATGAGCATCAGCCAACCCACCGGGTTCTCCGGACGGGCGCCGGCGATGACGACACCGGCAACGGCGAAGGCCACCAGAACAGCGTCATTGAACGCCTGCGAGACCAGTGAGTGGTGGTCGATCCCGGCGATGACTGCCGACGTGGTAATCCCGGCGGCCGTGAGGACGGCGGCGGCCACGATGGCCGCCGCCGTCTGCACACTCTGGCTGGGTCTCACGGGTGCATCCTGCCAACTTTGCGGGGCGGCTACGAGTGGTAACGAATCGTGACAGCCGTCTTGGGGTTCTTGGCCTGGGTGCCCGACTGGCCGCTGATCGTGCCGGTCACGCCCCGGTACGCACGGGTGCCGCCGGTGACGGTGCCGGTGGCGAGACCGGTATTGAGATCGATGTTGACCCAGCCGCGCATCGTGCCCTCGGCACGAGCAAGGGTTACCTCGCAGTGCGCGGACTTGGTCTGGGTGCTCATCTTGCAGTCGGTGGTGTCGTAGCCGACGACCTTGCCGTTCTGCTTGTCGACGTCCGCCGCGATGTCCTGGAAGCCGATGATGTGGTCGGCGATCTGCGACGCGTTGAACTTCAGGGTGTGCGTGGTGGATGCGGGCGCCGCGGAGCTGAGGCTGACCGCGCCGGCGACGGTGCCGCCGGCCATGACCGCGACAGCGGCGCCGCGAACGATCCGCGAAGAGGTGAGAGCTGACATCGTGCGTCCTCCGGGTTGGGTGATGAGGTGAACGCACAACAACCTCGCGGAAGGACTTCCTACCCGCTAGAGCAGCGACTCCCAAACGACCCGGGAAGTTCTCCCACCCGACCGCGGGCGGACTAGAAGGTCACGTGGATGGCAGCTGGCGAGCGGAACGCGACGCCCGTGATCTTCGGCTCTTCGTACGCCGGGTCGAGGCGTAGGCCCGGGATCCGCTCGAACAGCATCCCTAACGCGACTGCCGACTCCATCCGCGCCAGGTGCATCCCGAGACACATGTGAGGGCCGTAGCCGAACGTCAGGTGCGACAAGCCGTCTCGATGCGGGTTGAACGTCGCGGGGTCGGAGAACTTCGCCGGGTCGCGGTTGGCCGACGCGATGCTCACGTTGACGCCGTCGCCGGTCTTGATGGCCACACCCGCGACCTCGGTGTCCACGACGGCCGTCCGCACCAGCGCGGTGATCGGCGGCTCCCAGCGCAGCCCCTCCTCGATCGCGGTGCGAAGCGCGGGCTCGTTGCCGCGCACCTCGTCGAGATGCTGCGGGTGCGTGAGCAGCGCGACGAGCAGGTTGCCCGACGACCGGTACGTCGTCTCGACGCCGGCAGGCAGGATCAGCAAGAGGAAGGCGTAGATCTCCTCGTCCGTCAGCTGCTGCCCGTCGAGCTCGGCGCCGGCAAGCGCGGAGATCAGGTCGTCCTGCGGGTTGCGCCGGCGGTCGTCGAGGATCGGCTTGAAGTACTCGCGCAGCGAGGCGGCCGCCTTCGTGCCGACGTCCCAGTCGTAGACCACGTTGAGCAGCTCGATCGACAGCCGCTGGAAGCGCCGGTAGTCCGCGCGCGGCAGCCCGATCATCCGCGCGATCACCTGGACCGGGAACGCGAAGGTGTACTCCTTCACGAGCTCGGCATGCCCGCGTCCTTCAAATGACGAGATCAGCTCGTCGCACACCACCTCGACCAGATCGGTACGCCAGTGGTCGAGCATCTTCTGCCGGAACGCGGGCGTCGCGAGCAGCCGATGCGACCGATGCTCCGGGCCGTCCATCTGCAGCATGGTCCGGCCCATGACGACGCCCATGATGTCGGCGTAGAACTCGGTGCTGAACCGCTCCGAGTCGCTCAGCACCTCCGACACAGCAGCATGACTGAGGGCGGTAAAGCCCGCCTGCGGCGTCCGCTGCGCCTGCGTCTCCTCGGTGAACGGGTTGCCCGGCATGACCTCGCACTTCGCGCGCCACTCGGCGTACCGCTCGTGGACGTTCTCGACGTGCTTGAGCAGCCCGTCCTGCAGATCACTCGGATCGAAGTCGTCGATCTCGGCGACGAGGTCGGTCACGCCGCCGCCGTCGCCTTCGCGCTCACCGTCTGCGTGTCACGACCCGACCGCAGCAGCGTCCCCGGCAGCGCTCCCGTCGCCGTGCCGTCCTTGCACACCTCGACGCCGCCGACGATGACGGAGGTGATCCCTTCCGACTCGGCGTAGAGCCGCCATGCACCACCGGGCAGGTCGTAGCGGGTGCGCTCGACGCCATGGTCGACGGTCTCCGGGTCGAACATCACGATGTCGGCGTGCGCGCCTGGCGCGAGCCGCCCGCGGTCGACCAACCCGTAGAGCCGAGCCGGTACGTCGGACAGCAGCCGGACCGCTTCCTCGATCGACACCACGCCGTGCTCGCGCACGCCATGAGCCAGCAGCGACGTCGAGTAGATCGCCCCGCACATCATGTCGAGGTGTGCGCCGGCGTCGGAGGCGCCGACGACAGCGTTGTGGTTGCGCCACACCTCGGCGCGGGTCTGCCAGTCCTCGACGGTGTCCCCCGGCATGTCGGGGGTGAGGCCGGTGCGCAGCTCGTCAGCGATGACGACATCCAGCAGCGCGTCGAAGGAGTCGATCCCGCCGCGCGCCTTGCACACGTCGCCGATCGTCTTGCCCTCGAACTCGCGGTTCTCCGGCGCGAAGGTCTCGGTGATCTTCAGCCGGTGCCACTTCGACAGCGCACCGATCAGACCGGCGTCCGGCGACCGTGCGCCGTCGTTGAGCCGCTTGCGCTCGGCCGGGTCGGACAGCCGCTTCATCCGCTCTGCGACCGGCAGGTGCATCGTCTCGCGCCAGCCCGGCAGCCCGTCGAGCACGAAGCCGGACAGGAACGACAGCCGGATCTTCATCGAGTGCGGCAGCGTGAGCGCGACCAACCGGCCGCCACCGTCCGCCACCCGCTGCCCCGCCGCCAGCTGCTTCTGCACCTGCTCGCGCATCAGCGCCGCGACGGCGAGCACGTTCCAGTTGATCGGGCGGTCCGCGGCGGTCGACATCGCGGTGAGCAGCTCGATCTCCTCGTCGGAGAACCCCGAAAGGCAGCCCGGCACGATCGCCTCGAGCGTCGTCCCCTCGTGCTCGCCGGTCGCACGGGCGAGCGCGATGAGCTCTTCGGCGGCGGCGTGACGCGACGGCACCGGGTCGCCCGCGCCGTCGTTGTGGGTCGGCGACTGCGACGTCGAGAACCCGAGCGCCCCCGCGTCGATCGCATCGTGCAGCAGCTGCGCCATCCGCGTGACCTGCTCGTCGCTCGCCTTCTCGCCGACCGACGCATCGCCCATCGCGACGCGGCGCAGCGCGGAGTGCCCGACGAGGAAGCCGGCGTTGACCGCGATCTTGCCGTCGAGGGTGTCCAGCCACTCGCCGTACGACGACCAGTTCCACGAGAGCCCCTGCTGCAGCGCGTCGAGCGGCATGCCTTCGACGCGAGCGAGCAGACGCATCAGGTAGTCGCCGTGCTCCGGGCCGGCCGGCGCGACCGTGAATCCGCAGTTGCCACCGACGACCGTGGTGACACCGTGCTGCACCGACGGGCTTGCGGTCGGATCCCACGCGAGCTGCGCGTCGTAATGCGTGTGGATGTCGACGAAGCCTGGGGCCACGACGAGACCGGTCGCGTCGACGGTCTTCGTCGCGGAGTCCTCGGTGTCGCCGATCGACACGATCCGCCCGTCACGCACGCCGACGTCGGCGACCTTGCCGGGCGCGCCCGTGCCGTCCACGACGGTCCCGCCCTTGATCAGAAGATCGAGCACGTCACTCCTCTATATAGGTGCGCTCAGGCGGACAGCCAGGCGGCGTCGGGCAGCGGATGGCGGAACAGTCCGGCGGCGTTGAGATGAGTGATCTTCGCGACGTCCTCGGCCGACAGGTGCTTGAGGCTCGACGCGACGACCTCCTGGGTGTCCGGCCACGTCGAGTCGGCGTGGGGGTAGTCGCTCTCCACGAGGATGTGGTCCACACCGATCGCCGACGCCGTGCCGAACGCGGTCGGATCGTCGATCGAGCAGAACCAGAAGTTGCGCCGCAGCACCTCGCTGGGCAGCAGGTCGCTCTTCCAGCTCCCGCCCTCCGCACCCGACGCGGAATGCGCGAGCACGAAGTCGGCGCGGTCGGCGAGCATGCCGACCCAGCCGAGGCCGCCCTCCGCCAGCATGATGTCGAGCTTCGGGAACCGGTTCGGCACTTGCGACCACAGCCAGTCAGCCGCGGCGATGAGCGCATGCGCGGGGAAAAGCGTCGTGATCGCCTCGAACGGCATGTCCGGCGACGGAAACGGCGCCCACTGCGCCGAGCCGGTGTGCAGGCACAACACCGTGCCCGTCTCCTCGCACGCCGCGAAGAACGGGTCCCACTTCCCGGTGTGCAGCGAGCCGATGCCCGAGTGCGCCGGCAGCTCGGGGAAGCTCACCGCCTTGAAACCGCGCGCGGCGTTGCGGCGTACCTCCTCGGCCGCGAGCTCGACGTCGGACAGCCAAGGGATCTGCAGCGGAATGATCCGCTCCGGATAGGAGCCGGCCCATACCTCGAGGTGGTAGTCGTTCCAGGCGCGGAGTACGGCGAGGCCGAGCTCCTGGTCCTCGCTCTTCCAGAACACCGTCCCCGCGAAACCGGCGATCAGGCTCGGGAAGTTCAGCGACGCCCAGATGCCGGCGAGGTCCATGTCGTGGATGCGCGCGTCGATGTCCCAGCAGCCCTTGCGCATCTCGTCGAAGCGCGCCGGGTCCATCGACCACTCGTCCTTTGGCCGGCCGATGACGGCGTTGAGCCCGATGTTCGGGTACTCCTTGCCCTCATACACCCAGGTCTGCGAGCCGCCGTCCTTCTCGATGATGCGCGGCGCGCGATCGGCAAGCGCGGCGGGCAGCCGGCCGTCGAACATGTCCGGCGGCTCGATGATGTGATCGTCGACCGAGATGACGACGTGCTGCCTCGTCCGCGGCGCCGGGTCCGGCAGGAGTCCCACAACCTGACGCTAACGTCAGGGTTTTGGGGGGTCAACGGAGGGGTACGGAGGCATCCGGCGCACCAGCGGGGGCCCGACGCGCTGAGCCATGTCCGATCCGACGAGCGGGATATAGCGGATGAAGCTCAAGCACTACGAGCCCAAACACGTGCCGGAAGTGCACCGGGTCATCGACCTGACCGCAGATCCCCCGACGGAGCGAGTCGTCGTCAACCTGACCGACGCGCCGTTCTACGTCGAGAAGCCGTACTGGTCCGACGGGCCGTCGAGCAAGATCCTCCGCACGCTGCCGAACGACCGGGTGAGCCTGCTGCCGACCCTGGCCCGGATGCGCCACCCCGGCAAGCACGCCAAGCGCCGGCTCGCCGCACTGCGGCGCTGGATCCGAGCGAGCTTGCGCACCACCAACACCCTCACGGTCCTCGCGGTCACCGCGATCGCGGCAGTCGGCGCACTGATGCTGACCGCGGCTGCGGGCCACCCGTAGGCGTGGCCAGACCACCCACTTTGGTCCGCTCGACTAGGGACTTTCGACCCTGGTGCGCGGTCGGGAGCGGCGGAGCCTGAGCGTATGAAGACCGACGAGCGCAAGCCTGCAGATCGCATCGCCATCGATCTGACCCGGACGCCGTACTTCGCGGATCCCCCGCTCGTCCTCGAGGAAGCCTCGAGCCAGGAGCGCCTGCGTCAGGACATCGGCGAGGTCGTCGTGATCCCGGACTACAGCATCGACCGGCGCCCCGCACCCGCCGCACCGGGCGTGCGGTACGGCGGCGGCCTCGGGCTCGCCACGGTGCTCGACGTCAACGCGCACCCGCTCCGCGCACAGGTCCGCCGTATCCATTGGCTGTCGATCCTGGCGATCTCGGTCGTCGCGACCGTCGGCGTGATGATGATTCTGTTCGCCGCCCTCCGCTACTAGTGGGAACTGACCCGGTTTAGCTATGCCGGTCAGGACCTCGGGATCTGGTTTAAGCAGGACGGACCAGCGGAATATGTAGCTCATGGGGTCGATGAACCCTGCGCGAGTTGGAGGCTGACATGTCTACCTGCCCCCGGTGCGCCGCCGGCTTGCTGCCGGGCGCGATTGTTTGTCACGCATGCTGCGCTCCAGTTGGTGAGGCGGACCTCGCGATCGCCGACGACGCCACGATCAAGCCGCAGGACCCGCTGAGCAGCTGGCCGTTCGGCGCCGCCGACGCACAGACCGAGCTCACGGTGTCCAAGACACCCAGGGTGCGCGACGTCATGCCCCAGCTCCTCCAGTACGCCGAAAACGTTGAAGGCCCGGGTCCCGACGGCCAGTGGGCAACCTCGCTGCGCACCACGTTCCGGATCGGCGCCCTGCCGGAGCAGCGCAACGAGAACGGAAAGCCGAAGCGTGGGCCGCACGTCGAGTCCGTCCCGTCGACCGGCCCGAACCCGTTCCTCGCCGCGGCACGCTTGCAGCAGGCGCACGACGGCGGCGAGGACCTCGAGGCGTACACCGCCTGATCTGCGGGCATCTCTGTCACGTCATTTGACGGCGACGTGAGAGCAGGCTGGCGATGTCCCGGCGATCCAAGAAGTACGACGCGCAATGCCCCCGGTGCGCCGCACTGCTTCCGATCTCCGCGAGCGTCTGCCTGACCTGCGGACAACCGACCACCGTCCCGGTGCAGCTGCCCGTCCCGGCTCTCCCACGACCGCGCAGCGAGGCCGCGTAACCCTGATCCGACGCGCGGGTGCGCAGTCCTTCACATTCCCTGCCCCGGCTCGACAGAATCGCTCCAACTGACCGACCGCGAACCGTTGAGCCAGGAGGATCGGTGGAGCCCTGCCCCCGCTGCACCTCCGGGCTGGCCCCCGAAGCCACCGTCTGCCTCATGTGTGGCGCGCCGGTCTGGCGGCCGGAGCCGAAGCTCGAGACCGTCGCCGTCACCCCGGCGCCGGTTGCGCTCGTGCTGCCCGCCCCGGTCGGGCCGGGGTCCGTGGTCGTCAACCTGCCGCCGCAGCGCACCGAGTCACCCGGCACCGCGGTGTCGGTTGCCCCGCCGCCTCCGCCGCGGCCGACCGTGTTGCCGGCGGCGGCGCCTGCCCACCGCGCGACGAACCCGTTCGCGGTCGCGGGCGGCGCCTTCGCCGCACTGCTCGTGGTCGTCGTGCTGGTGGTCGCACTCCAGGCGCACGGCGCGAAATCCGGCCAGCCGTCGCCGGCGTCGGGTCGCGCCGCCGTGCGACTGGACCTGCGTCACCTCGCGATCGCCGAGGAGACCGCCCTCACCGCGACGATGCGTTACACGACCGACCTCGCCGCGCTGGAGGGCGTCGGTTACATGCCGATGCCAGGTGCCGCGGCCACGGTGCTCGCCGGCATCCACGGCAAGACCGGCTACTGCCTCGTCGCCGCACGTCACGGCTTGTCGCCGTGGTACCTCTACGACAGCAAGCAGGGTGGGCTGATCAGCACCGGCTTCGCCAGCGAGGCGGCGGCCGAGCAAGCCTGCGCCGACCGCGCCATCGCGTCGTACGCAACACTTGCGTAGTGGCTGACGCCGTCTGCCCGCGCTGCGGCACGCGGCTGCTCCCCAACGCACTCCGCTGCATCAACTGCGAACTGCCGATCCCGCAAGTGCAGGCCGCGGAAGTCCCGGCCGGCCCGCCGCCCTACCAGCTGCCCCCGGCATGGGGGACGCCCCCGCAGTCGCAAGCGCCACCGCCACCGCAATACGGCGCACCGCCGCCCTACGTCGGTCCGGTCCCCTACGCGCCCGGCTACTACCCGATGGGCCCTGTGCCGTGGACCACGAACGGTCTGGCGATCGCGAGCCTGGTGCTTGCGCTGCTGTGGCTGGGCGGCCTCGGCAGCCTGCTCGGCGTGATCTTCGGCCACGTCTCGCGGCGCCAGATCAAGAAGCGCCCACAACGCGGCGAAGGCATCGGGCTCGCCGGTCTGATCATCGGCTACCTGGGCCTGATCGCCACGATCATCCTCTACGCCTCCCTGCCCAGCATCATCAACAGCGGTCTGGTCCAGAACCAGCTGGTGCAAAACGACATGAGCAGCGCCGCATCGGCGGAGGACCACTACCTCCGGGACAGCGGCACCTACACCAACGACGGCGTCGCGTTGCGCAATGAGGGCTTCGATCCACTGGGCCACAACACGATTTATGCCGCGTTCCACGCCGGCGACGGCTACTGCCTCATCGGCGCGCGCACCGGCAGCCACAGCTGGTACCTCTACGACAGCGAGAACGGCGGGCTGTCGAACATCGCGTACTCGACCCTTGCGATCGCCGAGACGAACTGCGTCGTGACCCGTGCGACGAACTGGACCCCGATCGCCTAACGGTCGGTTAGGCGCCGGCGAAGAGGGCGCGGACGGCCTTGCGGTCGGTCTTGCCAACGCTGGTCAGGGGCACGGCGTCGAGGATCCGCACCTCGCGGGGGTACTTGTACTTCGCGAGCCGGCCCTTCGCGAACTCGATCAGCTCCTCCGGCGTGACCTGTGCGCCGGGACGAAGCGCGACCGCGGCGGCGACTTCCTCGCCCGACTCGACATCGGGCTTGCCGACGCACGCCGCCTGCGTCACGTCAGGGTGTTCCAACAGCACCTCTTCCACGTCGCGCGGGTAGACGTTGAAGCCCCCGCGGATGATCAGGTCCTTCAGCCGGTCGACGATGGTGAGGAAACCGTCCTCGTCGAAGCGGCCGACGTCACCGGTGTGCAGCCAGCCGCCGCGCAACGCGAAGTCCGACGCTTCAGGGTCGTTCCAGTAGCCCTTCATCACGCCCGGGCTCTGGACGCAGACCTCGCCCTCCTCACCGGTCGGGAGGACGTTGCCCTCCTCGTCCTGGATCGTGACGGTCACGCCCGGCAGCGGCTTGCCGACAGTTCCCGGCTTGTTGGCACCGCGTTTGTTGGCGGTGACACCGGCCGACGCCTCCGTCAGCCCGTACCCCTCGAAGACCTCGACGCCCAACCGCCGTTGCACCTCTTCACGAAGCGCCATCGGCAGGGGTGCCGCACCGGAACCGAACATCTGCATCGACGACAGGTCGTGCTCTTCGATGGGCAACGCAAGGACCATCGTCATCATCGACGGCACCATCGCGCTGACCTCGAGCTTGTGCTCCTCGACGAGTGACACCCACGATGCGGCGTCGAACCAGCGCTGCATCACGCTGAAGCCGCGCTCCTCGCTGTGCATCGAGGCGCACACGAGCATCAGCCCGTACGCGTGCGACAGGGGCAACGGCAGCAGGGACCGCGTGAACCTGATGTCGGAGTCGCTGGCGTGCCGGTGCAACGACTCACCCGCCGAGTACAGCCCCCGGTGCGTGAGCATCACGCCCTTGGAGCGTCCCGTCGTCCCGCCGGTGTAGAGCAGCGCCGCGAGGTCGTCGTCGCCGCGCGGCACGATCTCCGACGGCTCGTCCAGCTCGAGCGAAGTGAACGGAATAGTGCCCTCCGGCGCGTCGCCGACGACGATCATCGTCAGGTCGAGGCCGTCGAGCGCCGACTGCAACAGCGGCACCAGCTCCGGCGTGAGGATCGCGGCCTTCGCACCCGAGTGCTCGAGGATGTGATGCAGCTCCGGCGGGCTGATGAGGAACAGCACGGGCGTCACCACCGCACCCGCACGCCAGATCGCGTTGTAGGAGACGAACACCTCCGGGGTGTTCATCATCAGGACGACGACGCGGTCGCCCGGCTCGACACCGATCGAGCGCAGCCCGGCGGCGAAGCGCTGCCCGCGGTCGTGCAGCTCGCCGGTGGAGTACGTCTTTCCCTCGAACAGCAGCGACTCGTAGTCGCCGGTCGTCGCGAAGTGCGCGTCGGACAGCGCGGCGAGGTTGTGGGCACCCAGCGTCGTGCCCGGCTCCCCGACGGTGGCGGTCACTTGGCGGCTCCGGCGATCGCCAGCCGCGCCACGGTGTCGAACGCCTCGACATCGTCGCCCAGCAGGAACCGGTCCACCTTCGCTCGCCGCCAGTAGAGGTGCGCGTCGTGCTCCCAGGTGAAGCCGATCCCACCGTGCACCTGCACGAGCGTCTCCGCGGCCTTCTCCAGCACCACCGCCGCCATGCCCTTCACCGCCGCGGCCGCGAGCGGCAGCTCCGCGGGTGACTCCTCCGCGGTCCACGCCGCCCACCACACGAGCGAGCGCAGCTGCTCGACGCCGACGAACGCGTCGACGAGTGCGTGCTTGATCGCCTGGTAGGACCCGATCTGCCGGCCGAACGCGACGCGCTGCTTCGCGTAGTCGACGCCGAGCTCGAGAGCCTTGCTCGCCGTACCCAGACCCTCGGCACCGAGGACCACCTGGCCGACCTGCAGCGCCCGCTCCCATCGCGCGACGCCGTCCTTGGCCACGACCTCGGCGTCGTCGAGCGTGACGTCGGCGAGCCCGCGAGTCGCGTCGATCGGCGCGCGCTCGGTGATCGAGCCGCCGCCGGCGACGAGCGCGCCGTCGCGCAGCGCGAGGAAGCGATCGGCTGTCGTCGCGTCGAGCACCGGCCCGCCCGTTTCCTCGATCACGGCGTACGCCGCGCTGCCGTCTGCCAGCGCCGGCAGCCGGTCCGCGTCGTCTTCGAGGAGTACGGCGGCGCGGGCCGCCGTCACGAGGCTCGGCCCCGCGAGCACCCGCCCGGCCTGCTCCGCCACGACCGCGAGGTCGAGCACCGATCCGCCGCCACCGCCGGCCGACTCGGGAATCGTGATGGCCGCGAAGCCGGTGTCCGCCATCGCCTTGCGGCCGGGCTCGATCGGTGCACCCGTGTCGAGGCTCGCTCGTGCCGCGCCCGGCGAGGCGGCCGAGGTGAAGAAGTCGGCGGCCGCCGCCGCGAGCTGACGCTGCTCGTCGCTGAGGTCGAAGTTCATTCCGATGCCCCGATCCTGAGGCTGTCGTTGAACGACATGCCCTTGTCCGCTCGCGGCTCCGGCGGGAGACCGAGCACGCGTTCACCGAGGACGTTGCGCAGGATCTCGTCGGTGCCGCCGGCGATCGCCATGCCCGGCAGGCCGGCCTGCGAGTTCTGCCAGCGCCCGTCGCCCTCCGCAGTGATCGCGTAGACGGCCTCGTCGCCGAGCAGCCGTACCCCGAGGTCGGCCAGCGCGCGGCCGGTCTTGGTGCCGGCGAGCTTTCCGGCACTCGCCTCCGGGCCGGGCATGGCGCCCTTGGAGATCGCGGACAGCTGCCGGTAGCCGGTGTAGCGAGTGGCGAGCGACGCGGCGTACTGCCGCCCGAACTCCTGGCGCACCAGCGCCTGGCGCGTCTCGGGCAGCTCGCCGATCCGCTTCGCGACGTGTGCCGCGGCCGCGTCGAGGCCGGTGCCCACGTCGGTCCCGCCGCCGCCGAGCGAGAGCCGCTCGCTCATCAGCGTCGTGAGCGCGACACGCCAGCCGTCGCCGACCTCGCCCAGTCGCTCCTCGTCCGGGATCTCGACGTCGTCGAAGAAGACCTCGTTGAACTCCGCCACGCCGCTCATCTGGCGCAGCGGACGGACGGTCACGCCCGGCGCGTGCATGTCGACCACGAACATCGTCAGGCCGCGATGCTTGGCGACGTCGGGATCGGTGCGGGCGAGCAGGATGCCGTAGTCGGAGACGTGCGCCAGGGTCGTCCATACCTTCTGGCCGTTGACCCGCCAGCTGCCGCTGTCGGTCTTGACCGCCTTGGTCCGAAGCGCGGCGAGGTCACTTCCCGACGCCGGCTCGCTGAACAGCTGGCACCACACGTCCTCGCCGCGCAGCAGCCGCCCGAGATAGCGGCTCTTCTGGTCGTCGCTGCCGTGCGCGATGACGGTCGGCCCGCACATCCCGAGGCCGATCACGCCGATGAAGCCCGCGAGCCCCGCCTTCGCGACCTCCTGGTTCACGATGGCCTGCTGCATCTGCGTGCCGCCCTGGCCGCCGTACTCCTTGGGCCACGTCACGCCGACCAGCCCGCCGTCGTACATCAGCGATTGGTGCTGCTTCGCGGCATCGAGGTCGACGGCACGACGACCGCCCTCGCTGACCGACATCAGCTCGCCGCGGTGCGCGGCGATGTAGTCGCGGACCTTGGCCCGGTACGCGGCCTCTTCAGGGGTGTCGTCGAAGTCCACCGAATCTCCTTCTACAAGTCCGCCTAATCTTCCGTAGCCGCCACACGCGGTCAAGGACAGTTACATGCACGGCCGTAGGTATGTACGACTCGCGTCTTCGTCGTTACTGTGACCGCGTGGCGGCGCAGACGGACCTCGCCATCCGGCCCGCGCGAAGCCGCCGGACCCAGGCCGAACGCCGCGCCACCACCCGTCGCGCGATTCTCAACGCCACGTTGGAGGAGCTCGACGCGGTCGGCTACGCCAGCCTCACCACCGCATCGGTCGTCGCGCGCGCCGGCGTCACCCGCGGCGCGCAGGCTCATTACTTCGCGACGAAGGCCGACCTGGTCGTCCAGGCCTTGCGCCACATCACCGACCAGCTGATCGAGGAGCTGATCGCAGCGCCGCCGAAGCGCTCGGAGTCGGTGCGGGAGCAGTACGGGCTGCTGCTCCAACGGCTGTGGGAGCTCAACGCGGGCATCGCGTCGACCGCGCTGATCGAGCTGTGGGTCGCCTCGCGCACCGACCCCGAGCTCGCGGAGCATCTCGACCGGTTCCAGAAGGAGATCAACCGGCATCTCGGAGAGACCGCCAGGACCGTCGCACCGGAGTTCGCCGCGCGCGATGACGCGAAGCACCTCCTGATCAACGGGTTGGCAGTGATCCGTGGCCTGTGGCTGCTGCGTGCGGTCACCAGCGAGCGCCAGATCCGCCGGCTCTGGCCCGCCGCTCGCGACCAGCTCCTCGCCGGCGCGGGATTGGAGTAGGCACATGGCGACCATCACCTCGGGGATCGACCTCGGCTTCGACCTTTCCAGCGAGGAGTTCTGGGCCGCGCCGCAGGAGGAGCGGTACGCCGCCTTCGCGAAGCTGCGCCGCGAGGCACCCATTGCGTTCTTCGAAGAGCCCGAGCTGCCGTTCTTCCCGCAAGGCCCCGGCTACTACGTCGTCTCGCGGCACGCGGACGTCGAGTACATCAGCGCCACACCGGAGCTGTTCTGCAGCGGGCAGGGCGCGACGTCGATCGTCGACCTGCCGATGGAGATGCAGGAGTTCTACGGATCGATGATCTCGATGGACAACCCGCGGCACGCGAAGATCCGGCGGATCGTCTCGGCGGCCTTCACCCCGAAGATGCTCGAGAGCCTCATCGACGACGTCGACACGGTCTCCCGCGAGATCCTGGCCGACGCGCGCAAGGTCGCAGCGGCATCGGGCGGGGAGTTCGACCTCGTCAGCGAGGTCTCCGGACCGCTGCCGCTGCGGATCATCTGCCGGATGATGGGGATTCCTGCCGAGGACGAGCAGATGGTGCTCGAGCAGACCAACATCATCCTCTCCGGCGGCGACCCCGAGTTCATCGCGACGCCCGAAGAGGGCATGGGCCTCGTGCTGACCGCCGGTCAGCTGCTGTCCGAGCTGATGCTGCGCCTTGCCGAAGAGCGCAAGAAGACGCCGACCGACGATCTCACGTCCGCTCTCGTCAACGCGGCGATCGACGACGAGTCACTCACCGATCAGGAGATCGCCTCCTTCTTCATCCTGCTCTGCGTCGCGGGCAACGAGACCACCCGGACCGCGACCACCCACGGGGTCTACGCACTCGACCGACACCCCGACCAGCGCGCGGCGTGGATGGCTGACGACGCGATGACGAAGACCGCCGTCGAGGAGATCGTGCGCTTCGCGAGTCCGGTGACGTGGATGCGTCGTACCGCGACGGAGGACGTGAGCGTCGGCGGTCAGGACTTCGCGAAGGGATCGAAGTTCGTCCTCTTCTACAACTCGGCGAACCGGGACGAGCTGGTCTTCGACAACCCCGAGGCGTTCGACATCAGGCGCTCGCCGAACCCGCATGTCGGCTTCGGGGCGAGAGGTCCGCATTTCTGCCTCGGCGCCAACCTGGCCCGGCGCGAGCTCGCGGTTGCCTTCCGCAACATGTTCGAGCTGATGCCGGACCTCGAGGTCGTGGGCGAGCCGGACCGGCTGCGGTCGTCGTTCATCAACGGCATCAAGCGGATGACGGTGCGGATCAACGTCTGAGCCGGTGCGGCGCCGGAAGTGACAGCTGAGTGCCACAAGCCGGGCGGCGCGGACCGAACCCGTGGCCACCGTGGATCACTCCCGTATCTGCCGTCGGCCAAATGCCGTAACGGCTCGGTCTGTACGGCCCATGAAAGTGCCGTCGTGGACGACGACGATGTATATGAAGGAAGGAACCTCGATGGCGATCTGCAGCCGCTGCGCCACGCAGCTTCCCCCGCACTTGCACGTGTGCACGGGGTGCGGACTCGTGCTCGGTGCACCCGCCGCTCCGGTCGCCGCCCCGATCCCTGCCGTTGCCGCGCCGATCCTTCCGCCTGCGGACCCGCCCGCTCACGCGCAGCTGTCAAACCTTCCGGCCGCTCCGACGTCCGCTGCCACGACGTCGGTGCCTTCGGCCGGGTCGCGGTACGGCGTGCCGCAGCCGGTGCAACGCCCGGCGACGCCGATCATGCCGCCGAACCCCTTCGCGCGCGGGGCCCAGACCGACCGCGGTCCGGTCCCGCCGCAGATGCCGGTACGCCATGAGTCAGCCGCCATCCCGGTGGCGTTCGCGCCGTTCAGTGCCGAGCCCGCTCCGGCTGTACCCGACGCGGTGACACCGGACTCGCCCGCGGAGGTCGTGATCCTGCGGCCATCGCTGGCCGAGGCACTGGAAGCGGCCATCGCCGAGCTTCCGGAGGACGCGCCCGAGCACGCACCCGAGCCGTTCCCCGAGGTGCTCACCATCGCGCCGCCGAAGGCGGCAATGCCCGGCTGGTCCTAACACCCTCGCTGATCTTGACGTTGATGGCGTGTGGACGGCCGTTGCACGCCCATAACGTCAAGATCACCGCGGTTGGGGGAAGCGATGTCGATGAAGATCGCGCTGATTGCTGGTGCGGTGGGTGCCACTTTGGTCGCAGGCTGCAGCAGCTCGAGCAACGCGCCAAGCCCTTCACCGCCTAGCTCTGCGCTGAGCAGCCAACGGTCTGCCTCCCCGTCACCCGTGGGCGCGGGGACGCCCACGACGGCGGTGCAGGCGTTCGATGACACCTTGGCGAACTTGCGAAACCTCGCAACCGCCGAGGAGACCTACTTCACCGACCACGACGCGTACACGTCGACGGGCAGCAAGCTCGCGGACGAGGGTTTCACGCGCACGCCGGGGACCGACGCCGAGATCCTGTACGCCGGCGTCGACCCGAAGAAGGGGTACTGCTTGTTGGGCAGCCCCGCGGCGCACGGAGCCTGGTACATCTACGACAGCCAGAACGGCGGCTTCGTCCACAAGGGATTCACCACTCGCCAGGTAGCCGCGTCATACTGCTCCGACTCGAAGATCAAGCACTACGCACCCATCCAGTAGGGCCCACCCTCGCTGATCTTGACGTTGATGGCGTGTGGACGGCCGTTGCACGCCCATAACGTCAAGATCACCGCGGGTTAGGCGGGGGCGGGGCGGCGGATCAGGGCTCGCGGCTGGGTGAAGGCGAGCAGGCCGTCCGGGCCCAGCTCCCTGCCGATGCCGCTCGCTCCGACACCGCCGAACGGCAGCCTCGGATCCTGCGCCGCCATGCCGTGGGTGTTGATCGCGACGGTGCCCGCGACCAGCTGCGACGCGATCCGCTCGCCGAGCGCGTCGTCGCCGGTCCACACCGACGCGGTCAGCCCGAACTCCGTCGCGTTGGCGACGGCCACGGCATCGTCGATGTCGTCGTAGCCGATGATCGGCACCACCGCGCCGAACTGCTCGTCGGTGACCAGCGAGGCATCGACCGGTACGTCGGTCACGACCGTCGGCAGCACGAAGTAACCGCCGCTGTCGGCGTCCTCGGCGCGCAGCCGGCCGCCGGTGCGCACCGTTGCCCCCGACGACTCGGCATCGGCGATCATCTGCGCGACGCGGTCGCGACCGGCGGCGGTGTGCATCGGACCGAGCGTCGTCTCCGGCGCGAGGCCGTCACCGATCACCTCTCGGCCGCAGCGGGCGAGCAACGCCTCGGCGAGCTCCTCGACCTTGCCGCGCGGGCAGTAGAGCCGCTTCACCGCCATGCAGACCTGACCCGACGTCGTGTAGGTCGCGCCGTACAGCGCCTCGGCGAGCGCCTCGGTGATCGGCAGGTCGGGCGCGACGATCGCCGCGTCGTTGCCACCGAGCTCGAGCAGCACCGGCCGCAGCCGCTCGGCGGCCCCGGCCATCACCGCCTTGCCGGTCGCCACGCCACCGGTCAGCGAGATGATGTCGATGCCGGGATGCGTGACGAGGGCCCGGCTGATCTCGACACCGGGGCCGGAGACGAAGTTGATGACGCCGGGCGGCAGCTCCGCGGCGAGGAGACCGGCGAAGTGCAGCGTCGCGAGCGGCACCGTCGGCGGAACCTTCGCCACCACCGTGTTGCCCGTCACGAGCGCCGACGAGAGCTTCATCATCGTGACCGCGATCGGCCAGTTGAACGGAAGGATCAGCGCCGCGACGCCGTACGGCTCCCGCTGCAACCTCGGGTACGGCGCGGGCGGCTCGATCAGCGTCGGCGCGAGAGCGGCCTCGGCCATGCCGCCGAGGATCTGCGGCAACGCGGGCGCGGTGAGGATCTCGAACTCGGCCTCGCTGCGGACCTTGCCGTGCTCGCGCGTGTACATCGTGGCGAGGTCTGCGGTCGTCGCGTGCGCGGTCGCCGCGTTGGCGGCGGCGACCAACGCGTCGTAGCGCTGTTGGACCGACATCTCCGACCACTCGCCGAAGGCCCGTCGCGCCGCGCCCACCGCCGCGTCGAGCTGACCGACGTCCGCGGCTGGGGCGCGGCCGACCAGCTCCGACGGGCGGGCCGGGTTGAAGACGTCGTAGGTCCCGGCGCCGCCGTCGTGCGGCTTTCCGTCGATGACCAGCGACGCGGTGACGACCTCTGCCATGCCTGTCCTCCCCGACCTGCATTGACGGCGCCCACCGTACCCGCGAAGGTGCCCGACATGACATGCACGTCAGGTGTGAGGCGATGAAGGCGACGGTCCTGCACGCGGTGGGTGAGCCAACGGTCGTCGAGGACATCACGCTGCGCGACCTCGGCCCCGACGACGTCAGGGTGCGACTGGCCGCGAGCGGCGTATGCCACTCCGACCTGTCGATCATCGACGGCGGGATGCCGGCCGTGCTGCCGTGCTCGCTCGGGCACGAGGGCGCCGGCATCGTCACGGAGGTCGGCACGAACGTCACGACCGTCAAGGAAGGCGCCCGGGTCGTCCTCACGTGGAACGACGCCTGCCGGACCTGCTTCCACTGCCTGCGTGGCGAGCCGTACCTGTGCCCCAGCGGGATGGGCTACATCTACGACGCGCCCTACGCCGAGGGCGCGGCAGGGCCGGTCTGGCAGTCACTCGGCGCGGGGACGCTGGCCGAGGAGACCGTCGTACCGGCCGCAGCCGTCATCGAGATCGACCCCGAGCTGCCGCTCGACCTCGCGTCGTTGCTGGGCTGCGGGGTCGCGACCGGGGTCGGCGCCGCGGTGCGGACCGCCAGAATCCAGGTCGGCGAGACCGTCGTCGTCGTCGGATGCGGCGGAGTGGGGCTTTCGGCGATCCAGGGCGCCCGGCTCGCGGGCGCCTCACGGATCATCGCGGCGGACCGGGTTGCCTCACAGCTCAATGCCGCGAAGCGCAACGGCGCGACCGACGTCATCGACACGTCAGCGATCGACCTGCCGACGGCGGTCCGCGAGCTGACCGCGGGGATCGGCGCAGACCACGCGCTGGAGGTCGTCGGCCTGCCCGAGACGATCCTCGCGGCGTACTCCTCGGCTCGCCGCGGTGGTGTCGTCACGCTCGTCGGCGCAGGTCGCTACGACGAGTCGGTGACGTTCCCGGCGCTGTCGTTGATGGCCGACGCGAAGCAGGTTCGGGGAAGCGTGTACGGCGCGACCGACGCGCCCCGCGACATTCCGATCATGGCCACGCTCGCCGTGACCGGCCGGCTCGATCTGCAGGCACTCGTCACCGAACGGATCCGGCTCGACGAGGTCAACGCGGCGTTCGCGTCAATGGCTGCCGGAAACGGCGCCCGCCGAATCGTCGTCTTCGACGACGTCTGAGCACAGGCCGGGAACAGCTCGCCGTGGCGTAAACGTCAGCGCAAGTCGACTCAGCCGCGGCGAGCTGTTTCGGCCAGGCCGGGAATAGCTCGCCGTGGCGTAAACGTCAGCGCAAGTCGACTTAGCCGCGGCGAGCTGTTTTCGGCCTGGCTCCCGCTAAGAGTGCCTGGCAGCGGCCGGTCGCTCGACGGTCCTGGCGAGGATCCCGAGAGTCGCCTTCAAGGCGAGCTCCGGGATCACCGGGAACACCCCGCCGCGATACGCCTCGTCGATGTTGCTCCAGTCGTAGTACGACGTGACGAGGGTGCCGTCACCGTCCGGGTTCGGCTCGAGCGTGTAGCCGTACAGGTGGCGTAGCGGCGGCTTGATGACGCCCTCGATGGTCCACTCGATCAGCGCGTCCGGCTCGAGCTTCGTGATCACCACGGTCACGTCGTACTTGCCCATCGGGTAGTCGCCGAGCGACTCGCGATCCATGTGGACGACGAAGGTGTCGCCGACCGCCTTGACTCGATCGCCCTCCGCCGACTGCAACATTCCAGTCGAGTCGATCGCGACGTGACCATGGGGATCACTCAATACCGCGAAGACCTCTGCCGCGGATGCGGCAATCGGCCGCTGAATCTCAAAGCGCTCAGTCTCCATGCGCAGACCTTGGCATATCGCGATCTTGCGTGTCGGTTTTTGCTCTACGGACGGGGTATCGACACCGCCGACGGCGCCGTCCGAGAGCGGGCGGCCGATGCACCGGAGGCCCCTCTGCTCTCGGCACTGTTGCTCGCGGGTCTGTTCGCGGCGCCCCTCGCTACGGTGGCACTCTTCATCGAGCCGCCGTGGCGTGGCCCGGCGGCCGGGGCGTGGGCAACCACCCGCCGGCTGCTTCTCGCCGCGATCGGCACCGCCGTCCTCGCGCTCGTCGTCGCCGGGCTGCTGGCCGCGCTCGGCGGCACCCTGCGCAACGACATCGCCGGTGGCGCCGGGCTGCTGCTCGCCAGCGTCTTGTGGTTGCCGTTCACCCGCCGATGGAGCGCCCGCGCACACCTGTGCTGGTCGGCCACGACGTTCCTCTTCGTCGTCTACCTCGCCTTCATGATCTGGTGGACGTTCGTCAGCAACCTGGGCACGGCTGGTACGGCGGGCGGCATCCTGCTGTGGCTCCTCGAGCTGCTCGCCGCGTTCCTCGGCGGCGCCTACATGTGGGAGCTGTGCGACGCACTGGGCCGCGAGTCGTGGACCCGGCGCGTCCACGAGGGTGTCCCCACCGCGGCGCTGCCGGCCGCCGACGAGCTGCCCTTCGTGAGCCTGCACGTCCCGGCCTACAACGAGCCGCCGGACATGGTGATCGAGACGCTGAAGTCGCTCATCGCGCTCGACTACCCGCACTACGAGATCATCGCGCTCGACGACAACACGACTGACGAGTCGCTGTGGCGCCCGGTCGAGTCGTGGTGCCGCGAGCACGGCGTGAAGTTCGTCCATCTCGACGACTGGCCCGGTTACAAGTCGGGAGCGCTCAACTACGCGTTGCGTCACATGATCGACCCGCGCGCCGAGCTGGTCGGTGTGATCGACGCCGACTACCAGCTCGATCCGGAGTTCTTGCGGCGCTGCGCACCGCTGTTCGCCGACCAGCAGGTCGGCTTCATCCAAGCGCCGCAGGACTACCGGGACTGGGAGCAGGCGCCGTTCTACCGCCGGCTCTACCACTCTTACCGCTACTTCTTCGCCGTCTCGCAGCCCTCGCGCAACGAACGTGACGGCGCGATCTTCGCCGGCACGATGGGCCTCATCCGCCGCAAGGCCCTCGAACAGGTCGGCGGGTGGGACGAGTGGTGCATCACCGAGGACGCCGAGCTCTCACTGCGTTTGCTGCAGAATGGCTGGTCGGGCGTGCACGTCGACCGCTCGTTCGGTGTCGGCGTCATGCCGCTGACGTTCGAGGCGCTCAAGGGCCAGCGGTTCCGGTGGTGCTTCGGCGGAATCCAGATCCTGCGCCGTCACTGGCGGCTGATGCTGCCGGGCGGTCGCCATCGCGACAACCAGATGTCGATCGGGCAGCGCTGGGCCTACCTGTCCGGCGCACTGCAGTGGTACGGCGACCTGCTCGCCCTGCTGTTCTTCGTCTTCCTCATCGTCGGCGCGGCGAACGTCGGAGGCGGCGGCGGCTTGCTGTTCCGCAAGCTCACCGGCTTCCTCGTTGCAGCGATCCCGATGCTGTTCCTCCTGGGACTCGTTCGCGCGGTCGCGCTGCTGCGCCGAGGCACCGGCGCCGATTGGCGAGACGCGCTCGGCGCCTTCATGATCTGGCAGTCGACCGGGCTCGTCGTGGCCCGCGCGTCGGTTCAGGCGTTGTTCGCGAAGGAGGCGGAGTTCCTCCGCACGCCGAAGACCGCCGAGGACGCGCACTGGACGGACGCGATCCGCGGCAACCTCGGCGAGACGGCGCTCGCGCTGATGGGTGTGGCGGGCATCGTGGGCGCGCTCGCCCGGGCCAGCGGACGCGGCGGCTGGCTGACGGCCGCGCTCCTCGTATGGCCGACGCTGGCCTACGCATGCGCCCCCATCAACAGCCTCAGCGCACAACGAGCCGCGCTGCCGCCGGACCTGCGCGAGCGGCGCAAGAGCGAGGCACAGCGCTACAGCCCGGCCCGCCGGGCGACGATCGCTGCGGGCGGCCTGGTCGGAGCGGGCGCGACCGCGGCCATCGTCGTCGCGCTGCTGAGCCCCGGCACCAACCCGATCCTCACCCCGCAGCTCGTCGGACCGGCGCAAGGCCACAACGCCAACTACGCGAAGCCGCCGAGCAGCTCACCCTCACCCTCACCCTCGGTGTCGCCGACGACGTCCGGCTCGCCCAGCCCGAGCCCGTCGCCGTCGAAGTCGCCGTCGCAGTCGCCGACTCCGACCCCGACGCCCACCCAGTCCTCGTCGAGTCCCGCCGCGTCGAGCACGCCGTCGCCGACCGACACCTCCTCAGCGACGACCACGCCCTAGTTCCCGCCTTCCGCAGGAGACGCCGTGAACGAAGTCGAGATCCTCGAGCGCCCCGTCGACCGGTTCGCCGACGTGCTGCCCGCGCACGGCATCGACCGCTTCACCGAAGACATCCGGATCGCGGCGGGCCGATTGGAGGGCCACACTCTCTGGCACGTCAACTCGACGGCAGAGGGCGGCGGCGTCGCGGAGATGCTGCAGTCGATCCTCGGCTATCTGACGGCGTGCGACCTCCCGGTGCGCTGGCTTGTGATCGACGGCAACGAGGACTTCTTCACCGTCACCAAACGAATCCATCACCTGCTGCACGGGCGGCCGGGCGACGAGGGCCCGCTGGGTGAGAAGGAGCGCGAGATCTACGAAAGCGCCCTCGCCGGCGAGGTGCCGGCCCTCCTCGAACACGTCCGCGCCGGCGACTCGGTCATCCTTCACGACCCCCAGACGCTCGGCCTGGCGCCGGCACTAGCCGCGATCGGTGCCCATGTGGTCTGGAGCTGCCACATCGGTGCGGACGACCCGAACGACAACACCCGCAAGGCGTGGAAGTTCCTCGCTCGTTACACAGACACGACCAGCTATCAGGTGTTCTCCCGGCGCCAGTACGGCTGGGAGAACCTCGACAGTTCGCGCATCGCCGTGATCCCGCCGTGCATCGATGCCTTCTCGGCAAAGAACCAGCAACTCGACGACGGCATCGTGGCGGCGATCCTCGACGCCGCTGGGCTCGTCGTGGACCGCAAAGTACGCAGCGAGCCGGTGTACGTCGGCCGAGACGGCCAGCTCGGGCGGGTCAGCCGTCGCGCCACGATGATCGAGGACGAGCCGGTCCCCACCCACGCGCCACTCGTCGTGCAGGTCTCGCGCTGGGATCCGCTGAAGGACCACGCCGGCGTGATGAACGGGTTCGCCGAGCACGGCCCGGCAGACGACGACAGCCATCTCGTGCTGGCCGGCCCGGATCCCGCGTCAGTGACGGACGACCCGGAAGGCGCGCAGTCACTCGCCGAGCTGAAGGCTGCGAGGGATGCACTCCCGGACGCCATCCGCCGACGCGTGCACCTCGCCTGCCTTCCGATGGCGGACGTGGACGAGAACGCCGCCATCGTGAACGCCTTGCAGCGCCGCGCCGACATCGTGGTGCAGAAGAGCCTGGCCGAGGGCTTCGGTCTCACCGTGGCGGAGGCGATGTGGAAGGCGCGGCCGGTCGTCGGCAGCCGCGTCGGCGGGATCCAGGACCAGATCGAGTCGGAGGTGTCCGGCGTGCTGGTCGATCCGGAGGACCTGGCGCAGTTCGGCAGCGCGCTGCGGGACCTGCTCCACGACCGTGCCGGCGCCGCCGCCATGGGCAAGCGCGCGCACGAGCGGGTCGCCTCGGAGTACCTCGCGCCGGGACATCTCGCCCGCTACCTCGAGATCGTGGGCCGCGCGTCAGGATGAGGGGGTGGCGAAGCTCGCGGCCGGACTGCTGCTCTACCGCTTGAGCTCCGGCGAGCCGGAAGTGTTGATCATCCACATGGGCGGGCCGTTCTGGGCCCGCATGGACGAGCGGGCCTGGTCGATCCCGAAGGGCGAGTACGTCGAGGGTGAGACGCCGCTCGCCGCCGCGCTCCGCGAGTTCGGTGAGGAGCTCGGGTCACCCGCGCCCGAGGGCGAGCCGATCCCGCTCGGGGAGATCCGGCAGCCGAAGGGCAAGCGGATCACCGTCTACGCGGTGGAGGGCGACTTCGACGCGACGACGGCGAAGAGCAATACGTTCACTCTCGAGTGGCCGAAGGGGTCGGGCCGGATCCGGGAGTACCCCGAAGCCGACCGCGCCGAGTGGTTCGACATCCGGACGGCGCGCGAGAAGCTCGTGAAGGGCCAGGTCCCCTTCCTCGACGCCCTCCTGGCGCGCATTTAGCCGCCGGTTTCCAGGATCCGCTTCAGCTCCGCGAGGTCGCCGGATGTCGCCCGGCGCACCGAGGCAGCCATCACCGGCGCGAACAGCCGCCACACCCCGCCTGGCCTCCCGCGGTTGCGCAAGCTCATCCGCGTGCCCGCACCCACGTCTTCGAGCCGGTACGTCGTCTCCATCGGAAACGGGCCCTGTGCCGTCGACATGACGAGCCGCTCACCGGGCGCGAGCTCACGGATGACATAGGTGTAGGCCAGCCGGCGGCCCATGAAGCGCGCAACGAAGTCGAGCTCGGACCCGATCCGCGCCGGCGGCGGCGTGCGCCATTCGACCGAGGAGATCCGTCGGTACCAGACCGGCGCGTTGGCGGGATCGAAGGCGTACGCCGCGACGACGTCGCGTGGGCGGTCGATGACCGTCGAAACCGTCACGTCGACATCCATGCCGATCCTCACGCCACGTTGCGGAAGTAGGGGCCGACCTCGCCGCGATCAACGTA
>JAICMG010000159.1 GCA_025929365.1 Frankiaceae bacterium
AGGTCAGGCGACGATCCTGGAGAGCAGGAAGCCGTGCCCGCCGTGGATGTGGGCGCGGGTCGCGTCCATCACCGGGCAGGTGAGGTCCTCGTCGAGCCGGCGCGTGTACTGCACCAGCCAGGTCTGCCCACCGGTGGCCGTCTGCCGGCACATCGGCTTGGTACGACGCGCGGAGGCTCGGCCGCTCGGCAGCCACTGCGGCACGTCGAGCCGGTAGTGCCCCACGATGTGGTGCCACATGTACCCGGTCGTGTAGACGCCGAGGCGCTTGTGGGCGCGACGCAGCCGCATCACCATGCCCTCGACCACGGCGCGGTTGTAGGCCTTGTGGCGCAGCCACGAGTGCGTCGAGCGGAACTCGATGTCCAGCCACAGCATCGGCGAACGCATGTGCATCCGCCTCAGCGTGCGCAGCGCGTCGGTGGCCTGGTTCGCGCCGTCGTGCAGGAGCCGGCACATCACCTTGCCGCCGCAGTGCGCGAGGCGACCGGCCCGCAGCCGCTGCCGCCGCGATGGGAAGGACCCGACGACGTACCCGCCGACCTTCGCGCGGTGAGCGTGGGCCCACCGCAGCTGCGAGCGCAGGCACGGGTTCACGGTGTGTCCGGTCCCGTTGGTGAGACCGAGGATCACGTACCGCTGACGGCCCCCGGGCAGATGGCTGGCGTGCCGGCCGTGGCACTGGGGCCAGGAGATGTCGAAGCCGTGGGTGTAGGTGGAGCCGGCTGCGGACGCCGCGGGTTCACCGGCCACGCCGAACGTGGTCAGGCCGATGATCAGCGAAACGAGCGCAGCCCAGGAGCGTGCTGGGCGCATGGTCTGGATCCCCGTGGTGGTTCGATGACAGGTGCTGGGCGAAATGTGATTTCGAGGTTACTCGACAGCACGACTGGGTATCTATAGTTACTTTTGACCGATTTCAGGGCGAGGTCGTGTGGCGGAAGCCCAGCCCGTAGACTCGTCCGGTCCCCGCGGCCTACGGCCGCTGCGGGCAGGTAGCTCAGTTGGTACGAGCGTCCGCCTGAAAAGCGGAAGGTCGGCGGTTCGACCCCGCCCCTGCCCACCACGGAGGTCTGCCGCGACGGGCCACGTCCCGGCGTCTCAAGCCCCTTCATGGGCTGGTCGACACGTTGTAGGTGACGCAGCCCACGCGTGCGGCGACCCGCCGCGTCGCGACGACGCTCCAGAACGCCTCGCGCGGCGCGCTCGTCATGGCCGCGATCAGCCTCTTGCTGGTAGGCGCCGACGCTGCGGTCGCGGTCAGCCGGCACGCCGGCTCCCCGCACTCGGGCGCGACGGCTGCGACGGCGGTAACGAGCCCGACGACCAGCACAGAGCCGGGGATCGCCGTGACCCCGACCTCGCCCGCGACGATCGGGCGCGGGCCGGCGAAGACCGACCCCAGGGCACTGCTGGCACGGGCGTTCGCCGACGCCCTGGCGCAGGGCTCCGTGCATGCCGTCGCGCGCAACGTGTCGAAGAAGACCGGCACCGCGATCTTCGACGACTACGACGCCAAGACCGGTGGGATCCAGCACATCAGCATCTACGGCGGCCGCGTCACGGTCCGCGTCGTCGGCCCGCGGACCTACTTCACCGGCGACAAGCGTGGACTGACTCGCTACATGGGATTCACCCCTGACGAGGTCGCCGCGTTGCACCACCAGTGGCTGCGGCTCGTTGCCGCACAGGCCGGCTACAAGGCCGTCACCGCCGGCGTCACGCTCGCCTCGACACTGCGCGAGGACCGCGTCGGCGCGCCGCTGCGTCTGCTGCCCCAGCGGACCGTCGACGGTGTGCGAGCGGTCGGGGTGCGCGGCCGCGCAGTGGGCGACGGCGCGCCCCGACACGCGATCGCCACGATGTGGATCAGCACCGGCAACCACCCGCTACCGGTCGAGTACGTCGCCCGCTACCGCAGGGTGCGGCTGACGCAGACCTTCTCCGACTGGGGCAAGGCCGTTCCGCTCGCCGCGCCGGCGAAGGTCTTCGGCCAGAAGACGAGCGAGGCCTGAGCTAGCCGCAGCGCCGGCCGGTGACCGCAAACCGCTCGGGGCCGACACCCGGTTGCCGCCACGTCACGACCTGGCTCGAGCGTCGCGGTTCCACCAGCCGGAAGACAAGCGTCGTCGTGGCACCCCGATCGATCGTCACGTCGACCTCGTACCGCGGATGGCCTTCCTCTTCCCCGACCGCGGCGAGAAGCTGCGATCCGTCTGCGGTCACCCCCGCGAGCTGCGCGCCCGATGTGGCGTAGAGCGCGACGAACAACCGCTCGCTGCCGACCGGCTGGTGTCGCGCCGATCCCAGCCGGATCGTCACGTACGGCGGAAGGTTCGCAGGCGCCGCGTTGGTCAGCCGCATCGTCACGGTGGACAGCTGCTGGCCGGACACTGAGCATCCGGCGCGGTCGTAGGTCACCGACCGTTGCAGGTAGTAGTCGAGCTTGCTCCCCTGACCGTTGTTGACCGTCGTTCCGACGAACGGCGCGCGGGTCCGCGGCAACCCGCCCGCAAGCGGCGTCGCCGCAAGCGTCGCCTCCTCCGCCGGGTCGGAACTGTAGAGCGCAAGGCGATGCTCGGCGACGGCGCGGCTCATTGCCGTGATCAGCGCATGCGCCCGGCCGTGTGGCGTGCCGACGACCTGGTCGGAGACGGCATGGGCGATGTCGATGAAGTAGGCCTCCCGCGCCGCGAGAGAGCCGAACCGCGCGTAGGACTTCTGCTCGGTCAGCGCGACGACGTTGCTCCCGGAAACCTCGGTGCCGTCGGCCAGCCTGGCGGGACCGCTTGCCTCGAGCAGGTACGAAAGCGCGGTGGGATCGGTGGCGATCGCCCCGTCGAGTCGTTGCCCCGTCCTTGCCTGCCACATCGAAAGCCACACCTTCCCGACGATGGGGAAGTCCGGGCTGACGTCGGAGTCCTGGAAGTTGGTCAGGACGTCACTGTCGGCGTACGTGTCGCGATACGCGGAGTAGACCGCGACCCGACCCTTCGGGATGTCGCCCAGATAGGAGTTGTTCTCGAACCGGCCGAACGACAACCGACCATGTGACGCCGTGACGACGCCGACCACGCCGGGCAGCCCGCCGAGGCCCCGGGCCTCAGCGTCGTTCTCGACGACCAGCAGGTAGTGCCGGGTTGCGCTGTCACCGAGCATTGCCGGGGCGAGCGCCGCCGCGTCACTCGCGTCGCGGAGCACTCGGGTCAGCTCGGCGATGAGCGAGGCTGCGCCGTCTCGCGCGTGGTTCGCGGCCGGCAACCAGGACGACGTGGGCAGCCGCGCAACCGCCGAGCCCGCATCGCGCGTCGCCGTCGCGGCCGCGGTCAGCGGCGCGGCGGCCGACCGGAAGACCGTGAGCCGGACGGCACCTGCGGCGTCGCGCAGGTGTGACGGCGTGAGAGTGTCGCCGGCCTGCACCGCCGGTGGCAGCGCGTGGTCGGCCAACGTCACCGCCACGCTGGCGAGACCTCGCTCGACCCGCGCGGGCCGCCCGAACCACGGAACCCATTCCGCAGCCGCCCAGGCCGGACCGGCCAACCACCGGTGTGCCGAGCGAGCCTCGGACTGCGCCGCCGCCATCCATCGATGCGCGGCG
Source organism: Frankiaceae bacterium (assembly GCA_025929365.1). Taxonomy (GTDB): domain Bacteria; phylum Actinomycetota; class Actinomycetes; order JAFAQI01; family JAFAQI01; genus DASZTV01. Next base: position 3,599 of record JAICMG010000159.1, read on the forward strand.
GAGTGGTCCGACGCCAGCAAGGAGTGGCGGAGTCGGTCGACGTCGTACCTCGCTCGCTCGAGGTGATGCCGGGCGATCAGCCCGGTCGCGAGGAAGTAGCCGACGACCACGACGAGGCCGGCAACCAGGTAGCGAACCCGGATGATCCCTGCCCCCGCCGGTTCGGTCGCTGGCCGTGGATCCTGCGCAGCCACCGGCGCAGCGTCGGAGGCGGGAGGCGGAGTAGCTAGGCGGCGAGACCGGAGTGGCGGCGACGCCGGACGACGGCGACTGCCGCGCCACCGACGAGCACCAGCCCGACGCCCGCAGCCGTCATCGGCCAGATGTCGCTGCCACCCGTGAACGGCAGGCCACTACCACTGGACGTCCGGGTCGTATTGGCGGCGCTTCTCGTCAGCGTGAAGCCCTCGGTCGCGACGTGACCACTGGTCTGGCCGATCAGCTCGAGCGTGTGGTGGCCCGTCGGCAGACTGCTGGGCACCGTGAAGGTGAGGGTCGCGCGGCCGTTGGAGTTCGCGGTCGTGCTCCCGACGAAGACGGTTGCCGAGTGAACATTGCCATTGACCTGCTCACCCGACTGGAAGCACCCGGCACTTGCGGTGACGCTTGCGCCGCGCGCCGGGGTGGTGTCGCTGATCGTCGCTTGGCAGGAGTGCACCGGCGGGTACGCCGCGGCGGGCGCGGCGAAGGCCAGCATCGATGCCGACGTGGCGGCGGCAACCGCCAGGCTCGCAAAGACTCGACTCCCGCGCACTGCGGCCTCCCATCACGCGCTTCGCCGCACCACGAACCGCCAGGTCCGGATGGCTCGACCCACCTGCGATGCCATTGAACCACTCACGAGCCCATTCCGGCCAAACGAGGACAGCCGTCACGCCCGCGTCACGGCGTCCGTTGGGCTCGCGCCGTCAGGGGCTGAACTCCGCCGCCACCAGCGCCACGTCGTCACCGAGCTGCGCACCGGCGAAGTCGTGCAGCCGCTCGAGGACGTCATCGAGCGCGTACTGCAGCTCGCCCTTTGCAAGCGGCGACACGACCCACGGGAGGTCGACGAACCTTCGCTGCGGATCGCGGGCCTCGACCACGCCGTCGGTGTAGAGGAGCAGCCGGTCACCCGGGTTCAGCCATCCGCTCGCCACCTCCGGTGCGGCGCCCAACCCGAGCGGCAGGGAATGCGTCACCGACAGCTCACCGATGGCACCGCCGACGATGAGCAGCGGCGCGGGGTGCCCGCAGGAGACGACCGTGTACGACCCGTCGTCCGCCACGTCCGCGACGACGGCAGTCGCGAAGTCCTCTTCGCCGAGGTACGGGCGCAGCCGCCGGTCCATCTGCCGCGCGACCTCGCTCAGGTCGGCGATGTCCGCGGCCGCCGCCCGGAACTCACCGAGGACGATCGTCGCGATCCGGATTGCGGCGAGTCCCTTGCCACGGACGTCGCCGACGAGCAGCCGCACGCCGCCGTGTCGAGGCACGACCTCGTAGAGGTCGCCACCGATGAGCGCTTCTGCGGTGGCGCTCACGTACCGGCCGGCGAGGGAGACCGAACCGAGCCGCGGCGGCACCGGAGCGAGGATGGCGCGCTGCGTCGCATGGGCGACCCGCCGTACGTCGGCGAGCTGGCCGGACTGCTCCCGGAACGTCTCCGCCGTCTCGAGCGCGAGCGCGGCCCGCCGTGCGACGTCCTCGACGAAGGAGATGTCCTCGGGCGCATAGCGGCGCCCGGAGTCGGCGTAGAGCAGGGTGACCGCGCCGAAGGTTCCACTGCGCCCGGTGAGCGGCACCACCAGGGCGCTCGACATGCCGAGCGCGCGGATCACGTCCCGGTGCTCCTCGTCGGCAGCCAGCGACTCGAGCAGCTCCGGATCGAGATCGGCGAACAGCTGCGGCTTGCCGGTCGCGATGACGGTCGGAGCACCGCCGGCGCGCTGGCCCGCCATCGGGAACCGGCCGGCCATGCTCTTCGCCCACGCCACCTGGCCGGAGTCGGAGTGGTGCAGCGCGGCGATCTCGAGTTGATCGTCGCGCATCAGCTGCACGATCGCCCAGTCCGCCAGCGCCGGCACGAGCAGCCGACCGACGGCATCGAGCGTCGCCCCGAAATCGAGGCTGGAAGCGAAGACGACCGATGCCTCGGCGAGGAATGCGAGTCGCCGTCGAGCCTCGTCGGCACGCTCCATCGCAAGGGCGCGTTCCAGCGCCTGCGCGAGCGCATCAGCCATTGCGCCGACGAACGCCCGCTGCGTGTCCTCGTCGACCTCGCTGATCGCCGCGAACGTCATGGAGATCACGCCGATCATGTGCACCCCGACCCGCAGCGGGGTGACGTGCAGGCTCGTCTCGTCGGGGTACACGCCGGTGAACTGCGGGAATCGTGTGGTCAGCTGCTCGCGGGTGCGGAAGAACATCGCGACGCCCGTACGGACGACCAGTGATCCCGGCAGGTCCGCGTCCAGTCGCAGCTCGTCGTAGCGCGCGATCGGCAGCGCCACGTCGCCGCCATTCGCCACCGAGCGCAGGATGTTGTCATCGCCGAGCAGATAGATCCGCACGGTCTGGGCGCCCAGCTCGTCGCAGGCAAGCCGGATCGTCACGCCGGTGATCTCCGAGACCGTCGCCGCGCCGGTCAGCTCACCGGTGTAGCGCTGGAGCAGCTGCAGTCGATCCCAGGTGCTCTCGAAGGTCGACAGCCGTTCTGTCTCGCGCTCGAGGGCGTGCATGAAGGCCGGGACCGGCGGAGGCTCGACGCCGCGGTCGATGGCACGTAGCTGCTCGATCACCGACTCGACGTACCACCGCCGGAAAACCCGATGGGTGATCGGGGCGGCCAACGTCAGGAGCTTCTCGGAACGCGCGACCCGATCGACCGCGTCGAGGGCCGCGAGGTAACGCTCGCCCGCGGCGGCCGCGGACACCGACAAGGTGAGCACCAGCTCGGTCTCCTCGTCGCCGCGCGCCGCGGCCGCGAGTGCCTGGCGCTTGATGGCGTCACGGGCCTCGGCGAACTCCGAGGTGACGGTGTCGACGAGCTCGGCCATCGGAGCCGGAAGCGCGGACCCACCTGCCGCATCATCTGCCTTCATCAGCTGCAGCTCACGGACCACGTTGTCGATGTGAGCCTTCGCGGCAACCAGGAGATCGGTGCGCACGGTGCCAAGCCGTACGACGTGCCGCGGCTCACCGTCGCCGGCATGCGGACCTAGTAAGAGGTCGAGACCGGTGGCGGCCACAGGCGCGAGCTCGCTCTGCTCTTCCGCGAGCTCGGCCCACACGACCTTGCCGACCCTCGACTCCTCGACACCCCATCCGCTGGCCAGCGCAGCCACCAGCGCCAGACCGCGGCCCGTCATGGTGTCGGCGCTGGAACGGCTG
>JAICMG010000089.1 GCA_025929365.1 Frankiaceae bacterium
CGAGGTACAGGTCCGCTACCACCCGACCAGCGCGAACAACGGCAACCTGACCGGCTGGTCGCGCTGGGTCCGGCACGTCGTGGACGTGCTCGGGAAGGTCCACGCCCTGGAGAGCCTCACCATCACCAACGAGGTCAACCTCGCGATCTCGCCGAACACCTCCGATGGCTCCTACAAGTCCGCGAAGGGCGCACTCGTGCACGGCGTCGAGGCGGCCTACGCCGAGCTTCGCAAGCACGGCTGGGCACATCGAGTGCAGATCGGCTTCACCTTCGCCTACCGGCTGGACCCGACCGCGGACGCCGCCTTGTTCACCTTTCTCGGCACCAACGGCGGCCCGAAGTTTCGCCGCGCGCTCGGATTCGTGGGCATGGACGACTACCCCGGGACGGTGTATCCCCCCACCCTGGTCCCGCCCGCCGACACCGCCGGCGGCGAGATGGCCTCGGCCATCGCCACGATGCGCACGTGCTTCCTGCCGCTCGCCAAGATCGGTTCCAAGACCCCGCTGTGGGTGACCGAGAACGGCTTCCCGTCCACCAACAGCGGCAACACGTCGCAGCCTGCGGCGATGCGCGGAATGATCGACGCCGTACACCGCTACAGCACCACCTACAACGTCACCGACTACCGCTGGTTCAACCTGCGCGACAACAACTCGCGAGGTAACGGCCTGTTCGACCAGGACGGGCTGTTGCGGGACGACGACTCCCGCAAGCCGTCGTTCGATCTGTACCGGACGCTGATCCAGAAGTACGGCGCGCGGTAGCGACACCCCTCGCATTCCCAGATCCAACACACAGTGAGAATGCTGGTGTCCCATCCGGCATTCTCACTGTGTGTTACTTCACGAAGTAGCGGTTGAGCCAACCCGTTATCAGCCAATGGGCGATTGATGTCGGCGGCGGCAGTACCGCCTTCTCGCGGATCAGCTCGTCACGGGTGAACCAGCGGACCTCCTCGAGCTCCTGGTCGCGCTCGGCAACATCCCCTCCGACGACCCGAGCGTCGTAGCCCAGCATCAGCGACTGCGGAAACGGCCACGGCTGGCTCGCCCGATAGGTCACGTCATCGACGGTGACGCCGGTCTCCTCGAGGACCTCGCGGTAGACGGCCTGCTCCGCGGACTCCCCCGCCTCCACGAAGCCGGCGATCGTCGAGTAGCGACCGCGGGGCCACGAGGGCTGACGGCCGAGCAGCGCGCGGTCGCCGCCGTCGTGCAGCAGCACGATGATCGCCGGATCAGTGCGCGGAAAGTGCTGCGAGCCGTCGGCGTCGCACTGGCGTGACCATCCGGCCTGCGTGAGGTGAGTGGGCGCGCCGCACCGAGGGCAGTGCTGGTGGCTCGCGTGCCAGTTGCCGAGCGCGACCAGCGTGACGAGCAGCCCCGCCTCGAGGTCTGACAGCGCAGCACCGACGTCACGGAGTCCGAGCAGTCGCGCACCCAGCACATTGCGCGGTGTGCCGGTCGAGCCCCAGTAGGCGATTCCGGTGTCGTCGACGCCCAGCAGGATGCGCTCGCCCTCGCCATCCCACGACGTCGCCTCGACGAAGCGCAGCTGCGGCCCGGTGTCCTCCGCGACCATCGCGCGGCCGTCCGCGTCGAGCACGAGCAGCCGCCCGCTCTGCCAGGCTGCGGCGAGCCACGCTTCGTCGTCCCGCCTCGCCGCAACACGGTCAACCGCCGTACGCGACAGCGCGGGAATGTCCACCCCGCCACCGTAGAGGCAGCCGGCTCAGCGGGAAGGTTGCATGCCCTCCGGCACTCCGCCGAGCAGGACATCGAGCTCGTCACGGCTCAGCAGCCGCCGCGGTCGCTCGACGTGGGAGTCGCGGACGTAGAGGAATCCGGCGGTGACGACATCAGGGTCGACACCGGCAAGATCCACCCACGCCAGCCGATAGATCGACAGCTGCAACGACGCGGCCTCGAAGTCGGCACCCGTCGGCATGGCACCGGTCTTGTAGTCGATGACGTCGTACCCGCCGTCGTCGGTCTGATAGACGGCATCGATTCGGCCGCGCAGCAGCCGACCGCCGATCACCATCTCGAAAGGCGCCTCGACCTTCACCGGAACGCGCTGCGCCCACCCGCTCGCGAGGAACTTCTGCTGCAGGTCTGCCAGCTCCACATCCGTGAGGTCGGCGTCACCCGCGCCCGGCAGGTCGTCGGGAACCAGCAACGCCGCGCCCGCGAGGTTGTACAAGCCCTCAACCCACTGATGGAACCGCGATCCGCGCCGGGCCTGTGGTTGCGGGCGCACCGGCAGCGGCCGCGCAAGTGCAGCAGCAAAGGCGTCCTCGTCACGAGCCAGCGCGACGACCTGGCTCGTCGTGAGCCGTGGCGGCACCGCGACCTCGATCGTCCGCGCTCGGCGGCGTCGCGCCTCGTCGATCAACAGCGCGGTGTCACGCCGCCAGTCGGCCGCGACCACGGCTGACTCGCCGGTGACGTCAACCATCGGACGCAGCGCGCCACGCGCCGCCGCCACGAGGTCGGCAGCCGCGCGCCGTCGTGCGGTCTCGGCCGGATCGGGCGGCGCGGGCCATGCAACGTCGATGACGCCCGCCTCGAGGATCGGATTGGGAGTCCCCTTCTCGGGCAGCTCGCACCACCGGTCGACCGTGATGGTGGGCGCGCCGATCTCGGCGACGTGCATGAGGAAGCGCGAGGTCTCGCACGGCTCCTTTCGGGTGCCGGTCCAGGCGTACGCCGACAGCCACAACTGATGGCGGGCGCGCGTGAACGCGACGTAGGCGAGGCGCCGCTCCTCGTCGTCGGAGTCCGAGCGGCACTCCTCCTTGAACGCCTCCTCGTCCTTCGTCGTCGCATAGCCCCGCAACACCGGGAGGTCCTCGCTGTCGCCCCGGCACGCGAACGGGAGCACGTGCGCCCCGGTCACCCAGCTCGACCTCGACTGCCCCGTGGGAAAGACCTTCTCGACCAAGCCCGGCACGGCGACGACGTCCCACTCGAGCCCCTTGGCGGCGTGGATCGTCATCAGCTTGACGGTGTCGGCGTCCGACACCGCACCGAGGTCGAGTCCCCGCTCGGTCTCCGCCGCCGCCTTCAAATAGGCCAGGAAGGCGACGAGGTCCGCCTCGCCGTCGATCCCGTTGAACTGCGCCGCGACATCGAGGAAGGCATGGACGTTGGCCAGCCGCGCCACCGCCAGCGCCTCGTCGCTGGCCTCGACCTCCACATCGAGACCGGATGCGGCGATGACTTCCGTCACGAGATCGACGAGCGGCTGCCCGACCAACCGCCGCAGCCGGCGGATCTCCGCAGCGAACCGGCCGAGCCGCTCGAGCGCCTCGGTCGAGTACGCCGCGGGCGGGCCTGGTGACTCGATCGCCTCGAGCAGCGAGGGCGCCTCGACCGGATCGACCGAGCTCGTCGCCGCAGCGAGCACCTCGTCGAGGCCCTCACCGACCGCGGGCTCGTCTGCCGGCGCATCGTCGGCGTCGCCGCCCACGCCCGCGTCCTCCCCCGGCGGCGCGATGACCCGCAGGCGCGCGAGGTGTGCGGCCCGGCGCCCGAGCGCAGCAAGGTCCCGCACGCCCAACCGCCAACGCGGTCCCGTGAGCAGCCGCACCGCGGACGCGTTCGCCGTACCGTCAGCGAGCAGCGACAGGACGGCGACGATGTCGCTGACCTCGGGCATCGCGAGCAGGCCGCCCAGGCCGACGACCTCCACCGGGATGTCGCGCACCACCATCGCCTGGTGCAGGCGCGGGAAGTCGGTCCGGCGGCGCCCCAGCACGGCGATCTGCCCGGCCGGAACGCCGCTGCGAATGGCCGCGACGATGCGCTCGGCCAGCCAGTCGGCCTCCTCGCCCGCCGTGGGAACTCGCGCGACCGCGACCTCGCCCGCGTCGGCGCGAGCGCCGACCGGACGTAGCTCAGGCAGCGAGAGCCGAGACCGCGCCTTGCGAACCAGCGAGTCGTGCAGTGGCGCGGCCACAACGTTCGCGGCGTCCAGGATGCGGCCGTCGCAGCGAAAGCTGGTCATCAGCGGAAGCGGCGCGGGCGGCTCGGACCCGGCCGCGAAGTGCTCGGCGAAGCGCGAGAGGTTGGACGCCGAGGCGCCGCGCCACCCGTAGATCGCCTGGTTCGGGTCGCCGACAGCGGTGACGGCGTGCGAGTCGCCGAACAGCGTGGCGAACAGCACCCGCTGCGCGACGCCCGTGTCCTGGTACTCGTCGAGAACGACCACCCGGTAGCGGTCGCGCTCGATCTCCGCGACATCCGGAGAAGTGCGAGCGATCGCGCACGCGAGGGCGACCTGGTCGCCGAAGTCGATGAGGTCCAGCCGCGCCTTCTCCTCGCTGTACGCGGCAACCAGCGTGAGCAGCTCGTCGCGGGCGAGTGTCATCGCGACCATCTTCTTGGCCCATGCGAGTGGCTTGGGCAGCTCGTCCACCGCCGCGCGGACGGCGCTGTCGTGGCGCCGGACCGCATCGGCTGTGCACAGGTGGTCGGAGAGGTCACCGGCGAGCGCGACGATCAGCTCCGCGACGTACGGCGTCGTCCAGTCGAGGTGCGGGAACGGACCGGGCGCACGGCTCGCCACCCGCATGGCGAGCTGCCACTGCACGGCTTCGGTCAGCAGTGTGGCGCCCGGCTCACGGCCGATCCGCAGCGCGTGGTCCCGCACGATCTGCGCCGCGTAGGAGTTGTACGTCGCGACGGTTGGAAGGTCATCGTGGCCCTCGCCCTCGTCACGCGGCGGAAGGACAGCGAGGCAGAGGCGCACCCGCTCCGCCAGCTCGCCGGCCGCCTTGTTCGTGAAGGTGACACCCAGGATCCGGTCGGCGGGGACCCCGAAGTGTGCCACCGCGTGCACCACGCGCGCGGCCATGACCATCGTCTTGCCGGAGCCCGCGCCGGCGATGACCAGCTGTGGCGTGAGTGGTGCGGTGATGATGGCCATCTGCTCGGCGGTGAAGTCCTTGCCGAGCAGGCTGAGCAGGTAGCTGCCGTCCGCGGTCGGCTGGACCCGCGCCGTCACGCCATCACCTGCGCGCCCTCGTCACGCGCCGGGCACGACGTGCGGAAGCGGCAATACCCGCACCCCTCGTTCGCCCGCGCGGGGAACGTCTCATTCCGGATGCCGCTCGCGATGCCGCCGACGAGATCAGCGGCCCATTCGTCGCCGGGTTCGAGGGCGTCTTGTCGTTGCACCCTCGCGCCGCTCTTTCCGGGCTTGCGCAGCTGGACCAGCTCGGCGCCACCCGGCGTCGTCGACCATTCACCGAAGGCGCCGTGCCGCGTGACGAGCTGGTAGACGCCGAGCTGGGCGTCGGTCTTGACCCGCTCGTCGCTGGGCGGGTTGCGGGTCGTCTTGAGGTCGACCACGACGAGACCGCCATCGGCGTCGAGCTCGATGCGGTCGGCTCGACCCCGGACGACGACGTCGTCGCCCACCGCGACTTCGAAACTGACCTCCGCACTCGCACACTCGCGCTCGTTGAGCGCATGCCAGGCAAGAAACCGTTCGAGTGCGGCGCGCGCTTCGCCGTGGTCGCGCACCGCCTGCCACCGGGCGTCGTACGGCAGCAGATGCCACACCTCGTCGAGGCGCGCGACGAGGGCGTCGATGTCGGCGGGAAGCTCGCCCACGACGACCGCTTCGGCCAGCGCATGGACGATCGAACCGAAGCCCTGTGCGGTCGAGGTCGACTCCGTGGCCTTCACCTCGCGGTCGAGGAACCACGCCCGCGGGCAGCGATCGAATGCGGCGACGGCCGATGCCGACAGCTCGATCGGACGGCCCGGATCGCGCACCGCAGCCGCACCGGGAGTCGCTGCGGGCAGCCCCCACCAGTGATCCGGTGAGGCAGCCGGGAACAGCGACGTGCCGTCGTCGTCGGCGGCATCCGCCAGATCCGCGAGGCACTCGGCCGCCACCAGACGGAGGTCCTCCGCGATCTGTGGGTCTCGCAGCGCGCGCCGAAGCCGCGCGACGAGTGACGCGACCGACAGAACCCCTGTGGTCGCGGTGACCCCGCCGGGCAAGGCGAGGCCCGTCTCGGTGAGCAACCTCGAGGGACGTTCCGCCAGGTCGTCGGTGCCGGACGCGGCGGTGAGCACCAGGCGCCGTCGAGCCCGCGTGACGGCGACATAGAACAGCCGCCGCTCGTCGGTGAGCAGAGCACTCGCGTCCGGGCCGGCCCCTGGCGAGTCCAAGGCGAGCCCGTCGGCGTCGAGCAGGCTTCCCCGCCGACGCAGGTCCGGCCACACGGCCTCCTGGACGCCCGCTACCACGACGAGGTCCCACTCGAGGCCCTTGGACCGGTGTGCCGTGAGCAGCCGAACGGCGCCGAGCGCGCCGGCCTTCTCCTCGTACGGCGCCGCCGGGATCTCTTGCGACGACACCTCGTCGAGCAGCGCGCCGACGGTTGCCCGCGGCTGCTTGTCCTCGAGCCGGCCGGCCAGCTCGAACAGCGCCAGCACGGCATCGAGGTCACGGTCCGCCGCTCGGCCTTCGGCGTCGGCCGACATCGCGGTCGCGCTGAGCCGCCGCGCCCAGTCAGACCCGTCCCACAGCGCCCACAACACCTCGGCGGGACTGCCGCCGCGACGCTGGATCTCGGTCGCGGAGTCGAGCAGGCGGATCAGGCGCCGGACCGGCGCGGCGATCCAGTCCTCGACCAGCGTCAACGAGGAAGGGTCGTCGACCGCCTCGGCGATGAGGCGCGGCGACGGCCGGGCGAGGCCGTTGTTCACCACGCGGTCGAGCTCGCGCAACCGCCGCCCCAGCGCACGAAGCTGCGACGGGCTCGCGCCGGCGAGCGGCGAGGTCAACAGCATTCGGGCCACATCCGGCGTCATCGGCTGCGGCGGGCGGACCTCGCGACCCGCCGGCGCTCGCCCGCCTCGCGTCCGCTCGTCGACGATCTCCAGGGCGCGCAGCAGCGGCGCCACCGCGGGATCGCGCGACAACGGCAGCTCATCGGCCGCGACCGAGACGGGGATTCCGGCGGCGACGAGCGCGCGGCGGACCATCGAGATGCTTCGCACGCCCGACCGCACCAGCACCGCCATCTTCGACCACGCGATCCCGTCGACGAGGTGGGCCCGGCGCAGCAGATCCGCGATGCCGGTGACCTCGGCCGCAACCGACGAGTAGAGCCGGATCTCCGGCGGCGGGCCTTCGGGTCCCGCGGCTCGCAGGCCACGGTGGGCCTCGCGACGCGAGGTCAGCCGCCCGAGTGGCAGCTTCGTCGCCACCGACCGAGACAGCCGGACCAGCTCCGGTCCGGACCGCCGGCACACCTGCAGCTCGGTGACCGGCGCGGGCTCGCCGCTGGCGCTGCGGAACCGGTCGGGGAACTCGATGATTCCGGTGACGTCCGCGCCGCGAAAACCGTAGATCGACTGGTCGGGATCGCCCACGGCGACGAGCAGGCGTCCGTCTCCGGCGAGGAGGCGAAGCAGCTGCTCCTGCGAGGGGTCGGTGTCTTGGTACTCGTCGACGTACACCGCCTTGTACTTCTGCCGGACCGAGCTCGCCGCGCCGGCCAAGAGGTCCAGCGCGCGGTCGATGACGCCCGAGTAGTCGACCTCGTTGCGCAGTGACAGCACCTCGAGGTACTCCGCGAGGAAGTCCCCGGCGGCTGTCCACGCCGGCCGGCCGTGCTCGCGACCGCGGCTTCGCAACGCGGCCGGATCGAGCCCGCGTTCACCGGCCCGGTCGAGGACGTCGCACACCTCTTTGGCAAAGCCGCGAAGGCGAAGCGCAGGCGCGAGCTCGGCGGGCCAGCTCGTCTTCCCCTCACGCGCGGCGTCACCCTCCAGCAGCTCGCGCACCCGTAGCTCGCGCTCAGCGCCGGACAGCAGGCGCGGCAGGGTGTCGCCGGGGGCGACGCCGTAGCTGCGAAGCAGCGAGTAGCAGAAGCTGTGGAACGTCGAGGCGGCCGGCTCGACGACGGTGCGGCCGAGTCGAGCCGCGATGCGACTGCGCAGCTCCTCGGCGGCCTTGCGGCTGAAGGTGAGGACCAGCACCTCGTCGGGGGCGGCGCCGCGCCGCACCCGCTCGACCACTGCCTCGACGAGGGTCGTCGTCTTGCCGGTCCCGGGACCCGCGAGCACCAGCAGCGGCCCCCGGTCGTGATCGACGACAGCCTGCTGGGTGGGATCCAGCTCGGGAGCCGCGACCGGCTCGACCGGCGGGCGAACCAGGCGGTACGTCGGCGCCGCGCTCGCCACCCGTTACTTGCCGTTCCAGCGCGCGCGCCGAAGGTCGACGCGCTCACCGTCCATCGGCACGCCCTCCGCGCGGAGCAGCGATACCTGGCGCTCTCGCACCTCGGGTGCGCAGCTGCCGTCGGCCCGCACGACCCGGTGCCACGGCACCTCACCGCCATGGCGGCCCATGACCGTCCCGACGGTGCGCCCGGTTCCCTTGCCGACGTACTCGGCGACGTCGCTGTAGGCCATGACCTTGCCGGCCGGGATGGCGTCGACGGCGTCGAGCACCTCACGCGCGTAGGGGGTCACAGGCAGGACAGTAGTGCTCGATGCCGACGCGAAAGTCCAGACCACTAGCGTTCGTGGCATGCGGATTCTGGTGATCGGCGGGACCCGGCTGGTCGGACGGTACCTGGCACAGACGGCACTCGACCGGGGGCACGACGTGTCGGTGTTCAACCGCGGCAAGTCCGACCCGACGGCGCTGCCGGACGCGACCCACCTCGTCGGCGACCGCAACAAGGACCTCTCCGCGTTGGAAGCGGGCGAGTGGGACGCAACGATCGACGTCAGCGCGTACACACCCGGCCAGGTGCGCTCGTTGCTGTCGACGCTGGGTGCGCGGGCGGGCCACCTCACCTTCGTCTCGACGATCAGCGTCTACGGCCACAACGTCGCGAATCGCGGCTTCACGGAGTCCACGCCCACCCTCGACCCGGCGTGGGACGACGTACCGGACATGGCGAAGTACGGCGAGCTCAAGGTCGGCTGCGAACAGGCGGCGGCGGCCGAGTCGAAACGCGGCGTCCTGATCATCCGTCCGGGGTTCGTGATCGGCCCGTACGACTACACGGAGCGGTTCACGCACTGGGTGCGCGAGGTTGCCGGCGGCAGGCCCTTCATCGGGCCGGATGCCGAGCAGCCGCTGCAGTGCGTGGACTCCCGCGACCTCGCGGCATTCACCATCGAGGCGATCGAGCGGGGTCGGACCGGCACCTACAACGTCACGGCGCCGCAGCAGCCGCCGACCTTCGCGCAGGTGCTCGACACCATCGCGGCTGCACTCGACGTCAGTCTGCCCGAGGTCACGTGGACGAAGGCCGGCGAGGGACTGCCGCTGAGCATGCCTCGTGACTGGTGGTCGACAATGCACGCCGACGTGTCCAAGGCGGTCGGCGACGGGTTCACGTGGCGGCCGCTCGCCCACACGGTCCGCGACATCGCGGACCAGGCCGGCATCTAGTTGGCACAGTCACGCTGGCGAACTCACGATGGGGCGCGCTACCGCGCTCCCGATGTTCAAGGCGATCAGCAGGTCGAGCGCCTCCTCCTGGCGGACCTCGCCGACCACGATCCGGTCCGGGCGCATCCGCAGCGCCTCCTTGACGAGGCGGCGAAGCCGTACCTCGCCGGTGCCTTCCAGACTCGGCTGGGTTTGACGGTCGGCTGGCTTAGCCGATCGTGCGGGTGGCGATTGGCAGGCCGAGATCCGCGTCCACCTGCTGCAATGCGTGTTGTACCTGCCGATGTCGGCGTCGAGCGTCGACGGCGCGTACCCGAGGTCACCCCAGCGACCGGTGTCCGTCGCTAGCCTCGTGATCGCGGCGGCGAAGCGCCGGATGTCATGCGCCTTCACGGGCGGCCATGGAGTCGATAGATACCGCGCCGCCGAGCGAGCGTCTCGTGTGAGCGGCGGAGAAAGCTCCGAGAGGCGGTTCCGGCGACGAGTCGCCTATCCACCCGCAGTAGGACGCCGGTCATCGCGGAACTTGCTTAGTGGGTAATACGCCGTCCGCAGCGCGTGCGTTCCGATCAATACTTCACTAACAGACACCAAGACCTCATCCACCGCCGCCGCGCGCTCTTTGCGCTCGACCTCTCGCCGCTCCGAGCTAGGCACGCGCGGCCGCCAAAGCCAAGCGCCGCGCCAAGAGAGACACCGCCCAGCGACGCCCCGACCGATACCTATTCGTTCACACGACGGGGATGAACGGGCGGACCGACACCGGGCGAGTCATAGGCCCCTCCGGGCGAGAGCCTGGCGCCAAGCCGGTTGCATCCCTCGTGCGCGAGCGCGCGTGACCCGCGCGCACCTCAGGTCTCGAGTCGCCGGTCCTGCTCGTCGGTCGTGATCACTCCTTACTCGGCATCAATGCCCGCAATGATTGCCGCATCGATCAATTGCCCACGCCAGATGGCCATTGCGCCTTCTGCAAAGCGTCGAGGATGTTCGCAGCGGACTGACCTTCCCCCGCCTCCCCGGACACCAGTTCTGTGACGAGGATGCTCGTCATGGGGATGAGTCCGGATGCCAGCGCCTCATCCGTTGGAGTCCAAGCAGCGCGTTGGGGCTCATTGGCTTGGTGAGAAGCCGATTCGCGAAGATCGCCCGTGAGCTGGGGTCCGGAGTCGGGTCTGCGCCGTTGGATGGCTCAGGCCGAGGTCGACTCCGGGCAGCGTCCGGTCTGACCAGCGATGAGTGCCAAGGAGCTCGCCGAGCTGCGTCGGGCGAACCGCCGCCTCGAACTGGAAACGAGATCGTCAAGCGGGCGGCTTCGTACTTCGCGAAGAAGAACGTCCTCCCAAAATGATCTTCCCGGTGGCCCGTTCACTCGCCACTGAGGGGGTCCCGTCGCCGTGGCCTGCCGGGTGCTGGGAGTGTCGACCAGTGGCTACTACGAGGCGCAGGGCCGACCGCCGAGCGCCCTGGATATCGAGGGCGCGTATCTGCTCAGCGCGATCCGTGACATCAGCCCTTACCTCCTCAAGGCGGCATTGGCGCGTCGCTGGTCAGCAGGGGCGGAGGCGCGCCGCGGACAGCCCACTTGAGTGTTGCCAACTCCGACCAATATTCGTCCAGGTGTCGCCGTATACAGCGCCTGGGCTCCCCCACCGCCCGCCGAACATGACAATGGCGCCGGTTTTCTCGTTCCCGACGACGGCTGCGTCCAGCCGCGGGCCCGGTGCCGCTGATGCCACAACGCCATGCCAATGCGAACCGTCGAAGGCCAGAAGGCGGGTGGCTGGCACGCTTTCAGGAACGCCGATTGCGAGCACGCCGTCATCACTTTCGATCACGTGATAACCGCCGGGCACCAAAGGTGCTTCGACGGCGGCCGACTCGTACTTGGACCAGGAATCGCCTGAGACGCGCCATGTCTGCACTGACACCCCGTCGTCTATGAGAACAACCGCCGCGCTGATGCTTGAGTCGTATGCCGCGCCTTCGACCGTGCCCTCCGGGCGGTCTGCGATGCGCCGCCACCCCATAGTCGAGTACGACCAAACCGACGTGCCATCGGCGGCGCCGGTCAAGTAGACCGCCTTTTCCTCGTGGTCGTACCACGCCACCGGCAAATCACCCCCTAGGCGCGGCGCAGTCCCCGTTGAGATTCGTTGCCATGTGGCACCGTCGTAGAGCCATGTGCTCGCGGTCGGGTTGGTGGCCGCCGTACCGATCAGCACTACCCCGCCGAGCACAGTGTCGTAGACCATCGCGGACGAAGGTGGTGGGAGTGGAGACCCAGGCGGATGTGTGGCTCTCCAGTTTCTCCCGTCGTACAACCAGGTTGCGTCCAGGTTTCGCCGTGAGGACGCACTTAGGTGGCATGTCGCGGTAACGCCACCGAAGAGCACGACATCGCCCGATCGACTGTCGTAGGCGGCCGATGCTCCGAATCGGGGCAATGGCAACGCGGTCTGTCCGGGGGCAGAGGCGGCTTGTGTAGCTCGGGGGTTGCTGACCAGTGCACCTCGAGTGTTCCCACATCCGCTCGCCAACAGCAGCGCGGCCAGCATGTGACACGTGCAGGCACCCCGATGCCGTCGCATGTCTTACTCCGCGCCGAAGATGAGAAACTTAAGCAGATCTACCACGTCAAAATACGTGTTCGGGTCCTTGATCTCGTCCGTCAAGGCACCGTACTCGGCGTCGAACGCAGCCTCCGATGCTTCCTTAAGCACCGCCATCGGGACGGGCAAGCCCAAGAGGATCTTGCCCACGAATCCTTCGAACGATGACGCTGCGAGCGCGCACGGCACGTGGGCGTCCTGGATCTCGTACGCAGCCAGCTGGAATGCGTGAGTCAGCCCAGACAGAACGAGCTCTCGGTCCTGTAAGGCCGTAGATGAATCGCCACGCCCGGTTATCGAGTAAGCGTTGTACTCGTTGTAATACGACTGAAGGTAGCCAATCTCTTCATCGGCCAGGACGTCGATAGGCACCCACACTGAGACGATCGGGTCTGTCAGGAACTTTGTGTAAGTGGCGTGGCCTGATGTCCGTGGCCTAGCGGTCGCGGCGGAACAGGATCACGTTCATGAGGAGATCACGGGAGTCCGGCGAGACCGCGCTGGTGCCTTTGCGGGAGGCGGCGGAGATCGTCGGTGACGACGAGCTGGCGATGCGGGACTGGGCGGAGGCGCTGGTCGCGCGGGCTCGCGCGGACGGGGTCGAGCTGACCGGCGAGGGCGGGCTGTTGACCGGGCTGGTGAAGCAGGTGCTTCAGGCG
>JAICMG010000228.1 GCA_025929365.1 Frankiaceae bacterium
GTCGTGCGGGTCGCCACCATCATCAGATGGCAACCGAGCCGGTTCACGAGCGGAATCGTGGTGCAGACGCGCTCCACCGCATCGACGATCTGCCGCCCCAGCTCGCCATGTCGATCGAGCCAGGCCGCCGTACGGCTCTGGGGCGGCGGGAACTCGAACGTCGTCGCGCGTGTGGTCTCGAGGCCGGCGGCAGAGAACATGCGCCGCGTCTCTGCCTGCTTGTGCCAGGTGTGCGGCACCCAGGCGGCAGTGACCCCTTCGTCGAGCACCGCGGTGCTGACCGGCTCCGGCCAGACCCACGGCCGGTGCGAGATCAGGCCGTCGTGGGTGAATCCGAGCGCCTTCTCGAGGAAGGCGCCCGGGTCGGACAACGGGAACCGCAGCGGCATCTCGGAGGCGTTGTTCGTCGTCATCACCAACACGCCGCCCGGGCGCAGCACCCGCGCGATCTCCCAGACCGCGAGCTCGGGTCGCAGCAGATGCTCGATCACCTCGGTGAAGACGACGACGTCGACACTCGCATCAGCGAGCGGTAGGTGCTCGCCGTCGCCGCGGACGAACGACGTGCGCAGCGGGCCGTCGACGTCACGGTGGCGCTTCGCGGCGGACTCGATGTGGTGGCCGCCGAAGTCCACCCCGACGTAGTGTGCCCCGCGGTCGAGCAGCTGGTCGGCCACGAGCGCGGACCCGCAGCCGATGTCGAGAAGGACGCCGCCGTCGGGCAGGTTCGCGCGCGCTGCCCCGCCTACGAGCCGGTATCTCATCCCGTGCCGGTGCCCGTGGTACTCACTCCACGTGTCGAGCTCCTCCTCGACCGTCGGCACGCACTCGTTGTAGTGCCGGGCGAACACGGTCGGCGTCGCGGTGCGAAGCCGCTCCCACTCCTCGCGGGTGGCAGCGATGCCGCGGCGCCGGTACTGGCGGTAGGCGACCGACCAGGTGGCGAGGAGCCCGGCACCGATGAGTGCCCTCGACCGCCGCGAGGCGCCGGGTCGCACAACGCCGGCCAGCCCCGCGATCGGCGCGACGACTCGCACGGCACGACCCAGCGAAACTCCCACCGGCACAGTCTGTCCCAGGCCATGGCCTAGGGTGCCGCCATGGGAGCTCGGCCGTGAGCTATCGCCGGCTTCTGCGCCTCCTCCTGGTTCCGTTCTTGCCATTGTCGGGACCGATCAAAGTGCTTCGCCGCCGTTGGGCGCGCGAGCGACTCATCATCCGGCTGAAGCTGCTGGCGAGGTCGGTCGGCGCGACGGTCGACGTACGGATCGCGCGCGACGTGCGGATCGACGGACCCGCGGTGCTCGAGATCTATCCGGCCACCACCAATGTGCTGGTGATCGGCAGCGGCGTGATCATCGGAGACGGCGTCCGGCTGTCCCTGCGCGGTGGATCACTCGAGATCGGTGACGGCACCGAGGTACGCCGCCACGGGAACTACCAGGTCGCCGGCCGAGCGCGGATCGGCAACGGCGTCGTGCTGTCGAACGGCATCACGTTGCACTGCGCCGAGTCGATCGAGATCGGCGACCTCACGATCGTCGGCGAGTACGCGACGATCACCGACTCGAGTCACGTCCGCACCGACGTCGGCGTGCCGATCCACCACGCATCCGTTTCCCAGCCGGTGCGGATCGGCAGCAACATCTGGATCGGAGCGCACGCGATCATCACCTCCGGCGTCGACATCGGCGATCAGGCATTCGTCGGCGCGGGTGCGGTCGTCACGAAGGACGTCGAGCCTTGGTGGCTGGTCGGCGGGGTTCCCGCCGTACCGATCCGCAGGCTCGACCCGCCCGCGTCGTAGCGAGCCGGCATGAGGATCGCGCACTACGTCGAGTCCTGGCTCGAGCTGTCCGCCGGCTTCGTCGCCGCGCAGGTGAACCGGTCGCGGCACCGTGGCGTCGTCGTGACCCGCGACGGCTGGATCAACCGCGACACCTTTCCGGTCAAGCGTGGCCACTCCCTGAACCGGTTGCGCGACGCGATGCCCGAGCCGTACAAGTACCCGGCCCTTCGGGTCCAGCTCCGGCTCGTCCTCGCAGCCCGCCGGGTCGACCTCGTCCATGTGCACTTCGGCTACGCGGCGAAGGACGTGCTGGAGGTCACCTCGCAGCGGCCGTTCGTCCTGTCGCTGCACGGCCACGACATCACCGGGCTCCTCGACGACCAGCCTGACTACTACGCGGGTGTGCCCGAGGCGGTCGACGCGGTCATCGTTCCGTCGCGGTTTCTGGCCGCGGCGAGCGAGCGCGCGGGGTTCGACCCCGCGAGGACACACGTGATCCCGAGCGGCGTGGACACGGCGTTCTTCAGCCCGACACCACTGCCCGCCGGCTCACCGACGGTCGCCTTCGTCGGCCGGCTTGTCGAGAAGAAGGGCCTCGACGTGCTCCTCGCCGCGTGGCCGCACGTCCGCGCGGCGGTCGCCGGGGCGCGCCTCGTCGTGCTCGGCAGCGGAGCACAGGCGCGGTTGCTGGACGGCGCCGGCGAGTCGGTGACCCACCTGCACCCGCAACCGTCGCGGCGGCACGAGCAGGTGCGCGAGGTGATCCGAAACGCGCGCGTGGTCGTGTCACCGAGCCGCACGGCGTCCAATGGCGACAGCGAGAGCCTGCTGCTGGTCAACCTCGAGGCCGCCGCAAGCGGCCGGCCCGTCGTCTCGACCCGTCACGGCGGGATTCCCGAGTACGTCGAGGACGGGCACACCGGCCTGCTCGTGGCGGAGGGCGATGCCGAGGCTCTCGCCGCCGCGATCATCCGTGTGTTGCGCGACTCCGCGCTCGCCGAACGACTCGCCGGCGCCGGCGTCGCGCACGCCGCGAAGTGGGACGTGCGCGACTGCGCGGCCCGCGTCGATGACCGCTACGAGGAGCTGGCCACGGCGCGGCGACGGAAGTGACCGTCCCCGA
>JAICMG010000085.1 GCA_025929365.1 Frankiaceae bacterium
AAGTGCAGGACCGGCGTCGACCAGCGGAGCAGCTCGTCGATGACGGCCGGGGTGGCGCCGCCGCGCCTCGCCATCAACGCCCGCTGCTGCGGGTGGTGGGACAACGCGTGGATCGCGTGGCTGAGGGTGTTGCGGGTCGTCTCGTTGCCCGCGACCGCGAGCAACAGGAAGAACTCGTTCAGCTGGCTGTCCGTCAACGCCTCGCCATCGACCCGCGCGGACAGGAGCGCGCCCAGGATGTCGTCGCGAGGTGGCGACTGACGGCGGTCGGCAACGAGCTCCTGGCAGTACGCGAACATCGCCAATCCGGCATCCGCGAGCGACTGCGGGTCGGGCGCGTAGTCAGGGTCCTCGATCCCCAGGCTGCCGATGGCGTTGCTCCAGTCGAAGATCCTCAGCCGGTCTTCCTGGGGCACGCCGAGGACTTCGGCTATGACCTGCAACGACATCTCGGCGCTGATCTCGGGCACCGCGTCGAACTCGCCGAGGTCGAGCACCCGATCGACGATGACGGCGGCCGTCTGGCGCAACCGGTCCTTCAGCTTGCCGACGTTGCGGACCGTGAACGCCTGGTTGACCAGCCGGCGGATGGCCGTGTGCCGCGGGGGATCGAGGCTCGGCAGCATCGCGGAGTCCGCAGCCGCCGGGACCTCGACGAAGGTGTTGCCGGTGGCGGAGCTGAAGGTCGCGTCATCGCGACTGACCCGGATGACGTCCTCATGGCGGGTCAGCAACCACAGGGGCGGCAGCTCGGGCAGCTCGACCCGGTGGACCGGCGCGTCAGTGCGTAGTCGCGCGAGTGCGTCGTACGGCGCGCCTGACCTCCACACGTCCGGGTCGAAGGCAGTGGCGGCGTCGGCATCGGCCTGCGCCAGTGTGGCCATCATTGTTGGCCGCCGATCAGCCGGGCGAGATGTCGCGGCTGCGGAACCTGCGCCGTCCATGTCGCGGGGTGCCCCGCCATCGCCATGATCGCGCCGATCCGCTGGACGATCGCCCCGCTGCGGAGGTTGGCGAGGACGTCGTAGAAGTGCAGGTCTGCGACGCTGCGGCCCGCAGCCGTCTCGTACCACTCGACGATCGCGTCGCGGCCGGGGTAGCCGGGCAGCTGCACGCCGGCCGTCTCAGCGGCGTGCTCGTGCAGCACGAGGAACCACGACAGGTCGAGCTCGGGCGGGCCGAGGCCTGACATCTCCCAGTCGAGGACGGCGGCGATCTCGCCCGAGTCGGCAACGACGAGGTTGGTCAGCTGCGGGTCACCCCACAGCAACGTTGCGGGGGTGGAACGGGCCGGCAGGTTGGCACGGCACCACGCGATCGCGTCGCGGTAGATCGCGGCGCCTTCGTTGCCGTCGGTTGCCCAGTCGAGGTAGCGCTCCCAGTAGTCGACGATCCCGGGGAGGTCGGGTCCGCCGCCCGTGGTCGCGTCGCCGACGATGCCGGGGTCGAGGCAGTGGATTCGGGCGAGCATCTCGACGAACCGGCGGAACATCGCGGTCTGCGCCTCGGGGGATGCCTCGGCCAGCCAGCCATTGGTGAGGTACGGCGGGTTCGTCGTCAAGGTGTGGCCCGCGATGCGCGGCATCACCAGAAACGGCGAGCCGACCCAGGCCTCGTCCATCTCCATGGCGAGCACCGGCGCGGAGGGGATGCCGGCTTTGCCGACCGCGACCTGCACGTGCGCTTGACGCGTGAGGTCATAGTCGGGGAACAGTCCTGGGCCCCGCGGTGGAAGCCGCACGACGTACTCGATGTCGTCCGCGTCGACGATGAGGGTGTCGCTCGACAGCCCAGGCTGCGGTCGGAGCATCGAGATGTTGAGTGCCGCATGTCGCGCCGCGAACCAGTCCGCGAGGTGGGGCTCGAGCTTCTTGCGGCTGCGCGGTTGCGTGGGCCTCGGGGGAGCGAGCGCCGTGCGGTCGTTCGCCGCGAACTCGGCGTACATCGCTTCGCGGTCTGCGTCGGTCAAGACTCGGTATCCCGTGCCGCGCTTGGTGCGCCACCACACGCGATCCGTCGTCGCCCAGCTCTCGCGCTTGAGACGTCGCCGGTCGACCTTGTCATGCGCCACCGTGGGCAACGCCTCGGTGATCCGCACGAACCGAGGCGACCATTTCGTGCCGAGGTCGGGCTGCGCATCGAGCCAGGCCGCGAATGCCTCCTCGTCGAAGAACCCCGGTTCCACGAGCTGAATGGCGGCGAGGACCTGGTCGCCGTCGTGCGGGTCCGCCACGCCGACGACCGCGACCGCCGCGACGTCCTCGTGGCGGTCGATGATCCGCTCGATGGGAGCCGAGGCGAAGTTCTCCGAGTCGACCCGGATCCAGTCGCCGGCCCGGCCGGCGAAGAAGAACACGCCGTCGGCGTCGCGATAGGCCATGTCGCCCGACCAGTACCAACCGTCATGCAACCGGGTCGCGTCGGCATCTTCGTTGGCCCAGTAGCCCTCGAACGCGCCGGCCGAGTCGCGACGTACGAGCTCGCCGATCGCCTCGTCGGGGTTGCGCAGCAGGCCGTTCTCGTCGATGTCCGCGACGGCCTTCTCTTCGCCCGTGGTCTCGTCGACGACCGCGACGTCGACGCCTTCCGGTGCACGGCCAAGCGCGCCGTGGCGGCGACTCGGCAGCAACGTGATGCCGCCCTCGCTCTGGCCGTAGCCGGTGACGACCGGTACGCCGAAGCGCTCGGTGAACTCGGCGGCATCTCGTGGCGAGCTCTCCGGAGCGAGCACGATGCGCAGGCTGTGGTCCTTGTCCTCCGCGCGCGGCGGCGTCGCGAGGATGTAGGAGAGGGCTCGGCCGACGGTGGTCGTGAAGTTCGCGTCGTATCGGCGAATGTCATCGAGCCAGCCACTCGCCGAGAACTTCTCGCGCAATGCGATGCGGGCGCCGGCGGTGAGAGCGGGGAAGAGCGCACCGAACAACGCGTTGCCGTGGATCAGCGGCATCGAGATGTAGAGCGTGTCGGTCTTCGGGAAACCGAGGTTCGCCGCGGCCGCGATCCGGCCGGATGAGCGGCGTACCGCTTTCGGGGCGGACGTCGACCCACTGGTGAAGATCAAGAGCAGCAACGATCGAGGGTGCGGCAGGTCTGTCAGCAGCTTCGCGCCGGCGTGCGGCTTCCACGGCTCGTCCTCGACGAGGACGTGGTCGGCGTCGAGCAGCTCGGCGAGCCGCCTGTCGGTGAGGACGAGCTGGCAGTCCGTGTGGTCGATGTCGCGCTGCAGCTCGACACCGCGGCGGGTGGAGTTGATGCCCACTACGCAAGCGCCCGCGAGGGCGGCGCCGAAGAGCGTGAAGACGAAGTCGGGGGTGTTGTCGAGCAGCACGCCGACGTGGGGTGGCTTCTTCGGGTCGAGAGTGGCGCGAAGCCACGCGGCGCGCGTCGCCGACTCCGCCACGACCTCTCGCCAGGTCCAGGATTGGTCACCGGCGAGCAGTGCGACGTCGTCGTCCTCGGCCCGTGCCGCGACCAGCTCTGCGACCCCGCAACCGGTCGCCTCCGTCACGGATGAACTTTATGGGAGCGGCGTTCTCCTTTCCAGCGAGGGTCATTCCCGCGCGGCCGGTAGGTGGCCGCGGCGCCGGAACGGAGACAAACTCCTCGCACCATTGCCACTTGACGACGTTAGAGCGTCTTCAGGCGGCAATCGTGTGATCGGAAGTGGCGCTCTTCAGCGGTTGCGCCCTGCGACGGGAGTTGATCCGGTCTTGGTCGGGCCAGCGGACGTCGCTCGCGAACGCCGCGAGCTCGAGCCATCGGATCAGTCGTGCGGAGCTGTCGAACTGGAACCGGTCCACACCGTGCCGGGCACAGGTGGGGTCGGCGTGATGAAGGTTGTGCCAGCTCTCGCCCATGCTGATGATGGCCAGCGGCCAGAAGTTGCGCGCTCGGTCGCGGCCGTGCGTGCGGAATGGTCGGCGGCCGACGAGATGGCAGATCGAGTTGACCGACCAGGTCACGTGATGCAGGACCGCGATGCGCACCAAGCCGGCCCACAGCAACATGCTGAGCGCTCCAGCGAGCGTGCCGGTGATGAGCCAGCCGAGAAGGAACGGCGCGAGCACACTGATCGCTGCGATCAGCGGAAACAGCCGGTTGATGCGCTGGATGTCGCGGTCGGCAAGAAGGTCCGGCGCGTAGATCTCCGGCTGCGCAGCCGGCCCGCTGAACAGCCACCCGACGTGTGAGTAGACCAGGCCGCGCAGCTGCGCCAATGGCGAGGTGCCGAACCGGTACGGCGAGTGCGGGTCGCCTTCGGCATCGGAGAACTGATGGTGTCTGCGGTGCAGGGCGACCCAGCCGATCGGGCCTCCTTCAACCGCGAGACAGCCCGCGGCGGCCAAGCCGATACGGACCGGGCGCAGCGCCTTGAACCCGCCGTGCGTCAAATAGCGGTGGTACCCGACCGTGATCCCGTGACCGGCGACGACATAGAACGCGCACGCGACCAGGAGGTTCATCAGGGACAGACCCCGCCCCCATGCGGTGGCCACCGCCCATACGAGCCCGCCCAGCGGCCCGACGACGATCAAGCCGGTGACCGCCTGGCCGATCAGACCCGGCGCCACCTCAGCAGCGCGGTTGCCTCCGTGACCAGTCGCTGCCGGGTCGACCAGCGGCCGCTCGACGCGAAGGTGCGTGGAGGAGGAAATGTGCTCGCCACTTTCAGTAGGGCAGCAGCGGCACGGGAGCACGAGGTCCGGACAGACCCAAGCGCGCTAAGAGCCTCAGTGTGACACGGCATCCTCGCGGTGGAGACGGCCTCTCGGCAGAGGAGTGTTATTTGCACTGGTGGTGCTATAACAACTCGGGTGCGGGCCGGGGCCGAGCCAGTGGTGCGGATGCAGGAGAGCGACGGCCGCCTCGCGCGGTCGGCGCGCACTCGAATCGCGATCGTCGACGCACTTCGGGCGCTCAACCAGGAGGGCGACCTGCGGCCGACGGCGCCCCGGATCGCCGAGCGAGCCGGGGTGTCGCTGCGGACGATCTGGCAGCACTTCGAGGACTTCGAGGCGCTGTTGCTCGAGGCAGGCCAGCGTGACTTCGAGCTCGTGATGCAACACGTCACGCCCATCGACGAGGGGCTACCGCTGAAGGAGCGGATCCGGCTGCTCGTCGAGCAGCGCGTCGCGACCTATGCCGACCTTGCGCCGGTGTGGCGGGCGGCGCGGCTGCACGAGCCGTTCTCGGCAGAGCTTCGCCGAAGCCGAGATCGCCTGGTCCGCGCCTCGCGCATGCACCTTCAGCGGTTGTTTGCCGGCGAGCTGGATGCGCTGTCGATATCGGTACGCCGCGTCACGCTCGATGCCTTGCACGCGGCGACCAACTTCCCGGCGTGGGACGCCATGCGCGCGGAGCTTGGCCTCTCCGACGCGCAGGCGGCCGCGACGATGCGGCACGTGGTGGAGCGCTTGCTGCTGCCCTAGCCGGGCCCAACGATCGTTAACAAATCGCATTGGGCGTGCTAAAACAAGCCGATCGTCCCCCGGCTGAGGAGCGTCTGGTGGCTTCGCACGCGCGTCGTTACCTTCCATTCGCGGCATTCGTCGCGGTGCAGTTGGTGGTGGTGCTGCTCGCACCGTCACGACCCGCGGTCTCCGCTGGACCCGCCCTGGGCGGCTCGTCGCCGGTCGGCACCGGGTCGACCGCCGCGACGGGTGGCGCCGCCGGCGGCACCGCTGGAGCAACCGGTGGCGGCACCGCCGCTCTCGGCACCGGCGGGCCGGCCACCGTGCCGGGCGCGAGTGCCGCGCCGGGCTCCGGCGGCTCGGGCTCGGCTGTGACGGGAGGCGGCGCCGTACCGAGTGCGACCGCGAGCGCCGTCGCGTCGAGTGGTGGCGCCCGCTCTCGTACTGGCTTCGGGCCGGGCACGTTCTGCGTGAAGGGCGTGATCGAGCACGCGCCGTGCGTGCGTAGGTGGTACGGCGGCAGCAATGGTGGCGCTACCTGGCAGGGTGTGACCGCGAAGACGATCACGGTGATCATGTACCGGCCCCAGGACAACGCCGCGGTGGACGCGATCCTGCGAGCGACCGGGACCTACATCCCGCCGGCCGACGAGCAAGCCATGCTGAACGTGGCGGCGCGATTCATCAACTCCCACTACCAGCTTTACGGCCGGACGATTCACTACATCTGGATGCACGGAACCTGCGCGATCGCGCCACCGGACGACGCCTGCTTCCGGACCGAGGCAGACAAGATCAACGCGAAGTACCACCCGTTCGCGTTGTTCTACGACGCCGACACGGCTGAGAGCGCCTTCATGGACGAGCTCTCGCGCAAAGGCGTCGTCAACTGGGGTGGGTGGGGCTTCAACGACTCCTTCGACCAGTCGCTGCGGCCCTACCACTACGACCTCTTCATGAGTGGTGACGTGCAGGCGCAGCTCGCTGGTGAGTTCTGGTGTAGCGCTCTCGCCGGCCGCAAGGCGGTTTATGCCGGTGGGGTGTTGCGGACCCAGGTCCGCAAGGTTGCGGTGGTCTACCCGAACGCGAACACCGTGACGGCGGCCGCGAAGCACCTCGAGGCGATCATCAACAAGTGCGACCCGAAGGGCGCGCTCGACGCCCCGTACTCCTCCAACACCTCGACCGCAGCGTCACAGTCGACCGCTGACACCGCCCGCGAGAAGACCGCGGGCGTCACGAGCATCATCTGGATGTCTGACCCCATCGCCCCGGCTTATGGAACGGTCGCGCAGAACGAGCAGAACTGGCAGCCGGAGGAGATCCTCGCCGGCGGCGGGCTCGTCGACTACGACCCCTTGGCGCAGACCTACAACGCAAATGCCTGGAAGCACGCCTTCGGTCTGTCCGACCTCGCAAACGCCTCGCCGGTCACGGCCGTCGACGCGGGCAAGATCTGGCGCGAGGAGGGGCGTTCGGGGGCGCCGAACTCGAGTGCCAACCTGCTGACGACGTACGCGTTGGCCGTCGCGAACGGCATCCAGGCCGCCGGTCCGGTCCTCACGCCACTGAAGTACGAGGCCGGGCTGCTCTCGTTGCCGGGGTACGACGCGTGGAGTCAGTGGCACAACCCGTTGCTGGCCTACATCAAGTACGGCCCGCAGGACTACACCGGCATCTCCGACGTGCGGCTTGTCTACTGGGATCCCAACGCCGTCTCGAACTACAACCACAAGCGCGGTGCCTACGTGCCATTGCACGGCGGTCAGCGGTACCAGGTCGGCCAGCTCCCGCACAGCATTTCGCTGCCGGCCGGCGTCTGACCGAATCGACCGCAGATGTTGAGGCAGTCGGCAAGCCTGCGCGGCGCCGCGATGGCCGTCGGGTGGGCGTTAGTCACCCTGGTGGCCGTCGAGGAGATGTTCGGGCGCGCTCGGTTCGACCATCCGCTCGGCATCCCGGTGCCGGTCGGCATCACCTTCGGCATCATCCTGCTCGGCGCGGTCCTCGGCATGCTGTATGCGCTGCTTGCGTTCGGCCTGATCCTCGTCTACCGGGCCAACCGCATCATCAACTTCGCGCACGCCGGGCTCGGTCTGGTCCCCGGTGTGCTCGGCCTGCTGCTCATCGTCAACAAGCAGTGGCCGTACGGCGTCGCACTCGCTGTCATGCTCATCGGCTCGGCCTTGACCGGCGGCGTCATGGAACTGCTGATGCGGCGGTTCTCCTCCTCACCGCGGCTGATCGCGACCGTGGCGACGATCGGCTTCGCGCAGATCTTCGTGTACCTCGAGCTCGAGCTGCCGGGGTGGGTCGGCGGCAGCGCCGGCGTTCCGTATCAGTTCCCGACGCCGTACTCAGGCCTGAAGATGTCGATCGACGGCGTCATCTTCAGTGGCGACTACCTCGCGATCGTCGTGGCGACGATCGCTATCTGCATAGCGCTTGCGTGGTTCCTGCGCCGCACTCGCGCGGGCGTGGCGATCCGCGCCTCCGCAGAGAACAGCGAGCGCGCGCAGTTGCTCGGTGTACCGGTGGCGCGACTGTCGACGGTTGTGTGGGTGATCGCGGGACTTTGCTCGGGTATCGCGATCTTCCTGCAGGCTCCCGTCACAGCACTGCCCAGTGGTGGCACGGTCTCACCGCTGGTCCTGCTTTACGGTCTGACGGCCGCGGTCGTCGCGCGGATGGAGAGCTTGCCGGTCGCGCTTGGCGCGGGCATGGGCATCGGCGTCGTGCAGACCGCGAGCTTCGTCGGCTCCAGCAAGCCTGACGATGCGGCGGCGCTGATGTTGCCGGTCATCCTCATCGCGCTGCTGTTCCAGCGCAAGCGGATGGCGCGCGCGTTCGACACCGGTATCGCGAGCTTCAAGGAGCTCCAGGAGTTCCGTCCGATCCCCCACGAGCTGCGGCACTTGCGCGAGGTCGCCGGTGTGCGGGCCGGGCTCGGAGTGGTGGTCCTCGGCGCCATGATCGGCGCGCCGTACATCTTCGGCACCGACAACTCCGGCTTCCTGACCTTGATTGCGATCGCCGCGATGCTGTCGATCTCGCTGGTGGTGTTGTCGGGATGGGCGGGTCAGATCTCGCTCGGTCAAGTCGCCTTCGCCGGCGTCGGCGCCGCGGTTGCAGGGGGCCTTGCCACCCGTTACCAGCTCGACTTCTTCGTCGTCGTCACGGTGGCTGCGGTCTCCGGCGCCGTCATCGCCACCCTGGTCGGGATACCCGCGTTGCGGCTGCCCGGTCTGTTCCTGTCCGTCGTCACGCTCGGCCTCGCGGCGAGCGCGCAATATGGCCTGCTGTCCCGCGACCATTTCTCGTGGCTGTTGCCGCCGTCGGGGTCCTACCTCACCCATCCGGATCTGTGGGGCCGCGTCAACACCAACTCGAGCACGCGCTTCTACTACGTCGCGCTCGTCCTGTTCGCCCTCGCGTACGCCTCCGCGCGCTCGTTGCGCCGCAGCAGGTCGGGCCGGGTGTTCATCGGGCTGCGTGACAATGTCCGAGCGGCGCAGTCGTACGGGATCAGCCCCACGGTGACCCGCCTGGCGGCGTTCGCGATCTCCGGCGCAATCGCGGCGGTCGCAGGCGCCCTGACGGCTTACTCGACACAGGTCGACCCGAGCAGCTTCTCGATGGATCTTGGCCTCGTTGCGTTCCTGTACGCCGTCGTCGGCGGGCTCAGCTCGCTGCCAGGCGCCGTCATCTCGACGATCATCTTCGAATCGATCCTCTACTTCGGCGGTACGACGCTGAGCGCCCTTGCCACCGGCGTCGGCACGACGATCATCCTGTTCGTGCTTCCTGGCGGCTTGGCCCAGGGCGGCTACCAGGCGCGCGACGGGGCGCTGCGATGGCTGGCTCGTCGCCATGGCATTCACGTGCCGAGCCTGGTCGCGGACAGCCTCGTCTCCGGTGAGGAACCCGACGAGGAGCCGGCTCAGCCGCTCCGTGAGGCAGCGGAAGCGCTCGCATGACAGGGCGTCTCCGGCGGCTGACCGGCGGCTTGCCGCTGATGCCGCTGGTCGTGTTGTTCGCACTCTTCTTCTTCGACGAGTGGGACACCGCCGCGTTCAATGTCCTGGCGCCCAACATCCAGGCCGCGTTCCACCTCTCTGACCACGCATTCGGGCTGCTGGTCATCAGCAACCTCTCGATCGTGCTCCTTGCCGCCGCGCCGCTCGGCTATTACGGCGACCGGTTACGGCGGGTGCGGTTGGTCACGCTTGGCGCGGTCTTCGCGGGGATCTTCTCGTTCCTCACCGGTGTCGCGGGCGCCGTCGCGGTGCTCGCTCTCTACCGGCTCGGCAACGGCGTCGGCCGGATAGTCAACGACCCGATCCACTCGTCGTTGCTCTCCGACTACTACCGGCCGGAGGACCGTGGCGCGGTATACGCCACACACCGCAGTGCCCAGCAGCTCGCCGCGGTGATCGGTCCGGCAGTTGCGGGTGTTGTCGCGGCGACGGCGGGTTGGCGCGCCGCCTTCGAGGTCCTGATCCTTCCGATCCTTGTCGTTGCGCTCATCAGCTTGCGGCTGCACGAGCCGGTTCGCGGCGCGACGGACGACCCCGATGCCGCGGTGTCCGTGACGCGCGAGCCACCGGTGCCGTTCGGTGAGGCGAGGCGAACGCTGTTCGCGGTTCCGACGCTCAACCGGCAGTACACCGGCTTCTTCTTCATCGGCGCGGGTTTGGTGCCGCTGGCGTTCCTTGGTCCGATCTTCCTGCACCGGGCATTCGGCGTCGGCGAGCTCGGTCGAGGCATCGTGGTATCGGCCCAAGGAGCCGCTGCTGTCGCCGGCATCGTGTTTTCCGGACGCTTGATGCCTCGCTGGATGGCGCGCCACCAAGGCGAACCGATGCGGTGGGCCGGACTCTCCCTCGCCGCCGTCGGGTTCGGCATCGCCGCGTTTGCCTATGCGCCCACTCTGTGGCTCGCGATCACCATCTCGCTCATCTCCTACTTCATCGGCGGGATCTTCACGCCGCCCTTCTTCGCGACCCTCGCACTCGTGTCCCCGGCCCGGGTGCGGTCGCTGGCGTTCGCGTGGGCTTTCTTGTTCCTGATCGGCGGCGTGTGGGTGCTCTACATCTTCATTCCGGTCTCGACGATCGCCGACAACCACGGCATCCGGGCCGGACTTGCTGCGACCGCGCCGTACTGGGTGATCGGCGGCCTGATCATCGCGACCTGCAAACGGTTCGTCCCGGCAGATGCGGTCGCGGCGCTGCGGAACCTCACCTCGCTCGCCGAGCTCCGCGCGGAGCGGGAGACCCAGCGCGCGTCAAAAGCCCAGGCACCGCTGCTGTCATGCCGTGGCGTCACCGCGGCGTACGACGGCGTTCAGGTGCTGTTCGGGGTTGACATCGAGGTGCAGCCCGGGGAGATCGTCGCGTTGCTCGGGACGAACGGCGCGGGGAAGTCCACCCTGCTCAAGACGATCACTGGTCTGCTCGACCCGACCGGCGGCTTGATCGTCTTCGATGGGCGCGACATCACGCATGCCGACCCGCTGACGACGACGTCGCTCGGCATTGCGCAGATGCCCGGCGGTCGCGGGGTGTTCCCCACCTTGACGGTCGAGGAGAACCTCGCCGTCGCGGCCTGGCGGCTGTCCGACGGTGGCGTCGAAGCGCGCGCGATCCGCGAGGTCTACGAGACATTCCCCAACCTCGCCGACCGTTCCCGGCAGCTCGCCGGCAACCTGTCCGGCGGCGAGCAGCAGATGCTCGCGCTCGGGATGGCGTTCATGGCCAAGCCCCGGCTGCTTCTCATCGACGAGCTGTCACTCGGCCTGGCGCCGCTGCTGGTGTCGCAGCTCGCGGAGACGGTCCGGCGAATCAACGCAACCGGCGTGGCGGTGATCGTCGTCGAGCAGTCGCTCAACGTCGCGCTCACTCTCGCGTCTCGCGCCTACTTCCTGGAGAAGGGCGAGGTGCGGTTTGCCGGCGCCACCGCCGATCTCATGAAGCAGGACGACATCGTGCGGGCGGTGTTCTTGGCGGGCACCGCCGGCCAGTCTGCGCCGAAACGAGCGCGCAAGTCGGTCCTGGAGACCGCCAAGGCCGTGGTACCGGAGCCGGTGCTCAGCGCCGATGGTGTGACCGTGACCTTCGGGGGAATCGCCGCCCTGAGCGACGTGTCGATCGCGGTCCGCCCGCGGGAGATCGTCGGCATCATCGGACCGAACGGCGCGGGCAAGACGACGTTCTTCGATGTCCTGTCCGGCTTCCTCTCGCCGCGCCGCGGCGTGGTGCGGTTGGACGGCGCCGATGTGACGGCGCTGTCCCCGGACGAGCGCGCCCGACTAGGGCTGGGGCGGTCGTTCCAGGACGCCCGGATCTTCCCGTCACTGACCGTGGCGGAGAACCTCGCGTGCGCCCTCGACCGGCACCTGCCGATGCGCGACCACATTGCCGATGCGCTCGGCCTGCCGGCGGTCCGCGACCAGGAGGAGGACGTCGCGTACAGCGTCAACGACCTGGTCGAGCTGATGAACCTCGGCGCGTTCCGCAACAAGTTCGTGGCCGAGCTCTCGACGGGCTCGCGCAGGATCGTGGACCTCGCGATGGCACTGGCGCACGATCCATCGGTGTTGATCCTCGACGAGCCGTCGTCGGGCATCGCCCAGCGCGAGACCGAGGCGCTCGCCCCGCTGCTGCGCCGGATCCGCGACGAGACGGGCTGCGCGCTGCTCGTCATCGAGCACGACATGCCTCTCATCGCCTCGATCAGTGACCAGCTCGTGGCACTCGACCAGGGTCGGGTGATCGCACGCGGCACGCCGCGTGAGGTGCTCGACAACCCGCTCGTGGTGGCGTCGTACCTCGGCGACACCGAGTCGACGATGGACCAGCTGCGGGCCCGAGTGAAGCGCGCACGGCCGCGCGCGAAGGCGACTGCTGGATCGGGACGCCGATGATGAGGTCCCGGCCAATGATCAGGGCGCGTCGGATGAGCAGGATACGGCGTCGCGTCAGCGCCTGGCAGATCACGGAGAGACCACCCAGCACGCGGTTACGGCTGGCAGCGCTTGGCGCCGCAGCGACGGTGACGTGGTTGTCGCTCGGCGGTCCGATCTGGTCGGCGGCGGCGTCGAGTCCGCCCGCTCCGGTGACCGCATGGTGGACGACTGCGAACCTGGGCAGCGGTGTCGCGGTGCCGGGCGCGTTGCTCGGCGCGTCGGGAAAGCAGCTGGCGGTCGAGGGCAGCAACGCATTGCCCCCGGTGTCGGGTGTCTCGACCGCGCCGCTGTCGTCGCTCGCGGTGGCAGGCATCCGCTGGCAGCTCCCGGCCGGTGTCGTGCCCGTCTCGCTGTCCCTGTCGTTCGCCGGCTCTCCGCCGCCGTTCACGTCGGTTCAGGCGTGCCGAGCGACGTCGAGCTTCACGTCGGTTTACGGAGGTCCTTATGCCGACGTACCGAGCTACTCGTGCGCCAACGCCGTGGACGGCGTCGTCAAGAGCGGCAAGCTGACGTTCGCCGGCATCGCGAAGCTCGCGAGCGGCCGCACGCTGTCGGTCATGTTGCTGCCCGGGCCGCTCGACCGCGCGGTGTTCGACCCGCCGTCACTGACCAGCCTCGCGATCACCGCCGCCCCGACGACGCACCGGCCACCGCCTGCCGGCGTCGGCGGTTCGGTCGGCCGGGGTGCTCCGCCGCCACCGGCTGGTGGGTCGGGTTCGCCGGGCGCGCCCGGGCCGCTGCCTTCAATTCCGTCGGCGCCGCAGACCAGCCCGTTGGCGGGGGGTCCGCCACCGGTCGTCGCCGGCTCCGGTCAGGCCGCGCAGCCGGTCGCGCTGACTGAGTTCTTGCCCCGGTGGCACCGGTGGCTCGCCGGAACTGTCATCGGACTCGAAGCGGCGATCTTCTTGGCCACTCGACGCCCGGAAGACGACAAGAGCAAGCCGCCCCGAGGCATCGGCCGCTTCACCGCCGACCGCGATGCCCCGCCAATGAGTCTGTGAAGGCTATGTCGAGAGCGAAAGATCAAGAGCGCTAAGACCAGCGCGA
>JAICMG010000036.1 GCA_025929365.1 Frankiaceae bacterium
GACGACGTCCCGAGTCCCCGGCGGCCCGACCACCGTGAGGGGGGATGGTGCGAACGAGGTGACCCACCGGCTCGTGATGACGTCGTTGAGGTCCGTGATGTGGTCGCTGTGCAGATGCGTGAGGAGGACCGCGTCGATCGCGGCCGCGCTGACACCAATCGCAGCCGCGCGCATCAGCACGCCGCGGCCGGCATCGACCAGCAGGTTGGTCTCGCCCGCAACGACGAGCGTCGACGGACCGGCACGGTTCGGGTCCGGCAACGGGCTGCCGGTCCCCAGCAGGACGATCTCCACGTGTCTCCTTAGATCGTCGGCGGGGGGCCGGAGCGAGATGAGCGGAAGCGGCCGACGCCTAGCTCGGCACTCAGCGGCTGCTTGCGGCGGTCTGTCGCGGCGAGCCAACCGGCCGTGGCGACGAGGGCGATCAGCATCGCGATCGCGGCGGCGCGTTCGCGGCGATCGTCAGGCTTCGACAGCGCGGCCGCGGTCAGCCCGGGACTCGTGGTCGGCGCGATGACTGGTTGAGACGGCGCGGTGGCCGGCCTGGTCGCTGGTGCCGCGGGCGGGATTGGAGGGGCGTCGGTCGGGTTCGGGGGCGGGGGGATCTGCGTGTTGGTGTCGGACGGAGGCGACGGTACGACCGGTGCCGTGATCGGGGGCGAGGTGGCGAACGACAGCAGGCTCAGCGTCGACGACGTGGGCGCGCTGAAGACGAGGCGCTCGACGCCGAGGCTGCCGGGCAGGATCACGAGCGAGAGCGAGTTGCCTGACAGCAACAGCCGGCTGATGCCGGGGAAGGTCACCGTCTTGCCGTTCGCACCGAGCTGGCCGACGGTCGAGCGCTTCGAGCAGTCGTACTTCGGCGCGGCGTCTACCGGCTGCTGCCAACCCGAGGTGAATGTCGAGGTCACCGGGCAGGCGATCGGCGTCACGCCGCTCGGCAGGTGCGCGTCGATCGCGGCGGTGTTGCTGCCCGTCAGATGCAGGGTGAGTGACGCCGGGCTTGCCTCAGCGGGCAGCCGGAAGGACAGCGCGACGAAGTCGGCGACCTGGCGGACCGGCGGGATCGGCAGGGAGATCGGCAGCAGCGCGGCGTTGAGGGTGAAGCCCGCGACGACGAGATCCTTCGGGCCGACGCCCGCCATCGGCGCGGGCGGCGCGGTGGCGGTCGGCCTGCTCGCGTCATACCAGGCGACCTTGTCCGGGCCGATGTGCGTGACCCCTGCGTTCGGCGCGTTGTGTGCGGCAGGCGACACGGCGTACGCCGCACCGGACGTCGTCGTGCCGAGCGTGGCGAGCATGCCCACGACGATCAGCCGCCTCATCGCCTCGCCCCTGCAGGGATGGCGCCGGACCGGTTCCGAGTGGTGTCGTTGTTGCCGAGGTAGCTCTCGACGACGCGTGGGTCGCTCAACACGTCCTGCGGGCTGCCCGAGGCGATGACCCGTCCCTGCTCGAGGGCGAGCAGCCGGTCGCTGATCGCGCAGATCAAAGGCATGTCGTGCTCGATGACGAGCAGCGAGCAGTCTGCCTCATCCCGGATCCGTAGCAGCATGGGGCCGAGCGCTTCGGTCTCGCGCTGCGCGATGCCGCTGCTCGGCTCGTCGAGCAGGAGGACCGTCGGGTCGTAGGCGAGCGCCATCGCGATGTCGACCATCCGCCGCGTTCCGGTCGACAGCTCGCGGACGAGCTTGTCCCGGTAGGCGCCGAGCGCGAGCAGCTCGACGAGGTCGGCGACGGTCCACGCGATGTTGCGTTCCAGCTCCGCGACCTCGGGCAGCCCGAGCGCGGCCGCGAGGTGGTCGCGGATCTCGAGGTGCCGCTCGACCGACGTGGCGATGTTCTCGGCGACCGAGAGGCTCGGGAAGATCCGCGCATCCTGGAACGAGCGGCCGAGCCCGAGCCGGCCGCGGACGTCGGCGCCGGAGCCGGTGACGTCTTGGCCGGCGTACCAGACGGTGCCGTGGTCCGGTCGCAGGAAGCCACTGATCATGTCGAAGACCGTGGTCTTGCCGGCGCCGTTCGGTCCGATCAGTCCGAGGATCTCACCGTCACGAAGGGTGAACGACACGCTGTCGACGGCGCGGACGCCGCCGAACGACACCGCGATGTCGGTGACCCGCAGCACGTCGGGCGGGGGCTGGTCGCTGACCTTGACCGCCGCTTTCTCCGACTTTCGCGGGGCCGGTACGTCGGCTGCGGTGTCGTTGGCAGCGGCGAGGAATACCGACCGCACGATGTCGTCGCGTTCGATCAGCTCCGCCGTGGGGCCACAGAACCGCACCTCGCCCTTCTCCATGAAGTAGGCGCGCTCGGCGATCGTCAGGGCGACGTTCACCGACTGCTCCACAAGGACGACGGTGGTGCCGGCCCGGTTGAGGTCGCGGACGACGTCGAGTAACCGCTCGACGATCGTCGGCGCCAGACCGAGTGAGAGCTCGTCGATGATGAGCAGCTGCGGCCGGGTGATGAACGCCATGCCGACGGCGAGCTGCTGGGCCTCGCCACCAGAAAGGTTGCCGGCGAGAGTGTCCCATCGGTTGCGCAGGTTGGGGAACCAGTCGAGCACCTGCTCCTGCGCCGCGTCGGCGTCCGCAGCGTGCGCCTTCTTGCCCATCCAGCGCGCGGCACGGAAGTGGTCGGCCACGGTGACGGTCGGGAAGATGCCCTTGCCGCCGGGGACCTGCGCGATGCCGTTGCGCGCGCGGTCGACCGGGCTGGCCTTCGTGATGTCCTGCCCGTCGAACACGATCGACCCGGCCCACGGCATCGTCACGCCGCTGATCGCGCGCAGCAGTGTGGACTTGCCGGCCCCGTTGGTGCCCAGCAGCGCGAGCACCTCCCCGCGCCGGACGTGCACGTCGACGCCGAAGAGCACCTGGACGCCGTCGTAGCCGACGTCGAGATCACGACAGACCAGCAACGCGTCCTCGGTCGGCTCGTCGACATGGAAGCGGTGGGCCTCGGCGACATGCAGAGCTTCGGCGCGGTCGGCGGCGATGCTCGGCAGCTCGATGTTGTGACGCCGGGCCACCCACCGCAGGTACCGGTCGCGGAATGCGACGCCCGTCGATGCGATGCCGCCGGGGAAGAACGCGAGCACGAGCAGGACGCCGCTGGAGATGCCGAGCTCGTCGATCACGCTGACCAAACTGTGCAGCCCGACGTGGTCGAGCCAGCCGAAGATCGACGTGCCGAAGTAGTTGAGGACCTGGTAGAAGATCGCGCCGCAGATCGCGCCGTACGGGCTGGCGATGCCGCCGACGACTGCGAAGACGAACACGTCGATCGACAGCTGGACCGGGAAGGTCGTCGGGTCGAGCGCGCCGACTTGGTAGGCGAGCAGCGCGCCACCCACGGCGGCGATCGCCCCGGACATCGCGAACGCGGCGATCTTCGTCCGCGCGGCGTTGATGCCCAGCGCCTGCGCCTCGCGGACGTTGTCGCGTTGCGCCACGAAGACTCGGCCCGACCGGCTGGCGCGCAACTTGATGACGGACATGAGGAACAGCAGCAGGAAGGCCAGGCACAGGTAGTAGTAGGCGCGGTCGCCGCTCATGTCGAAGCGCCCGAACAGGATCGGCCGGTCGATCGTTTGGCCGTTCTTGGGAAGCAACCAGCCGAAGTAGCGCTGGTCGAGCAGGACGAGCGCTACTTCCGCGGAGAACGCCAGCGTGACGATCGCCAGGAACAGGCCGGGAAGTCGCAGCGCCGGGATCCCGATCAGCGCGGCGATGAGCGCACCCACCACGGCAGCGACGATCAGCGTCACGAAGAAGTCGGCGTGGGCACGCGTCGCGAGTCCGCCGGCGACCGCGGCGCCGACGCCCGCGATTCCGAACTGTCCGAGCGACGCCTGCCCGGCCCATCCCGTCAGGACGGTGACCGAAAGCGCGACGATCGCGGAGATCACGACCAGGCTGAGGAACCCGATGCGGGCGCTGCCGACGATGAACGGCGCGACGATGCAGAACGCGACGCCCGCGAATCTCGAGATTCGCCGACCCCAGACCACTTCGGAAACCCGCCGAAGCTGGACCGGGATCGGCCGCGCCTCGGCGAACATCTGGAAGCTCGAGATGCCGCTGTCGAAAGCTCGTGACACCTGGCCGCGACCGAGCAGGGCGACGAGCACGATCGGCAGCACCAGCGCGGCGGGCAGGTTCGGATTGTTGGTCGAGTAGTACGCCGCCCGGTCCAGGATGCCGAGACCGATCCCGGCGATCAGCGCGGTCGGTAGGTCGTCGAAGCGCGCGATGACCGCGGCGGCCAGCGGGAAGAGGAGCAGCGAGGGGTCGATCGAGGCGCCCAGCGACTGGCCGACCACCGCGACCTTGAGGAACGCGGACGCCGCCGACAGCACACCGGCGATCACCCAGACCAGGATGACCATCCGGCGAACCGGAATGCCGAGCAACGACGCGCGGTCCGCGTTGTCCGCGCTGGCCCGCACGCCGAGCCCGGCGCGCGTCACGCGGAAGAACAGTCCGAGGCCGATCGTGACCACGGCAGCGACCACGATGATCGCGATGTAGTCCCCGGACAGCACGACCTTGCCGATCGAGAACTTCGTGTTGCTGAACGGCGTCGACAGCTGGCTGGCGCCGAGGACGCTGCTGTGGAACCAGGAGGGCAGGACGACCTCGAGCAGGGTGAAGATCTGGCCCACGCCGATCGTCGCCACGGTCAACACCAGTCGCGACTTGTTGGTGAATCGTCGCAGCATCCGCTGTGCGACCAGACCGAGAAACCCGCCGCTCGCGAGCGCGACCAGGACGCCGACGAGATAGGGCAGATGGGACTGCGTGATGACGAGCAGGCCGAGAACGGCGGCGCCGCTGCCGAGTGCGGCCGCCGCGAAGTTGATGATCCGTTGCGCGCGGTAGACGAGGATCAGGCCGAACGCCGGGAGCGCGTAGAGCAGGCCGAAGATCGCGCCTTCGACAAGGTTGCCGAACGGCACGCCGTCCGGCCCGGGAAGGAAGCCCAACCACTGGGCGCGATGTCCCCAGCCGAAGACGAGCTCAGCGGCCACCGCAATCGCCGGGACCGCGGCCAGCCGGACAAGCCAGCGTCGGAGCTTCGGGCCGCCCATCAGCGGCCCGGGATCGTGAAGGTCCGGGTCGGGATCTGACCGAGGGTGTAGCGGCGGCCGTTGTCGACGGCGACGTACGTCCCGGCCTTGCCGTTGACGGGCGAGTGTCTCGTCGTGCTGTAGAAGACGATGCGCGCGTCGGAGACGCCGGTCCAGTCACCCGCGCCGAACTTGATCAGGGCGTGGAACCGCGTGCCGCCGACGGCCGGCAGCGACAGGACGCCGTTTTGGAAGTTCGTCGGTGTCAGGTCGGGTCCGGCCTGCTGCAGGCCGGACCCGAGCATCGTGAAGTAGCCCTGCATGTTGGCCGCGCTCGTGAAGGGAGCCTGCGAGCCCTTGGTGCTGCGGTACACCGCGCCCGAGTCGTAATGCGAAAGCGGCGCCATGTCGGGCAGGTCGCCGAGCCCGAAAGCGTTCTTCCACTGCTTCTGGTCGTAGAGCTGCGCGAGCTCGTCGAAGTCGAGGTAGCTCGAGCCGACGACGACGTTCTCGGGGAAGTAGTTCTGGTTCGTCATCTGCGGCGTCAGGTAGACCGGGATGATCGGATCGGTGAAGTAGAGCATCGTCGTGATGCTGTTCTGCTTCGCCTGCGACGCGAGGGTCGTGCTCTGCACGACGGCTTGGCTGGTGTCCGGTGAGTAGGTCTTCACCGTCGCGCCACCACCGTGGTCGCACCGGTTGATGATCGCGGCCAGCCGGTTTGCGGCCTCGACGTGCTCGGGGGTGTCCTCACTGAGGACCTCGGCCGACCGCGGCTTGCCGCGAAGGTCGGCCTCGCCGGCGTAGATCGCGTTGCGGTTGGCGAGCTGGTGGCAGTACCACTCGCCGGTCAGCTCGGCCTGCGTGTCGCCGTCCATGTCGTAGTCGAAGTGATACGGCGCCTGCTGCGCGCTGAAGCTCTGCGGCATGCTCATGCCGCCGAGGTTGACGACGCCGAGGTGGCTGAGCTCGGCGTTGAAGCCGGGCGCCGTCAGATTGCGAGGGAACAACACCGCGAACGGGTGGTACTTCGCGACGATGGTCTGGGCGTCCTGGCGAAAGCACGAGTCGCTGGGCGGTGAGTTCTGGCAGGACTGGCTGACGTAGAAGTCGACGTGGAGCTTGCGTCCCCACAGCTCGTAGCGGCTGTTGATGAACGTCGTGGCGCGTCGGATGTAGTCACTGACCTGCGCGGTGCTCGGCGAGAGGCCGGCCGGGCCGAGGATCGCCTGCAGGGCGAGGTTGGTCTTGGCCTGGTAGTAGACGACTTCTATCGACTTGGCGGTGACGCCGCGGAAGGTCGCGCCACCGTTGTTGCCGGCGAAGACGGGCTGGCACGGCGGCGCGGACTCGAACCCCGCTACGGCGAACTGCAGCCCGTGCACGCAGTGCGCGGTGCTGCCGGCCGCTGCGATAGCGCCGCCGGCGGCTGAGCTCGCTGCGCCGGTGCCGACGGCGGTTGGCGCGTTGGCTGTGCCGCCCTTCTTGCCCGTCGTCGCACCTGACGTCGGGACGGTGCCGGCCGGCGCGGTCGGGGACACGCCCGG
Source organism: Frankiaceae bacterium (assembly GCA_025929365.1). GTDB lineage: Bacteria > Actinomycetota > Actinomycetes > JAFAQI01 > JAFAQI01 > DASZTV01. The sequence goes on from JAICMG010000036.1 coordinate 6,622, forward strand.
CAGGTTGCTCTGGACTCCGCCCGACAGGGCGGTGTCGGCGGTGGACGGGCCCTTGGACGGCGCCACGACGATGACCAAGAGCAAGGCGGCAGCCACGATCAATGCCGGCGCGTAGCGACGAACCGGCATTCTGCTCAGCTTCAACGCGGCTGCCCCATCCCTTGAACTATTGTCGTTCCTAGTGTCAATATATTGCGGACACTGTCAAGGGGCCCCGGAGGATCGATGCCGCTTTTCGACGATTTCGACGGCGAGATCCGCGATACCCACGTCGAGTCCACGCCGTCGTTCGCGAAGCGGACGACGCCCGAGGGCGCGCCCAACGTCGTCGTCATCGTCCTCGACGACACCGGCTTCGCCCAGCTGGGTTGCTACGGCTCCTCGATCGACACCCCCAACATCGACCGGCTTGCCTCCGGTGGCTTGCGCTACACCAACTTCCACGTCACGCCGCTGTGCTCGCCGACGCGCGCGGCGTTGCTGACGGGCCGCAACCACCACACGGTCGGGATGCGGTCAGTCGCGAACTTCAACACCGGTTACCCGCACATGCGCGGCCACATCACGCCGCACGCCGCCACGATGGCCGAGGTGCTGCGGGACTCCGGCTACGCGACGTACGCCGTCGGCAAGTGGCACCTGTGCCCGGCGCTGGACTGCTCCGCGGCGGGGCCGTACGACCACTGGCCGTGCCAGCGGGGGTTCGACCGCTTCTACGGCTTCCTCGAGGGCGAGACCGACCAGTTCCACCCGGACCTGTTCTACGACAACCACCGGATCGACCCGCCGAAGACGGTCGAGGAGGGCTACCACCTCTCCGAGGACCTGGTCGACCGGGCGTCGCAGTTCATCCACGACTCGGTGTCGGTGCGGCCGGACCGTCCGTTCTTCCTCTACCTCGCGTTCGGCGCGACGCACGCGCCGCACCAGGCGCCGCCGGCGTACCTGGACAAGTACCGCGGCAAGTTCGACGCCGGCTGGGACGCGGTGCGCGACGAGTGGTTCGCACGGCAGCAGGAGACCGGAATCGTGCCGCAGGGCACGGCGCTCGCGCCGCTGAACCCTGGTGTCGAGCCGTGGGACTCGCTGCCGGAGAACCAGCAGCGGCTCGCGGCGCGGCTGCAGGAGGCCTTCGCGGCGTTCCTCGACCACACCGACGTGCAGATCGGCCGGCTGCTCGCCGACCTGGACGCACTCGGGCTGACCGACGACACGCTGATCATGCTGGTGTCGGACAACGGCGCCAGCCAGGAGGGCGGGCCATTCGGAGTCCTGCACGAGATGAAGTTCTTCAACTTCATCCTCGAGACGCCGGATGAGGCGGTCGCGCGGCTCGACGAGATCGGCGGCCCGCACAGCCACTCCAACTACCCGTGGGGCTGGGCGCAAGCCGGCAACACGCCGTTCAAGTGGTACAAGCAGAACACCCACGAAGGCGGCGTCCACGTGCCGTTCATCGTGAGCTGGCCCGGACATGTCCGCGACCCAGGCGGAATGCGCCGCCAGTTCCATCACGCCGTCGACGTCGCGCCGACGATCTACGAAGCGATCGGGATCACGCCTCCGTCGACGTACCGTGGATTCGACCAGATCCCGATCGCCGGCACCTCGATGCTCTACACGCTCGACGAGCCCGAGACGCCCACCCGCAAGGGTGCGCAGTACTTCGAGATGAACGGGCACCGCGGCATCTGGCACGACGGCTGGAAGGCGGTAACCCGCCACACCCAGAACGTGCCGTACGACGACGACCAGTGGGAGCTCTACCGCGTCGCGGACGACTTCTCGGAGTGCCACGACCTCGCCGAGAAGGAGCCGGAGACCCTCGCCACACTGGTCGACCTGTGGTGGAGCGAGGCGCGCGAGCACGGCGTACTGCCGCTCGACGACCGGACCATCGAGCTGTTCTTCACCCGGTACGACGACAACACCCCGCACCCGACGTCGAAGCGGTACGTCTACAAGCCGCCCATGGCGCCGTTGCCGGCGCAGGCCGGTGCGACCCTCGCGGGCAGCCGGTTCACCATGACGGCGCGCATCACCCGCGCTGCGGGCGAGAACGGCGTCCTGCTGGCGACGGGCACCGAGAACGCGGGCATCTCGTGGTTCGTCGAAGCCGACAAGCTGGCGCTGGACTACAACGCCTTCGGCGACCACACCGTCTGCATCTCTGAGGCCGAGGTCCCGATCGGTACGTCACAGGTAGGGCTGCGCTTCACGCGCAGCGGCAGCGAGGGAGACTTCGAGCTACTTGTGGGTGAGGTGGTCGTGGGCTCATGCCACGTGCCGTTCGCGATGCGCATCATGTCGAGCATCGGCCACAGCGTCGGCTACGACCACGGCTCGCCGGTCAGCCCGCGTTACGAGGCGCCTAACCATTTCGCTGGGACGTTGCACGAGGTGGTCATCGAGACCGGCAAGGTCGAGCAGGCCGACGCCGAAGCCGCCGCAGCGGAGGCAATGTCCCGCCAGTAGCGGCTATGCGATACCAGGGCTACCGCGGGCCGAGGACGAGTTGTTCGTGACCGCGACGGATCCGGACTGTGGAGACGCCGGGCGTGCCACCGACCGCGACGACCTCCGGGAGGTCGGCACCGATCCAGTCGCGTAGTACGTCGGCATCGCCGCCGATCTCCACGCTGATGATCGCGCCATCAGGTTCTGCCGCCGCGTTCTCGGCGTCGAGGAATTCCGTTTGAGATCCCCAGTCGATGAAGAACGGCAGCCGTTTTGGGCCCAGGGCACCCTCGAGGCCGGCGACTCGCCAGCGGATCTGCCCGCCGTCCGGTGTCGCTCGATGCATCTCGACGGTTGGCACTTCGAGCCGTGCCGCGATCCGGTCAAGATCGTCGGGTCGAAGGCAGACGCCGATCGGGCGGTCGCCGGCGGCGATCATCGCCGCAACGAACTTCGGCAAGGGATGGTCGACCTGCTCCTCCGTCACCGCCATGAGCTCGATGTACTGGCCCGGGCCGACTGGAATGAGCGCATTCGCGGTGCCCATCTCCGGGTGCGAGCCGCCGGGTGTCGCGACCAGCCCGAATCGCTGTGCGAACCAGCCTTGAGCGTCGGATAGGTCCCGCACGCCGTAGATGACGTGGTCGATCCTCATCGCTACGGCTCGTCGTAGCCGTCGACGACGTACATCCTCGCGATCGCGGCGTCCTTGCGGACCTCGCGCGCTGCGATGTAGTCGGCGCTGTCGTACCAGTCGACCGCCGCCTGCCGGGTCGGGAACTCGATGACAACCGTGCGCCCCGGCGGTGCTTCGCCCTCGAGCGACTCGGTGTCGCCGCCGCGCACGATCAGCCGGCCACCCGCGGCGCTGATGCTCGCGCCCGACAGTGGCTTGTACGCCTCGTACTTCTCCGGGTCGGTGATCTCACCCTGATAGATGACATATGCAGGCACGACCTGATGCTTTCACCTGGCGGCAAACGGTCATCGCGGCGCCCGATCGATCGGCGTACGGTGACCCGATGGCTGATGCCGACGCAGTTCTCGCCGCCGAAGAGGTCCGGCCGACGGCTGCGCTGGCTGCGCTCGCCGAAAGTGGCGAGCTCAACGCGACTGCCCTGCTGCGCTCGGTGGCGCCACGGCTGCTGCGCGACATTCTCGGGCCGCCGCTCGCCTTCTACCCGGTGTGGAAGGCGAGCGGGAACGTGCTCGCCGGCGTCGCGGTGGCAACGGTTGTCTCGCTCGGCATCTATGCCTATGAGCGCGGGAGGGGGCGCCCCGGCTTGATAGCCCGGGTGGTGCTGCTCTTCATCCTCGCCGCGGCGATTGTCGGAATCGCGACGGACAGCGCGACCGCGTACCTGATCCAGCCGGCTGTCCTCGGCGTGATCAACGGCGCGCTGTGGCTCGGCTCGGTGGCACTCGGCAAGCCCCTCGCCGGCACGTTCGCTCGCGAGATCTTCCCGGTCGAGGACGAGATCGCGGAGTCCGAGGCGTACCGCTCGGTGTTCCGCCGGGTGTCGGTGTGGTTCGGGATCTTCTTCGTCGTTGCCGCCATGATTCAGCTCGTCGTGCTGCTCATATTCGGCGTCGGCGCCTTCCTGGCAACGCGGGTCGCCGACGCACTCAGCATCCTGGCGATGATCGGTCTCTCGGTGCGCTACATCAGCAACCAGATCGGCGCGGCGCTGGCTCCTCCCTCGGGGAGTTGAGTACTCCTACTCAGGTGCCGTAGGTGCCTTCGGCCGGATCCTGGGCTGCGCTCGTCGTCGATTCCAGGAGGGCTAGATGGCACCGTCGGCACCGCCGCCTCCGTGGCCCCCCGGCGGCCCGCCGAGCCCGCCGTGGATCGGTGGCGGAGCGCCTCGGTCGCGGTCCTCCGTGTGGAGCCAGATCGCGATCGTCCTCGCGATCGCGGTAGGTGCCATCGGTCTGCTCGCGGTCGGCGCCTTCGTCCTGCTCGTGATCAGCTTCAACAACTACGGGAGCAACAAGTGATGACCGACCTCATGGCTCGCGCACGAGTGCTCGTCGCAGTGGCCCGGCCTCCCGTCCTGCTGCTTCTCGCCATGTACGTCGCGACCGGCGTCGTTGCGGCCGGAGGCAATGCGCGCGACTCAGCCGCTCTGTTGCCGGCGCTGGCCGTCGTTGCGGGCTTCCTCGTCTACTCCGTCGCCCTCAACGATCTTGCCGACCTCGCGATCGACCGCATCAATCTCGCCGGCCGGCACGACCGCCCGCTCGTCACCGGGTTGGCCCGTCATCGGCACATGATCATCGTGGCTGCCGGGGGAGCCGGCATTGCGCTCGCAACCGCGGCTGCGCTCGGCTGGCCCGCACTGTCCGTCACAGCGATCGGGCTGGCGATCTCGGCGGCGTACTCCCTGCCACCGATCGGGCTTTCGGGCCGCGGCACCGTCGCGTCGCTGGTGCTGCCCGCGTGTTACGTCGCCGTGCCGTTCTTGGTGGGGGCGTTCAGCACCGCCACTCGGATCGATGCGGCATCCGTGGTGCTGCTGGGCGGGCTCTATGTCGGCTTCATCGGTCGCATCCTGCTCAAGGACTTTCGCGACGTCCGCGGCGACGCCCTCTTCGGCAAGCGCACGTTCCTGGTGCGGCACGGACGGGTGGCGACGTGCTGGTTCGCGGCGGCCGGCTGGATCGCCGGTACGGCGCTCACCGTGATCGCCACGTCGATGGGCGCGCACGCGAGCGCAAGCTTGGCGACGTCGTACGGGGTAGCGCTCGTCGCCGTGCTCGGACTGTTGCGCGCGCTGTCGACCGACCGCGGCGCGCGGCGCGACGAGCTGATCATCTCCACGATTGCGATCATCGGTCGCGGCTTGCTGCTCGCGCTGCTCGTCGTCCTGTCGCTCACGCATCAGTCGCCGTTGCCGGTGCCCGGCGTTGTTGCCGCCGTGTCGCTGGTGACAGCGGCTCAGGCCTACCAAATGCTTCGCCGTGGTCCCGTGGTTCGCCACACCGTCCCGGGCGACTGGATCGTCCAGACTGACTCGCAACGGCTCGCGACCACCCGGTAGCCGGAGGACCGCGTACTTCGCGGTATCCAGCGTTCGTACGTCGCAGTGACGGCCGCCGGCAGCGCTGCGACGCATCGCCGATTTGCTCGAGTTGATCCCGCTATGGCCGGCCATCGCATCACCTATGGGCTACCGCTAACAGTCATTTGTTCCTATCCACCCGCTCGCCGACAGGTCGATTGATTACCGCAACAGTTGCATCCTGCACGCTTCGTCCGAGAACAGCCGGCGGAATGGAAAGTCATGTCCCAGCCCAGCGAGGTTTCCAGTGAGTGGCCCGGCCCGCCCGGTCACGTCGGCACGCTGACCGTCCTTCCCGAGGTCGCCAACAAGTTGTGGCGGTTCGGGAAGTCGGTGGTCGGCATCCCGCGCCAGCGGCAGTCGGGGGCGACGACGCCGGACCCGATCGACGCCGCGGTCGCGACGCCCGCCGTCCCCGTGCAGCGCACCGCCACCTGGCCGTCCCCCGACACGGGGCGGAGCGCGGTCGCTTTCGTCGACCGGCCCACCTTCCTGCACCGGATCGAGGCGGTGCTGGACGCACCTGAGCCGTACGCCGTGGTGCAGTTCGGCCTCGACAACTTTCGACACGTCAATGCCGCAGCGGGAGCGGACGTCGGTGACAGCGTGCTGCGCGCGTTCGGTGTCACCCTTGCGGGCAGCTTCAGTGGCTGCGAGGTCGCGCAGCTCGGTGGTGACACGTTCGGGGTCTTGCTGTCCAACGTCGAGCGCGACGACGTCGTGTCGAACGTCAACCGGGCGCTCGCCCGGGTGGCCGCCAGCGACCTCAGCGCCGACCGGCCGGGACTCCGCGCGACCGCCAGCGCGGGAATCATGCTGCTCGACCGGCCCGGGCTCGGCGCCGGCGCCGTCTTGCTGGAGGCCGACGTCGCGATGGCGGCGGCGAAACGGGCCGGGCGCAACCGCGCGGTCATCTCCGACCTCCGGCTGGGTACAAGCGTCAGCGCGGTTCACGAATGGGCGGTGCGGATCCGGCACGCGCTCGAAACAGACGGCTTCGCCCTGCACGCGCAGCGGGTGCGCAGCCTGCGCGACCAGCCCGACCAGTGGGAGCTGCTGGTCCGGCTCCCGCTTTCCGATGGCGAGCTGTTGCCGCCGTCACAGTTCCTTCCGGTCGCCGAGCAGTTCGGCCTCGGCCTTGCCGTGGATGTGTGGGTGGCGCGGCGCGCGGTCGGAATCATCGCTGCCGAGACGGCGCGCGGTGCGAGCATCCGGCTCGAGATCAACATCGGCGAGAGCAGCCTGGCGAGTGGTGAGTTCGCGCAGACGCTGGAGGCGGCGCTCGCCGCGACCGGCGTCGACCCTTCGGCGCTGATCTTCGAGGTCAACGGGACGACCGCCGACGTGAACGTCGACGACGTCAAGGTCTTCTCGGCACGGCTTCGCGCGCTCGGCTGCAGCTTCGCCGTCGACAACTTCGGCGCCAACGGTGGTGCGCTCGCGCAGCTGCGCGTGCTGCCGCTGGACTACGTGAAGATCGATGGCTCCTTCGTCCGGCACCTCGCCGACAGCCCGGCAGACCAGAAGATCGTGCGCGCGCTCACCGGGCTTGCCCACGAGCTCGGCTACCGGGTCATCGCGATGGCGGTGAGCGACGACCGCAGCATCGATCTGCTGCAGGAGTTCGGCGTGGACTACGTGCAGGGCTTCCACGTCGAGCGGCCGTGCGCGCTCGAGGAGGTCCGGTGAGCCCGATCCGCACCTATCTGGTCGTCTACGGCATCCTGGCGCTCGGCCATCTCCTCCTGCAGATCTCACTCGCGGTGCTGGACCACCGGCGCCAGCGGACATACGTCCGCCCAGGGATCGAGTGGACCCCGTCGGTGTCGGTGATCGTCCCGGTCTACAACGAGGACATCGCCGTCCTGCATGACTGCCTGCGCTCGATCGACGCGGTCGACTACCCGAGGTTGGAGGCGATCGTGGTCGACGACCGCTCGCCCAACCGTGAGTCCCTGATGGATCTGCTCGAGGAGTACGCGGGCGGCCGGATCAGGGTGGTCCTGCAGCCGGACAACCGCGGCAAGCGGGTCAGCCAGCGGGCGGTGCTCGACGAGGCGCGCGGCGACATCATCGTCACGATCGACTCGGACACGACCATCACCCGCGACGGCATCCGCAACCTGGTGTCGCACTTCGCCGACCCGGAGATCGGTGCCGTCACCGGCGACGTGCGGGTGCGCAACCGCACGACGAACCTGCTCACCCGGCTGATCAGCTACCGCTATTGGAACGCCTTTCACCAGGAGCGCGCGGCACAGAGCGTGTTCCGCACGGTGATGTGCTGCTCCGGGCCCTTCTCGGCGTACCGGCGAAGTGTGGTCGAGGCGGTCAAGGAGGACTACGTCACGCAGCGGTTCCTCGGCGAGGAGTGCACGTTCGGCGACGACCGTCACCTGACCAACCTCGTGCTGCGCAGCGGTTACAAGGTGCTGTTCGACGCCGACGCCGTGTCCTACACCGAGGTGCCGACGACCATCCGCCAGTACCTGCGCCAGCAGCTGCGCTGGAACAAGAGCTTCTACCGCGAGATGGTCTGGAGCCTGCGCAACATCCGCCGGCCGCACCCGTACCTGCTCCTCGACCTCGTGCTGCAAGGCGTCCTGCCGTTCCTGCTGATGGCCGCGCTGGCCCTGACCGCGCTTCAAGGAGTGGAGCACGGACCGTCGGTGGTCGAGCGATACCTCGGAGTGCTGGCCGCCATTGCACTGCTGCGTGCCGCCTATGGTGTCGTTCGCACGCGCGACGCCGGGTTCTTCCTGTTCGTCGTCTACGGGTTCATGCACGTCCTCTTGCTGATCCCGGTGCGGTTCTACGCGTTGGCGACGTTGCGACGGACGCACTGGGGCACCCGGGTCCTGCCTCGCCACGCGCACGCGGCCGCGAGCACCGGCTAGTCGCAGCCGGCTGGTGGTTCACGCGATTGCCGTCTGAAGACGCTCTAGTGTCGTCAAGCGGCAATGGAAGCAGCGGCACCCGGCGCCGGCACCGCGTGCAGCGGAAGCGCCCTAGACCGCGTCGTAGTCGACGGCCACTTCCGAGGATGTCGGAACCGACTGACAGGTGAGGACGAAGCCGGCCTCGAGCTCCCACGGCTCGAGTGCATAGTTGACCTTCATCTCGACCGAGCCGGCCGTCACCTTCGCGCGGCACGTTGCGCAGACCCCGCCGGTGCATGAGTACGGCGCATCCAGTCCGGCCGCCGCGACCGCGTCCAGCACCGTGGCGGTCCGGTTCGAGGCGACCGTCGAGGTGACGCCCGCCAAGGTGACGGTCAGCGCGACGTCGTGCTCACCAGCTGCCGCGGCGACGTCCGGGCCCGGCGCGCCGTGCACGCCGAACAGCTCCATGTGCACCCGCTCGGCCGGCATTCCGAGCGTCCGCAACGTGTCGCGCAGCCGCACGGTCATCGGTTCCGGCCCGCAGACGAACGCATGGTCGTACGACGGCACGTCGAGCAGACCAGCGGCGAGCTCGCGCAGCTTGTCCTCGGTGAGCCGCCCGTTGAGCAGCGGCGTCGCCTGCTGCTCGCGGCTGAAGAGGTGGATCAGCGTCAATCGATTGAGATAGCGATCCTTCAGGTCACACAGCTCGTCGCGGAAGATGGTCGAGCTCGACGCGCGGTTGCCGTAGACCAGCGTGAACTCACTCACCGGCTCGCGCGCGAGGACCGAACGCAGCACCGACATCACCGGTCCGATTCCGCTACCCGCCGCAAGCCCGAGGTAGCGCCGAGTCGCAGCCGCATCCACGGGGACGGTGAAGCGGCCCATCGGCGCGAGCGTCTCCAACACGTCACCCACCGCAAGCGTCGTGTTGGCCAGCGTCCCGAACACGCCACCCGGCAGGTGTTTCACGACGACGCGAAGCTCGCGGTCGTCGAGGCCGCTGCAGATGGAGTACGAGCGCGTGACCGGCTTCCCGTTGGGCCCGGGCACCCGGAACCCGACGAACTGGCCGGGTGAGAAGGCGAACGTCGCCCGCAGCTGCTCCGGAACGTCGAGTGCGACCGACACGGTGTCGGACGTCTCCCGGCGTACGTCGGCGACCCGCAACGGGTAGTAGGTGCGTGCCACGCGAGCGCCTAGAGGATCTTGAAGTAGTCGAACGGCTCCCGGCAGGCGACGCATCGCCACAGCGCCTTGCACGGCGTCGACCCGAACTCGGCGAGCTGCTCCACCTCGCGCGAGCCACACTGCGGACATGCGTCAGGACGGTCGGATCCGAGGACCGGCAGCAGCGCGCGTCCCGCAGGGGGCGCGATCCCGAAGCCGCGCAGCTTGTCGCGACCTTCGACGGAGAGCCAGTCCGTGGTCCACGCCGGCAGCAGCTGCACGCGAACATCGACCTCGTCGTACGCCGAGTCCAGCGCGGTCCTGATGTCGGACACGATGACCTCAGTCGCCGGGCATCCCGAGTACGTCGGCGTCACGACGACGACAACGCGGCGCCCGTCCGGCGACTCCGAGACGTCGCGGACGATGCCGAGATCGAGGACCGACAGGACCGGGATCTCCGGATCCATGACGTGCGCCAGCACCTGCCATGCCACGACGCCGGCCGTCGTCACCACGTCGCCCCCGGATGTGCGCGCGCGAGTGACTGCATCTCCGCGAGCAGCTCGCGACGGGCTTCGTCGCACGCCGCGATGGCCTCGTCGTCACCCTCGACAGCGGCCGGCACCGGGATCGTCGCCTCGACCAGCACGTCCGTGACCGCCTCGCGCCAACCGGGCAGCGCAAGATCGGCGGTCAACGGCCACAGCTCCTCGAGCGCGAACAGCAACCGGCGTCGTGACTCCTCGGTGCCGTCACCGAGCCGGACCACCCATGACCGCGAGTGCCGCCGGTGGTAGGCGTTCTCCTTCACGGCCTTCGCCGCAACGCCGCGCACCACGTCGTCCGCGTGTTGCGACCATGCCGCCCACACGACCTCCAGCCAGCAGTCGGCGAACAGCTGCCGCAGCATGGTGCGCGCGAAGTCGCCGTTCGGCGCCGCGCAAATCGCCGGGTTCCGGAAGTCGTCGGCATCACGGAAGTACGCGAGCTGGTCCTCATCGCCGAGGTGCGACAACAAGCCGCGCGCCTGCCCGAGGAGGTCGAGTGCGATGTTGCCGAGGGCGACGTCCTCCTCCATCGTCGGTGCGTCGCCGACCCACTCGGTGAGCCGATGCGACAGCAGCAGGCAGCCGTCGGCGACCGCCTCGACCGAGGGCAGCTCAGAGGTTCGTGACACCGTCAGGCACCTCGTAGTACGTCGGGTGCCGGAACTCCTTGTCCATCGCGGGCTCGAAGAGCACGTCGGCATCCGCAGGGTCGCTCGCGACGATCGCGGTCGACGGCACCACCCAGAGGCTCGCCGCCTCGCCGCGGCGGGTGAAGACATCCCGCGCGTTCTCCATTGCCAGCTCGGCATCGCTCGCATGGATGCTGCCGACATGCGCGTGATGAAGCCCGCCCCGCGCTCGCACGAACACCTCCCAGAGCACGTCAGGCCGCCGGGGCTGCGACGTGCTTCGCGGCGTATGCCTCGGCGGCTTCGCGCACCCACGCGCCGTCGACGTGCGCCCGGGTACGCCGCTCGATGCGCTCCGCGTTGCACGGCCCGTCGCCGGCGAGCACGCGCTGGAACTCGTCCCAGTCCGGCTCGCCGAACTTCCAGTGACCCGTCGTGTCGTCGTAGACGAGCTCGTCGTCGGGGATCCGCAGCCCGAGGAAGTGCGCCTGTGGCACTGTCACGTCCACGAACCGCTGCCGCAGCTCGTCGTTGCTGAACCGCTTGATCCGCCAACGCATCGAGGTCGCCGAGTGCGGCGAGTCGCCGTCGTGCGGGCCGAACATCATCAGCGACGGCCACCACCAGCGGTCGAGCGCGTCCTGCGCCATCGCTCGTTGCGCGTCGCTGCCGCGGCACAACGTCACGAGGATGTCGAAGCCCTGCCGCTGGTGAAACGACTCTTCCTTGCAGACACGCTTCATGGCCCGCGCGTACGGACCGTAGGAGCAGCGGCACAGCGGGACCTGGTTCATGATCGCGGCGCCGTCGACCAGCCAGCCGATCGCGCCGATGTCGGCCCACGTGGGAGTCGGGTAGTTGAAGATCGATGAGTACTTCGCGGTGCCGTCGAGCAGCGCATCGACCATCTCGTCGCGCGACGTGCCGAGCGTCTCGGCCGCTGCGTAGAGATACAGCCCGTGTCCCGCCTCGTCCTGCACCTTGGCGAGCAGGATCGCCTTGCGTCGCAGCGACGGCGCGCGGGTCAGCCAGTTGCCCTCGGGCTGCATCCCAATGATCTCGGAGTGCGCGTGCTGCGAGATCTGCCGGACCAGAGTCTTGCGGTACGCGTCGGGCATCCAGCTGTCGGACTCGATCTTGCCCTCGCTCGCGACGAACGCCTCGAACCGCTCCAGCAGCTCGCCAGCCTCCATACGTCGGAGGCTAGGCCTGCTTCGTCGCGACTTCCACCAGCGGCAGCATGCGGCTAGGCACCTCGCTCGACAGCACGATGACCGTCGACGCCCGGGTGACGTCGGGATGCGCGACGACGCCGTCGATCACGCGTTGCAGATCCGCGTTGGAGCGCGCGACCAGCCGCACCATCATGTCGGCGGCGCCGGTGATCGTGTGCGCTTCCAGAACCTCCGGGATCGTGCGCAGATGCGCGGCGACGCCGTCGTGGCCGTGGCCCTGCGCGATCTCGAGCGTGGCGAACGCCGACACCGGGAAGCCGAGCGCGCCCGGGTCGACCGACGGCGCCCACCCGGTGATGACGCCGGCCGCCTCGAGGCGGTCGAGCCGGGCCTGCACCGTGCCCCGTGCGACGCCCAGCCGGCGCGATGCCTCCAGCACACCGATGCGCGGCTCGGTGGCAAACAGCGCGATGATTCGACCGTCCAGAGCGTCAACGGTGGACACATTGCACAGTATGTCGCCGAAGTCTTGTACGACGCGACCAGCCACGCCAGGCTCGGTGGCATGACGTTGACGGAGATCCGCGCTGCCAGCCTCACCAGCACCCTGCCCTTCCCCGTCGAGGGCATCGACTACATCCACTTCGCGGTCGGCAACGCAAAGCAGGCCGCGCACTTCTACTCGACCGCCTTCGGGATGCGCGTCGTCGCCTACCGGGGCCCCGAGACCGGTCACCGCGACAGTGCCGACTACGTCCTCAGTTCGGGCGCGGCCCGATTCCTCGTCAGCGGAGCCGTCCGGTCCGGCACCTACATCTCCGACCACGTCGCGGCACACGGCGACGGCGTCGTCGATGTCGCGATTCGGGTGCCCGACGCGACCCACGCCTACGAGCTCGCCGTGTCCCGTGGCGCGCTCGGCGTCGCGCGTCCCGACGCCTATCGAGACGGGGACGGCGAGGTCGTCCTCGCCACCATCGCGGCGTACGGCGAGACGCGGCACACCTTTGTCGACCGCGGTGACTACCGCGGCCTGTTCCTGCCCGGTTTCGTCGCCCGCGATGACGTGATCGATGAGCCCGCTCAGTGGTTCACCGGAATCGACCACGTCGTCGGCAACGTCGAGCTGGGACGCATGGATGAGTGGGTCGACTTCTACCACCGCATCCTCGGCTTCACGAACATGAAGGAGTTCGTCGGTGACGACATCGCCACCGAGTACTCGGCACTGATGAGCAAGGTCGTTGCGGACGGCACGCGCAAGGTGAAGTTCCCGCTCAACGAGCCGGCGGTCGGCAAGCGCAAGAGCCAGATCGACGAGTATCTCGAGTTCTACGGCGGTCCTGGCGTGCAGCACATCGCGCTGGCCACGGACGACATCGTCGCCGCGGTCACGGCGATGTCCGCCGCCGGCGTGGAGTTCCTCACGACACCTGGTGCCTACTACGACGAGCTGGGAGCATGGGTCGGCGACACCGGCGTGCCGATCGAGACACTGCGCGAATGCGGAATCCTCGCCGACCGCGACGAGGACGGCTACCTCCTTCAGATCTTCACCAAACCCGTGCAGGACCGGCCGACCGTCTTCTTCGAGCTGATCGAGCGGCACGGCTCCCAGGGCTTCGGCAAGGGCAACTTCAAAGCGCTCTTCGAGGCGATCGAGCGCGAGCAGGAGCGTCGCGGCAACCTCTGAGGCAGGCTGTACGACGTGACCGTCCGCCTGCGCCCGGCCATGGCGTCGCTGCCGGCCTATGTCGCGGGGCGGAAGTCTCCCGGCGCCGTCGTGCTCGCCAGCAACGAGTCGCCGTACGGGCTGCTGCCCGCCGTCGCGGCCACCATCGGCCGGCTGACCTCGGGGGTCAGCCGTTACCCCGACATGACGGCAACCGGGCTCGTCGAGGCGATCGCGACGTATCACGGCGTCGCGCCCGAGCAGGTGGCAGTCGGTGCCGGCAGCGTCGAGGTGGTCGGGCAGATCGCGTCGGCGGTGATCGACTCCGGCGACGAGGTCGTCTTCGGCTGGCGCGCGTTCGAGGCCTACCCGATCATCACGACGGTCGCGGGCGGCACATCGGTGAAGGTGCCGCTACGCGATCACGTTCACGACCTCGACGCGATGGCGGCGGCGATCACGCGGCGAACCCGGCTCGTCATCGTCTGCAACCCCAACAACCCGACCGGCACCGCGGTCGGCGCCGAGCTGTCCGCGTTCGTCGAGCAGATCCCGGACGACGTGCTCGTCGTCATCGACGAGGCATACCACCACTACGCCGATCCCGCGGTGGTTCCTGACGCGCTCCTCGCGTTCCGAGACCGGCCGAACGTCGTCGTGACCCGCACGTTCTCCAAGGCGTTCGCACTCGCCGGCCTGCGCGTCGGCTACTGCATCGGCGCATCGGAGATCGTGACGGCGGTGCGAAAGACGCAGGTGCCGTTCAGTGTCAGCGGTCTCGCGCAGCAGTGTGCGATCGCGGCGCTCGGCGACGAGGACGAGGTACGCCGTCGCTGCGCGCTCACGGTCGCGGAACGCGAGCGAACGGCAGCGGTGCTCCGCGAGCTCGGGTACGACGTGCCGGCGTCACAAGCCAACTTCGTCTGGCTCCCGGTCGGCGACGACGCGGCGCCGTTTGCCGAACACTGCGCCGGCGACGATGTGCTGGTTCGGCCGTTCGCGGGGGAAGGCGTCCGAGTCACCACCGGTCTTCCAGAAGAGAACGACCGCTTCCTCACCCTGGCGGAGTCATGGTCGCGGCGCCCCCTCAGCTGAGGCCACCGTCGATGCGAGTGCGCTCGGACGGTGTCGTCTCCGCGGTTGCTGCGCTCGCATCGCTCGGCGTCGTCATCTTCGGGCTCGGCGAGCTCGCGAGCGGTGTCGACGGAGGAACCCGCGCCATCCTCGGCGTGGTCACTGCTGTCCTGCTCGCGCTCGTTCTGCGCGTCGTGCGAACCGGACTCGTCCTCGATCCGTGGACGACGACCGTTCGCGACGTGCTGGCGACCTACAAGCTGCCCCGCGCGGAGGTACTGGGACTAGCAGTTGAGCGGGTTGCTCGTGAGAGCTTCCAGCGCCTGATCGTGGTCTGCGCCGACGGCCGCACGGTCGCCGCGAGCTGGACCATCGCGCGTCCGGCCAACGTCGGCTGGGTGACGCGCGCGGCGTACCTCGCGCAGGGCTTCGGCGAAACCCAGAGCCAGGTCGCCTCGACCCTCGCCGCGCACAACCGCCTCGCCGCGGACGGATCGATCCCGCTCGCGACGCGCGATCCGGGGCTGACGCCGCAGACCGTGTCGCCGGCTGAGCCGGGACCCCAGTCGCGCTGGCTGGGGTGGGAGACGGGCTTCGTGGTCGCGGCCTTCGCGCTGCCCGGAGTCGCGGGTGCGGTGACGATCCTCGCCCGCCACCTCGGCGGCGTGAGCGACCTCAACGAGTTCGACCTGCCGCTCAAGCACCATCCCGGGGTCAGCCTGTTCCTGCTGACCTTCGGCTACCTCACGACCGCGCTCGTCGTTCCCATCGCGCTGCTGTTGCTCGCCCGTACCGGCCAACCGCCGTCACGGCTCGGCCTGACCCGCGCCGGTCTCGGCCGCGACGTCCCCGGTGCGCTGGGGCTTCTGGTCGGCGCGTTTGCGCTGACCGGCGTGCTTGCACTCGTGCTGTCTCCGCTCGAGCATCTCAACGTCGCCGAGTCGAACTCCCACGTTCCGGCGTACTACCTCATCTACGCGGTGCTGCTCTCGGCAACCACGGCGATCAACGAGGAAGTGATCGTCAACGGCTACTTCCTCACGCGGCTGTCTCAGATGGGCTGGACCCGCTGGTCGGCCTTTGCGCTGAGCTTCGCCGTGCGCGAGTCCTACCACGTGTACTACGGCATCGCGTTCCTCATGACGATGCCGTTCGGCTACCTGTTGACCCGCTCGTTCCAGAAGCGCGGCCGGATCGGACGCGCGATCCTCACCCACTTCGCCTACGACACGATCCTGCTCTCGATCGCCGTACTGACGTCCTAGCCGGTACGACGGCCCGCCTGTACCGGCGGGACCGACGCGAGGCGACCAGGGGTCGGGAGCGCGTTGAGGAACACCGTGTCGCCGACGTTCAGCGCCAGCTCGTGGATCTGGTGGCGGGTCAGCTGCACCGTGACGGGCTCACCGCCAGCATGCGGAGTCGCGATGATGCGCGTCTCGAAGCCGAGCGACACGACGCGGTCGAGCGTCGCCGGCAGCGACCCGGGCGTTGCCACGGTTCCGACATCGATGTCGTGCGGCCGGACCAGGCGTCCACCCAGCGTGGTGACCGGGCCGAGGAAGCCCATCACGAAGTCGTTGGCCGGCCGGTCGTAGAGCTCGCCCGGACTGCCGGCCTGCTCGACCATGCCGTGGTCGATCACGATGATCTGGTCGGCGATCTCCATCGCCTCTTCCTGGTCGTGCGTCACGAAGATCGTCGTGGTATGCACCTCGTCGTGCAGCCTGCGCAGCCAGTCCCGAAGCTCCTGGCGCACCTTGACGTCCAAGGCGCCGAACGGCTCGTCGAGCAGCAGCAGTCCGGGCTCCACCGCGAGTGCTCGAGCGAGTGCCATGCGCTGCCGCTGACCGCCCGAGAGCTCCGAGGGGTAGCGGGACGCAAGGCCGTCGAGGTGGACGAGGGCGAGCAGCTCGGCGACGCGCTCCTTGATCCTCGGCTTCGGCACCTTCGCGATCTTGAGCCCGAAAGCGACGTTCTGCCAGACGGTCATGTGCGTGAACGCGGCGTAGTGCTGGAA
>JAICMG010000221.1 GCA_025929365.1 Frankiaceae bacterium
CCGGTGACCGCCTTCTCGCCGCCGGTGTAGCTGCGCAGGATCGTCGGGATGCGTGCCTCAACTGCCATGGTCATATTTTCGCAACATCCTGAAATCGGCCGGGATTCCGGCCTAGCCCTCGATCTCGACCGGTTCTTCCTCGACGACGCCGTCGAGGATGCGGAAGCTGCGGAACTCGGTGGTGTCCGGCTCTCGCGTGGAGACCAGCACGTAGTGCGCCCCGGGCTCGGCGGCGAGCCCGATGTCGGTGCGGGAGGGGTAGGCCTCCGTCGCCGTGTGTGAGTGGTAGATCACCACCGGCTCCTCATCGCGGTCGTCCATCTCGCGCCAGACCCGAAGCTGCTCCATCGAGTCGAACCGGTAGAAGGTCGGCGACCGCTCCGCGTTCTGCATTGCCACGAAGCGCTCCGGGCGATCGCTGCCGGTAGGTCCCGCGATCACCCCGCACGCCTCGTCCGGATGGTCTCGACGCGCGTGATCGACGATTGCGTCTCGGAGTTCACGGCGTATCCGGAGCACGCGGAGCAGGCTATGTCAGTCGTGCGAAACGGCTTGAACGATCGCATCCTGCAACCACGTCATCCAGTCGTAGATGCCGAGCTGCATGAACCGTGCCGAACCCGGCTCGAGGTCCTCGCGTTCCCCTTCCATGTCCTCGGTGACGCCCAGCGTCGTACCGAGGACGAGCCGGACGTCGGTCAGCGCGTACAGCCACTGCTCCGCACTCGCGTCGTCGAGCTCGAGGCGCAGCTCGTCCCGCTTGCGAGGGGCGGCACCCGCCAGATCGTCGAGCACTCGCTGAAGGGCGGCCGCCTTCTGAAGACGAAGGTCGGCCTCCATCAGGCGGCGGTACTCCCCCGCGGAATCGGGGTCGTCGCGGTAGGCGTCCGGAAGCAGCCGCCGCATCACGGGTTCTTCAGGCGGCCTGACCTCGGCGGCCGACAACGCCGTCATGGACTGCAACGGGTCGGTCTCGGTGTCCGCGAGCCCCTCGGGCAGGTCCGCCACCAGCAACCCGCGCACCTGGCCGGCAAGGCTCGCAAGCAGGACGACCTCGGCGGCGTCCAGGCCGACCCTGACCCTGCCACCAGACCCGGGGCCGCCACGACGGCGTACCGAACCCACGTCGCTGCCTAGTCCTGCTGCAGCGTCGCCCAGAGGCCGGCCGCGTGCAAGCGAGCGACGTCGGCCTCCATCTGTTCGCGGCTTCCGCTCGACACTGCGGCTTTGCCCTTCTGGTGCACGTCGAGCATCAGTGCGGTCGCCTTCTCTCGGCTGTAGCCGAACAGCTTCTGGAACACCCAGGTCACGTAGCTCATCAGGTTCACCGGGTCGTTCCACACGATCGCGACCCACGGCTTGTCCGGATCCTCGGTTTCCCGGACGTCGGGCGTTCGCGACCGCTCGATGGTCGGCGCCGTCATATGGCCATCATCGTCCGCGCCCTCGCGTCATCAAAACCGTTGGCGAGCACTCCTAGTGTCGAGCCATGGGCGACAAGCCGAGCACGACCCGCCTCTGGGTCGCCCTGTGGACCGTCTACCTCCTCTGGGGTTCGACCTATCTCGCCATTCGCGTCGCGGTCCATCCGAGTCATGGCGCCGCGGTCCCGCCGTTGGTGCTGGCCGGTGCACGGTTCACCCTCGCCGGCGTCGTCATGCTCGCGCTGACCCTCCGGCGTCCGGCACCCGACGGCAAGCCGGATCCGCTCGGTCGCCGGCAATGGGGGGCCGCGGCCGTGATCGGTCTGGCGCTGCCGTTCGGGGGCAACGGGTTCGTGTCGGTGGCGGAGAAGCGGATCCCATCGGGAGTCGCCGCCGTCGTCGTGGCGACCGTCCCCATCTGGGCCGCGATCCTCGCCGCTGCGCTCGGTCGCGAGCGGACGAGTCGTTACCACGTCTTCGGTCTGACCCTCGGTTTTGCAGGTGTCGCCGCCCTCGTTGTCGGATCGGGGAGCGGGCGCGCGAGCCCGGTCGGGATCCTGATCGTCGTCATCGCCGCAATCAGCTGGGCATCGGGATCGGTGTGGTCGCAAACCGCGCCCACGGTTCGGCGACCACTCGTCATGACCGGCATGGAGATGGTGTGTGGCGGGTTGGGGTGCCTGATCGCCGCGGCGGTGACCGGCGAGTTCGGCGCGCTGCACGTAGGGGCGATCGACTACCGTGCCTGGCTCGCGTTCGCCTACCTCATCGTCGCCGGCTCGATGGTGGCGTACTCCGCGTACGTGTGGCTGCTGCACAACGCCCCGCTGTCACTCGCGACGACGTACGCCTACGTCAACCCGGTCGTCGCGGTCGCCCTCGGCGCGCTGCTGCTCGGCGAGCCGTTCACGGTTCGCTCTGCCGGAGCAACGGTCGCGGTCGTCGCGGGCGTGGTCCTGATGCTCCGCCGCCCGCAACCCACGTCGGCGCCCGTCTCCGCCGAAGCGGTACCTGATGAAATCTCGGTATGACCACGGCTCTGCTGACCGATCAGTACGAGCTCACCATGGTCGATGCCGCGCTGCGCAGCGGTGCTGCAGATCGTCGCTGCGTGTTCGAGGTGTTCGCGCGGTCGCTTCCGGGCCGCCGCCGTTACGGCGTGCTCGCCGGAACCGGGCGCTTGCTGGACGCACTGACTGACTTCCGCTTCGACGAGGAGTCGCTGGACTTCCTGTGCGGCCGCAACGTGATCGATGCGGCAACCCGCGAGTGGCTGGCGGGCTACCTCTTCTCCGGAGCTATCGACGGCTATGCGGAGGGCGAGGTCTACTTCCCCGGGTCACCGGTCCTGACCATCGAAGGCAGCTTCGCGGAGTGCGTCGTCCTGGAGACCCTCGTGCTGTCGGTCCTCAACCACGACAGCGCCGTCGCGACCGCTGCCGCGCGCATGACCTGCGCGGCAGAAGGGCGGCCCTGCATCGAGATGGGATCGCGCCGTACCCACGAGCGGGCTGCGGTCGCCGCTGCCCGCGCGGCGTACATCGGCGGGTTCGCCGCGACGTCCAACCTGGCCGCGGGACGGACGTGGGGCATCCCCACGACAGGCACAGCGGCTCACGCCTTCACGTTGCTGCACGACGACGAGCGCAGCGCCTTCACCGCACAAGTCGACGCACTCGGCGCCGGCACCACGCTGCTGGTCGACACCTACGACGTCGAAGCCGGGATCCGCTCCGCCGTGGCGGTAGCGGGAACCTCGCTCGGCGGGATCCGGCTCGACTCCGGTGACCTGCCGACGCAAGCCCGCGAAGCCCGCAAGCTGCTCGACTCGCTGGGCGCGACGAGCACTCGCATCGTCGTCACGAGCGATCTTGACGAGCATGCGATCGCCGCGCTGGCGTCCGCACCGGTCGACGGGTACGGCGTCGGCACCTCGGTTGCGACCGGCAGCGGCGTCCCGACAGCCGGGTTCGTCTACAAGCTCGTCGCGCGGCAGGACAGCGCCGGCGACTGGGTCGCCGTCGAGAAGCTCTCGGCCGGC
>JAICMG010000080.1 GCA_025929365.1 Frankiaceae bacterium
AGGTCCGGCGTCACGCCCTCGAGGCCCCACCAACCGGCCGGTCCGACCCGGAAGCCGGTGAGCACCTCGTCGAGGATCAGCAGCGCGCCGTGCCGTGATGTCACGTCGCGCAGCAACGCGTTGAAGCCGTCGCGCGGAGGGACCACGCCCATGTTCGCTGCTGCGGCTTCGACGATGACGCACGCGATGTCATCGCCTTGCGCGGAGAAGGCAGCCTCCACCGCCGGCGCGTCGTTGTACGAGAGCACGATCGTGTCGGCGGCGCTCGCCCCGGTGACCCCAGGCGTGTCCGGCAAGCCGAAGGTCACTACGCCACTGCCCGCGCTTGCCAGCAACGCGTCGACGTGACCGTGGTAGCAGCCGGCGAACTTCACGACCTTGGTCCGACCGGTCACGCCGCGGGCGAGCCGCACCGCAGTCATCGTCGCCTCGGTGCCGGAGTTGACCAGGCGCACCTGCTCGACCGCCGGGACGCGCGAGCAGATCAGCTCGGCGAGCTCGACCTCGCCCGGCGTCGGCGCACCGAACGACAAGCCGTCGGACGCCGCGCGCTGCACCGCCTCGACGACGCCCGGATGCGCATGGCCGAGCAACATCGGCCCCCACGAGCAGACGAGGTCGACGTACTCCTGCCCGTCTGCGTCGTACAGATAGGGCCCGGATCCACGGACCATGAACCGCGGCTCGCCACCAACCGCACGGAACGCCCGCACCGGTGAGTTCACCCCGCCCGGGATGACGCGCTGCGCCCGTGCGAACAAGTCAGCGGAGCTCGAACCAGGCACGACATCCATTGTTTCAGGTGGCACGCTGTGCCGATGGCCGACTTCGGAGTGACGACTGACCCGGGACGCGTCGGCTTCGACGCCGAGCGCCTTGCCCGCATCGACCGGCACTTCGCGCAGTACGTCGACGACGGGCGACTGCCCGGCTGGCAGATCGCGATTTCCCGCCACGGCGAGGTAGCGCACCTGTCGTCGTACGGGCACGCCGACATCGAGGCGAGCCGAGCGGTCGAGCCCGACACGATCTGGCGGATCTACTCGATGAGCAAGGTCGTCACCTCGGTTGCCGCGATGGTGCTCTACGAAGAGGGTGCGTTCGAGCTGAGCGACCCGATCGCCCGCTGGATCCCGGAGTTCGCGAACCCGCAGGTGTACGTCGGCGGTCCCGCGGCGAAGGCGGTCACGGTGCCGGCAACCGAGCCGATTCGCGTGTGGCACCTGCTCACCCACACGGCCGGGCTCACCTACGGCTTCCACCACGCGCACGTCACCGACGAGATCTACCGCAACGCCGGCCTCGAGTGGGGACCGGCCAAGGGCGCCGACCTTGCCGATGCGGTCGTCGCCTGGGCGGCCATGCCGCTGGCCTTCAATCCCGGCACAGAGTGGTTGTACTCGGTCGCGACCGACGTCGTCGGACGACTTGTCGAGATCTGGTCCGGCCAGTCACTGGACACGTTCTTCGCCGAACGAATCTTCGGACCGCTGGACATGCGTGACAGCGGCTTTCACGTGCCCGAAGCCGACCATGACCGGCTCGCCGCGCTGTACGCACGCACTCCGCACGGGCACAACGTGCGCTATGACGTCTTCGGTGAGCGGTTCAAGCGACCAGCTCGCTTCCTCGGTGGCGGCGGTGGGCTGGTGTCGACGAGCCGCGACTACATGCGCTTTGCGCAGATGCTGGTCCGCGGTGGCGAGCTCGACGGTGCGCGCGTGCTCTCTCCCCGCACCGTGCGCTACATGAGCAGGAACCACTTGCCCGGCGGCGCGGACCTCGAGGCGTTCGGCCGGCCGCTGTTCGCGGAGACCCGATTCGACGGCGTCGGATTCGGGCTGGGGCTGGCCGTCACGGAGAACCCGGTGGCACACAAGGTGATGTGCAGCGCCGGTGAGTCCTACTGGGGCGGCATGGCCAGCACCGCGTTCTGGGTGGATCCGGCCGAGGACCTGGCCGTGACCTTCATGACCCAGCTGATGCCGTCGAGCACGTACCCGATCCGATCGCAGCTGCGGCAGCTCGTCTACCAAGCCCTGGTTGACTGAGATCCGACGTCCCAACTCGGACCTGCGGTGATCTTGACGTTGTTGGCGGCTGGCGGCCGGTTCGACGCCCTGTACGTCAAGATCAGCGAGTGAACCGCTGGGCGAGCTCCGTTGCCCAGTAGGTCAGCACGATTCCGGCGCCGGCTCGCTTGATGGACGTGACCATCTCGCGGATCGCGCGATCGCGGTCGAGCCAGCCGTTCGCAGCCGCGGCTTCGACCATCGCGTACTCGCCGGACACGTTGTACGCCGCCACCGGCACGTCGACCGCGTCAGCGACCGCACGCACCACGTCGAGGTAGCCGATCGCCGGCTTCACCATCACGATGTCGGCACCTTCGGCGATGTCGAGCCGAGCTTCCGCGACGGCTTCCTTCGCCGACCGAGCCGCATCCTGCTGGTAGGACGACCGGTCGCCGAACTGTGGCGCGCACTCGGCGGCGTCACGGAACGGGCCGTAGAACGAGGAGGCGTACTTCGCCGAGTACGCCATGATCGCGACGTCGGTGTAACCGCCGCCGTCGAGCGCGGTGCGGATCGCGGCTACCTGGCCGTCCATCATTCCGCTCGGCCCGACGACCTGCGCACCCGCCGCCGCCTGTGCGAGCGCAATCGATGCGTAGCGCTCGAGCGTCGCGTCGTTGTCGACGTCGCCGTCCGCAGTGAGCAATCCGCAGTGGCCGTGGTCGGTGTATTCGTCGAGGCACAGGTCGGCCATCACGACGAGCGCATCGCCGACCTCGGCAACGACGTCGGTGAGCGCGAGCTGGACGATTCCCTTGGGGTCGTCCGCCGCGCTCCCACGCCCGTCCTTCACCGCAGGGATGCCGAAGAGAATCACGCCGCCGACCCCGGCCGCGGCCGCCTCCGCCGCTGCCTTTCGCACCGAGTCGCGGGTGTGCTGAACGACACCCGGCATCGAGACAATCGGCGCCGGCTCGGCGACGCCTTCCTTGACGAACAGCGGAAGGACGAGATCGGAAGCCGCGACGTCCACCTGCGCGACCAGCCGGCGCAACGCCGCGGTGCGGCGCAGCCGGCGTGGTCGTGCGGTGGGGAACGTCATTGGTCTACTTCCGCTTGTTCCTCGCGACGATCTTCGCCTTGTTGGCCTTGCCCGGCGGCAGCAGGTCGCCCGCATCGCGCCGCTCCCGACCGAACGCCGCGAGCGCCTCCACCAGCGCGGCGGTCGACGGCGACGACGCCGTGACGTCAACCCGCAGCCCGAGCTCCTCCGCCGCCTTCGCAGTCTGCGGACCGATCACCGCGATGATGCTCGAGCTGTGCGGCTTACCCGCGATGCCAACGAGGTTGCGAACCGTCGACGACGACGTGAAGACGACCGCGTCGAACCCTCCGGCCTTGATCGCCTCGCGGGTCTCGGCGGGCGGCGGTGCGGCCCGAACCGTCCGGTACGCCGTCACGTCGTCGATCTGCCAGCCCCGCTCGAGCAGACCGGCGGCCAACGTCTCCGTCGCGATGTCCGCGCGCGGCAAGAGCACCCGGTCGAGCGCGTCGTACGTCGCGTCGTACTCCGGCCAATCCGCGACCAGGCCCTCGCTCGACTGCTCGCCCGACGGGACGAGGTCGGGACGAATCCCCCACGCGATCATCGCCGCAGCGGTCTGCTCGCCGACGCATGCGACCTTCACACCCGCGAGTGCACGCGCATCGAGCCCGAGCTCTTCGATCTTCTCGCGGATTGCCTTGACCGCGTTGACCGACGTCAACGCCACCCATGCGTAGCGACCCTGCACCAGACCGCGGATCGCGCGGTCGACCGCCTGCGGCGTGCGCGGCGGCTCGACCGCGATGGTCGGCACCTCGACCGGCACCGCGCCGAAGCCGACGAGACGTTCCGACAGCGCGCCGGCCTGGTCCTTGGTGCGGGGGACCAGCACCTTCCAGCCGAACAGCGGCTTGCTCTCCCACCACGACAGACGCTCGCGCAGCTTCACCACGTCGCCCACCACCGCAGTCGTCGGCCCGTCGAGCGGCGCACTGTCGCGCTCCACCGTGTCGAGGGTCGACACGACCGTGTGCTGGGACGTCGTCGTGCCGGCAGCCGTGACCGCCACCGGGGTGTCACCCTTCCAGCCGTGCTCGACGAGGGCGGCCGCGACCTTGCCGAGAACGTCGGCGCAGTTCAGCAACACAAGCGTGCGTCGCGGGCCGGCAAGCGATGCCCAGTCCGGCTCTTCCGCGTGCTCGCTGACATCAACCACGTGCACGGCTCTGTGACGCTTGTCCGTCACCGGCACACCGGCGTACGCCGGAACCGCGAACGCCGCGCTCACCCCCGGCACCAGCTCGAAGGGCACCTTTGCCTTGGCGACGGTGTCGGCTTCCTCGGCGAACTCGCACATCACGGTCGGGTCGCCGGGCAGCACGCGGACGACGACCTTGCCCGTCTTGGCCGACGTCGCAAGCGCCTTACCGGCAACAGCTCCGTCGCAGCCGTGCACGTCGAGCAGCTCGACGCCCTCGCGGCACAGCGGCAGGATCGCGGTCCGCAGCGGTTCCGGGACTGCGACGGCATCCGCGACCGAAAGGAGGTCCGCCGCGCGAAGCGTCAGCAGCCCCGGGTCGCCGGGTCCCGCGCCGATGAAGACGACGACGCCGGTCTTGGCTTTGGCACGTGTGGTCACGTTCTGTTCTCCCCGATCAGGTCGGCCGCACCCGCGTCGAGCAGGTTCGCCGCCAAACGATTTCCGACGTCCTCGGGTTCATCGAGTCCGCCGGTGATGGACAACCGGATTGCGCGTGCTCCGTCGATGTTCGCGACGACCGCTCGCAGGTAGATCTCCTCTTCCCCCTCGTCGCCGACCGCAACATCGGCGAGTGCTCCCACCGGAGCCGTACACCCTGCTTCGAGACGAGCCAGAAGCGTTCGTTCCGCGGTGACCGCGGCCCGAGTCGCCGAGTCATCAAGCGCGGCCGCAAGCGTGGCCGCGAAGTCCGCATCGGAGGCTCGGCACTCGACCGCAAGCGCGCCCTGCCCTGGAGCCGGGAGCAGCTGACCCGGATCGAGCACCTCCGTCACGACATCGCGGCGGCCTAGCCGGTGGACACCGGCCATCGCGACGACGACACCGTCGAGCTCCCCTGACGTGACCTTCCCGATCCGGGTGTCGACGTTGCCGCGGATCGGCACGACGTCGAGCCCGTAGCCGAGGGCGCGCAGCTGTGCCATCCGCCGCGGCGAGCCGGTGCCGATGCGGGCGCCGCTCGGAAGCTCGGCGAGCGTCGCGCCGTCACGCGCAACCAGCGCGTCACGTGGATCGGCTCGGCGCGGGATCGCGGCGAGGGTCACGTCGGACGCCGGCGTGGTCGGCAGGTCCTTGAGTGAGTGCACCGCGAGGTCGACCTCACCGGCAGCGAGCGCCCGACGCAGCTCATTGACGAACACCCCGGTGCCGAGATCGCCAACGGCGCCCGTCGTGTTGTCGCCCTTCGTCGTGACCTCGACGAGCTCGACAACGTGACCGGCCTGGCGCAGCACGTCGGCGACCAGGCCCGACTGCACGAGCGCGAGCGCGGACCGCCGGGTGCCGAGTCGCAGCGTGTCCGTCGCGAGCGCCGTCATGTCGGCGCCTCCTCTTCCACGACGACCGCGGCCCGGGCGACCGCTTCGGTCGCCGACGGGTTGAGCGCGAACAGCTCGCGCAGCACCTCGGCATAGGAGTCACCACCGGGTGCTTCGGCAAGCTCCTTCACCCGCACGGTGGGGGCGTGCAGCAGCTTGTCGACCACCCGCTCGACGGTCTGCCGGAACTCGCTGATCGTCCGCTCGTCGGCGCCCGGCATCCGGCCGAGCAGACGGCTCATCTCGGCGTCGACAACCTGTTGGGCACGCTCGCGCAGCGCAACCACCGTCGGTGCGACGCGATCGGCACGCTGACGCGCCAGATAGCCGCCGACCTCTTCGTGGACGATCCGGCGAACCGCATCGACCTCTTGCACGACCTGCGCACCCTGCAGCGCCTCACCGAGAACGTCGAGATCGATGACCGTCACGCCGGGTAGGTCGCGCGCGGCCGCATCGACGTCACGCGGCATCGCGAGATCCAGCACCACAACGGGTCGCGTCTCGCGGTCCCGGAGCGCGTCGACGCCGACGACGACGCCGAGCGCGCCGGTGCACGAGACGACAACGTCGCACGACGTGATCGCCGCCGACAGCTCGTCGATCGGGACCGCGCCGCCGCCGACCTGTTCGGCAAGCCGCTGCCCCCGCTCGAGAGTGCGGTTGACGATCGTGATGGTTCCGACGCCGCGAGCGACGAGCTCCGTCGCGGCGATCGTGCTCATGGATCCCGCACCGACAACCACGACCTTCGCGTCGGTCAACGAGCCGAGCCGGTCGGTGGCGAGGTCGATCCCGGCGCTGACGATGGACCGCCCCGCACGGTCGATGCCGGTCTCCGAGTGCGCTCGCTTGCCGACGCGCAACGCGTTGTCGACGACGGACCCGAGCGAACGGCCGACGGTTCCTTCGGCGCGCGCGACGTTGAGCGCAACCCGCAGCTGGCCCAGGATCTGCTGCTCGCCGACCACCATTGAGTCGAGGCCGGCCGCCACCTCGAACACATGCTGGACCGCGCGGTCCTCGTAGTGCACGTACAGGTGGTCCGTCAGGGTGTCCATGTCGACACCGGTGTGGACCGCGAGCTGCTCGCCGATCTCCTTGACTCCGCCGTGGAACTTCGTGACGTCGGCGTGGATCTCCAACCGGTTGCAGGTCGCGAGGACGAGCGCCTCGCCGATGTGCTCTGCGCCGACCAGATCGTGCAGCAGCTTGGCAAGTGCGTCCGCGTCGAGCGACATGCGCTCGAGCAGCTCGACCGGAGTCGAGCGATGCGACAGCCCAACGGCAAGCAGGCTCATCGGGCGGCCTGAGCACTGAGCGACTTGCGCTGCTCGTGGAAGGCAAGGATCTGCAGCTCGATCGAGAGATCGACCTTGCGCACGTCGACCTGCTCGGGGACGTTCAGGACGACAGGGGCGAAGTTGAGAACGCTGGTCACGCCGCATGCCACGAGGCGGTCGCACACATCTTGCGCGGCCGACGCCGGCGTCGCGATGACCCCGATCGACACCTCGTGCTCTTTGACGATGGTCTCGAGCTCATCGACGTGCTGCACCTCGAGGCCGGCAATCGTCTCCCCGACCCTTGCCGGGTCCGCGTCGACCAGCGCGGCAACCCGAAAGCCGCGGGTTCCGAAACCCGCGTAGCCGGCGAGCGCGTGGCCGAGGTTGCCGACGCCGACGATGACGACGCTGTAGTGCTGCGTCAGGCCGAGCACCCGCGAGATCTGGTAGATCAGGTAGTCGACGTCGTAGCCGACGCCACGGGTCCCGTAAGAACCGAGGTGAGACAGGTCCTTGCGCAGCTTCGCGGGTCCGACGCCCGCGGCCACGGCGAGCTGCTCGGAGGAAACTGTCGCGATCCCGCCGTCGGCGAAGCCGGCGAGGACCCGCAGATAAACCGGAAGCCGGGCGACGGTCGCCTCGGAGATCGAGGTGCGGCGGGCATGCTGGCGCGGCAACCCGTCACCCGATACTGCCACCGACACACTGACTCCCAAAACGGCGCGAGAGATCGACGATAGACCGTTTGTGAACTCGTGCACAAAGCGGTAGTGCGTTTGTGAAAGGCCCGATCGGCCCATGACCAAGGCACCACACGACGACTTCTAGGATCGATTCTGATGACCAGCGACTGGGGCCGCATCGACGCGGACGGATCGGTCTTCCTCCGCACCGCGGACGGGGAGCGCCAGATCGGCTCGTGGCAGGCCGGACCTGCGGAAGAGGGCATCGCCTTCTACACCAAGCGCTACGACGATCTCGCCGCCGATGTCTCGCTGCTCGAGGCCCGCGCCGAGCTCCCGACCGCAGACCCCGCGGCGGTCCGGGAGACTGCGACCAAGATGCGCTCGACGGTCACCGAGGCGGCAGCGCTGGGCGACCTCGACGCCCTCTGCAAGCGGCTCGACGGTGTCGTCGCGAAGACGGACGAGCGGTTGGCGGCGAAGGCGGAGGAACGCGCGCGTGCCGCCGAAGCCAACGTGGAGCGCAAGCGCGCACTCGTCGCCGAAGCGAAGACCCTCGCCGACAGTGAGCAGTGGAAGGCCGGCGCCGATCGCTTCCGCACACTCGTCGAGGAATGGAAGACGATCCGCATCGACCGCAAGACCGACTCCGGGCTGTGGGACGAGTTCGCGAAGGCGCGACGCGCGTTCGACACCCGGCGGCGCGCACACTTCGCAGAGCTCGACGCGGCGCGGGAAGCCGCGGGTGAGCGCAAGGCGAAGCTGGCCGCCGAGGCCGAGAAGCTCGCCGACTCCACCGACTGGGTGGCGACGGCAAAGCGCTACCGCGACCTGATGACGCAGTGGAAGGCCGCAGGTCGAGCCAGCCGGGAGTCCGACGACGAGTTGTGGCAGCGGTTCAAGGCGGCGCAGGACAGCTTCTTTGCCCGCCGGTCCGAGGCGTTCAGCGCCCGCAACGAAGAAGAGTCAACGAATCTTGCCAAGAAGCGCGAGCTGCTCGAGGAGGCCAGTCGCCTCGACGCGTCCGCCGACCCCGACGGCGCCCGCAAGCGGCTCAAGTCGATTCACGACCGGTGGGAAAAGATCGGTCACGTGCCGCGCGACGAGAAGGACAAGTTGGAGCGGCGGCTCGGCGACATCGAGCGAACCATCCGCGACGCTGCCAGCGCGGCGCGTCAGATCGACATACCGGAGTCCACACTCGTGATCCGCCTCCGCGAGTCGGTCGACAAGCTGCAGGCTCGGTTGGAGCGGGCGCGTTCCTCGGGCGATGACAAGCTGGCCGCGGAGACCGAGGAAGCGCTCAGCACCCAGCAGCAGTGGCTCGCGCAGGCCGAGTCAGCCAGCTAAGGCGACCGACCCAACTCGTGACAATCCGACGAGTTATTCGCGCTGCCGCGACGGCGTGGTAGATAGCCTCGGCGATCGCCTGATCAGCGTCCCACCCGCCGAGCGCTAGCCGCACCTCTAGTTGACGCGATTGCCGTCTGAGCACGTTCTAGCGTCGTCAGACGGCAACGGCGCGAACGCTCGCGAACGCCGGCTCTGTTCGGTGGGCGCTGCCAGGAACATGTCGATGGTCAGCGGTCCACGAGCGCGGCGCGAAGCCTGTCCGGGGTGACCCGGAAGATGTCGTGCACCTCGCCGTCGACGAGGATCACCGGCACCATCTCGCGCCATTCCTTCTGTCGCTGCCCGTCGAGAGCGGACAACTCCTCAGCGCGCCACTGGATACCCAGCGGATCGCACACCTCGGCGACCTTCGCGGCGGCGTCCTCGCAGAGATGGCACCCGGGGGTGACGACGACGACGACCCGCGGCGGCTCAGCCAAGGGTCGGAGTGGAGTCTCGCAGCCGGCCGCGCGCGACCTTGCCGGCGAGCGAGTGCGGCAGCTCGTCCACGAACTCGACCGCCGTCGGGCACTTGAATCGCGCAATCCGCCCAGCCGCGTAGTCGATGAGCTCGTCGGCCGATGCCGACGCGCCCGCGCGTACGACGACCAGCGCCTTCACGGTCTCGCCGGTGTAGGGATGCGGTACGCCGATCGCGGCGACCTCGGCGACGTCGGGATGCGCGAGCAGCGCCTCCTCGACCTCGCGCGGATAGACGTTGAAACCACTGACGATGATCAGGTCTTTGGTGCGGTCGACGAGGAACAGGTCGCCGTCGGCATCGAGGTAGCCGATGTCCCCGGTGCGGAACCAGCCGTCGTCGTCCGGGCCGCCCGCGCCGTCCGGCCAGTAGCCGGAGAACAGGTTCGCCCCCCGCACAACCACCTCGCCCGGGTCGTCTGCCGACTCGTCGTCATCCTCGGCCACGTCGGCGTCGGAATCGACTCGCAGCTCGACACCCGGAACCGGTCGACCCACGCTTCCCGGCTTGGCGACCTGGCTGCACAACGTCGTCGTCAGCACCGGTGCGGTCTCGGTCAGCCCGTAGCCCTCGAAGATGTGGTGGCCGCTCGCCTCGAGCACTGCGGACAGCACAGCAGCCGGAAGCGGCGCCGCGCCGGACAACGCGACCCGTACCGATGACAAGGAATTGCCGAGGTCGGGAAGCATCGACCACGCGACGTACATCGGCGGAGCACCCACGATTCCGCTGATCTGCTCCTCGCGGACCAGCGCCAGCGTCTCCACCGGGTCGAAGCGCTCGGCGAGCACGCCGGTCGCACCGGTCTTCGCCACCATCCCGAGACCGGCATTGAGCCCGTAGACATGAAACAGCGGAAGCACGAGCAAGACACGGTCGTCGGCGGCGACGACGGGCGGGTCGATACTCGCCAGCTGGTCGAGGTTGGCGAGCAGCGCGCGATGGCTGAGCATCGCGCCGCGCGGCCGTCCCGAGGTGCCCGACGTGTACAGCAGCACGGCAAGGTCCTCGCCGCCGGTTGCCGGCTCCGGAGCCTCCAGTCCGTCGCCGGCGTCGAGGAGCTGTTGCCAGCCCCCATCCGCGGCGTCCACGACGAGAGCGGTCGCCTCCCGAGCGTCGCGCAGCACACCGGCGCGGTCGCTGTCGGTGACGACAAGTACGACGTCTGAATCCGACAGCTGGTAGCCGAGCTCGATCGATGTGTAGCCGGTGTTCAGCGGCACCGCGACCAGCCCGGCGCGCAAGATGCCGAAGTAGGCGACGACGAACTCGACCGAGTTCGGCAGCAGGATGCCGATCCGTGAACCAGCTGCATGGCCACCCGCAACGAGGCCCGCTGCACAGCGGCTCACCTGCTGGTCGAGCTCGCCCCAGGTGAGCGTCGTCGACCCGCACACCAGGGCGGTCTTCTCGCCTGCGGTCGCGGCAGCCTCCC
This sequence comes from Frankiaceae bacterium, assembly GCA_025929365.1. Taxonomy (GTDB): domain Bacteria; phylum Actinomycetota; class Actinomycetes; order JAFAQI01; family JAFAQI01; genus DASZTV01. The sequence continues at coordinate 10,915 of JAICMG010000080.1, forward strand.
GGACCAGGTCCGCGAGGTTAGAGGCGACCATGAGCCGAGTGTTTCACACTTGCAAGCACCCTCAGGAGGCCCCGGCGACGGCCGGGAGGGCATCCACCCACGCCCTGTTGCTCACGTCCTCGAGGTGGGCGGCAGCGTCCAGCAACGGCGCTTCCTCGCCCCAGCGACCGAGCAGCTGAAGGCCGATCGGCAGCCCGGTGCTGTGGCGGCCGACCGGCACCGAGATGCCCGGTACGCCCGCGAGGTTGCCAATCACGGCCTGGCGGAGATTCGCCATGTCGGGCAGCGCCGGGCCGGATGGCAGATGGAGCACTGGGTTTGCGATGGGCGGCGCGGGAGCCGGGTTCGACGGCCATGCGAGGACGTCGACCCGGTCGAAGGCCAGCGCCATCTCTCGGCGCATCCGGGCTCGAACCCGGTCCGCGCGCAACAGGCGAAGTGCGGGCACCCGTGCCGAGTAGGCGATCATCCCCTGCGTCAGATCGTCCAGATCGGGCAGCACCTCGCGCGGTACGGCGGCGGTGAGCTCGACGCTCGCACGCACACCGCCCGCTGGCGCAGCGAGCTCCGCGTACGGGAGGTCCAGGTCCTCGACCACCCATCCGCTCGCCGCGATCGCACCGGCACACGCCGCCTCCACCTCGGCGTCGATGTCGGACCAGAACGGCGAACGGACGACCCCGATCCGAAGCGCCGCACCATCGCCCGCGGGCAGTGATCGCGCGAGCATCGCTTCCGCCATCAGCCGCGCGTCGGCGCTGTCACGACCGAAGACGCCAGGTGCCGACAGCGTCGAGTTCGCACCGGAGTAGCCGTCGTACGGAATCGCGCCGAAGGTGAACTTCAACCCGACGACTCCGCTCCAGCCTGCGGGCAGTCGCATCGACCCGCCGCTGTCGCTGCCGATCGATCCGCCGACCATGCGGCCACCGACCGCGGCGGCCGACCCGCCGGACGAGCCTCCGGCGCAATGCGCGGGATTCCAGGGATTGCCAGACGGACCGTGCGCCGACACCAGACCGGTGGTTCCCAGCCCGAGCTCGTGCTGGTTGTCGACGCCGACGATCACCGCGCCCGCGTCGCGCAACCGGCGGAACGCACCCGACGCGCCAGGCGGGTTGAGCTCGCGCGGCGTCCCGTTGCGATAACCGCGCCACGGCAGCGAGAACATGTCCTTCACGGTGACCGGCACGCCGGCAAGCGGTCCTTCGGGTGCCGCTGCCACCATCGCACGGGACTCGTCGGGGAACGTTGCGGCGATGGCGTTGAGCGCCGGGTTGCGCGCCTCGATCCGCACCAGGGTGGCGTCGAGCAGCTCACCGGCCGAGAGCTCACCGGACGCGAGCGCCCGCGCCTGCTCGCGAAGCGGCAAGTCCTGCGGATGAGCACTCATGCGCGGTCCGGCGAGGTTGCGTTGCTCGGCCGAGGCGCGCGACCGGGATCAAGATCGGGCTCGAGCGGGAACTCGGCCAGGTCTATGGCGTCCAGCGCAGCCATGACCGGCTCGAAGCTGGTGGCGATCAGGTTGAGCAGGTCATCCGCTGCCATCGGCGCAATCTAGCGTCCTGCGTCAGGACATCTAGAGCAACGGGCGGCGGGTCCGGCTCGGTGAGGACGACGGGGTCACCGTGACAACCGGTGGCGTCGGCGCCTGCTGACGACGGCTGGGCGTCGAAGTCGCCGACGGTGACGCGGTGGGCACTGTGGTCACCGGCACAGAGGTGGGCGTCGGCGGTGCGCCGACGAGCGCGGGCGCGCCCTGCAGCGTGCGGTAGTCGCTGAAGATGCGCGAGAAGATCTCCGCGGGGACGGTGCCGCCATAGATAGGTGCGCCGTATCGGTCCCGCAGCTGGTGCGCGACCACCTTGCCGTGCACCGTGCGATAGGGCCGGTCGTATCCCATCCAGACCGTGATGCACACCGCCTTCGTGCACCCGGTGAACCACGCATTGGTGAAGTCGTCCGTCGTACCCGTCTTGCCGTAGACCGGGAAGGGCTGCCGCGCGGTACTCCCGGTGCCGTACTGCACGACCTGCCCCATCGCGCCCGTGACGGCATCGGCCACCGACGCCGGCATCACACGCTCGCCCGCAGGCTTGGTGGTGGCCTGGAAGAGCCGGCCCTGCACCGGCGTGCTCACCGACAGGACCGAGCGCACCGGATGGTGGATGCCGTGGTCGATGAAGCTGCCGTACGCCGAGGCCTCCGACAGCGGGCTGATCGGGATGCCGAGTGCGTACGACGGACAGATCTGGCCTTTGCGCACCCCGCACGTGCTGCCGGAGTCGAGATGCCCGACCTCGAGGCCGGCCCGCTCCGCGAAATGAACGATCCGGTTCAACCCGACCTTGACGCCGAGCGGGGCGAAGACGGTGTTGATCGAGCGGACCAAGGCGCTCTCGAGGGTGTAGGTGCCCGCGCCCCCCTCGGCGTTGCACGGCCGGTAGCCCACCGCGACCTGGATGCACTCCGGCGCGTAGTGCGTCTCGCTGAGGCTGTGCCCGCGCTCGAGTGCGACCGCAAGGGTGAACGGCTTGATCGTCGAGCCTGACGAACGCGTGATGCTGCCCACCGGCGGGTCCGCGACGTCCTCACCGTTTGCGACGTACCCGCCGACCTTCTGCTCAGTGATCGCTCGAAGGTCGCCGTTGCGCGGGTCGACGGCGACGATCGCCGCGTCGAGTCCCTTCGACCTGGGCAGCACCTGATGCATCGCGTTGACCGCCGCCTGCTGCAGCGTCAGGTCGAGGGTGGTCTTGACCTGCATCCCGCCGGACTCGAACAGCGTCGTGTCGCCGTAGTGCTGCAGGTCCTGCGCGACCATGTCGCGGAACTCCGGCGCGATCGTCTGGGCGTCGGGTTCGGCCGCGGCAACGATCGGCGGCAGCGAAGAGCCGTAAGCATCGCCCGCCTGTTGTGAGGTGATGTCGCCCGCGATCAGCATCTGGTTGAGGACGTAGAGCTCGCGGGCTCGCGCCTCCTTCGGGTCACTCACCGGGTTCCAGACCGACGGCGCGGGTGCGATGCCGGCGAGCGTTGCGGCACGGGCGAGCCCCAGCTTCGGGTCGTCCTGATGGGTCTTGGGGTCGTAGTCGATGCGATCGATCGGTTGGCCGAAGTAGAAGCGGCTCGCCGCATCGACTCCGGCGGTGCCGTTGCCCAGGTACAAGGTGTTGAGGTAACGGGTGAGGATCGCGTCCTTCGACAGGTGCTGCTCGAGGCGGATCGCCAGCGAGGCCTCCCGAAGCTTGCGCAGCGGAGTCCGTTCGTTACCCGTGTAGACGTTCTTGACGTACTGCTGGGTGATGGTGGAACCGCCCTGCAGCTCGTGTCCGGTGATGTCGCGCCAGGCCGCCCGCGCGATCGCGACCGGATCGATTCCCGCGTTGGAGTAGAAGCTCTTGTCCTCGGCGGCGACGATCGCCTGCTTCATCACCAGGGGGATCTTCGAGCTCGGCACGGGGTGCTCGATCTGCGGCGAGTGAATGGTCGCGAAGGCTTGCCCGGTCGAGTCGAGCAACAGGACAGACTTGGGCGGAACCGGCTGGAAGTTGTAGTTGAGGGGTGCCGCCAGCAGCCCAGCGCCGAAGCTCACGATCGCGACGACGATCGCCAGCGACAGCCAGCCCAGCACTTGGCGCCGTCGGCGGCGAACATGCGCCGCGCGCCGCCGCCGAGCAACGATCGCTGCGGCAGCGCTGCGCCTCATCTGTACGGCGCCAGCCACGCACTAATCCTATGGAGTGACGGAGCGCAGATCCGTCTCGGGTGGGGCGGGGGGCGGGGCGGTGGACGTCCTATGGAGTAACGGATCGCAGATCCGTCTCCCTTGGG
>JAICMG010000194.1 GCA_025929365.1 Frankiaceae bacterium
ATGACGAGGACCTGCAGGCCATGCTGGGCGAGCGCCGCGGCAAGGTTCACCGTGGTCGTGGTCTTGCCGACCCCGCCTTTCTGGTTCGCCACGGTCAGGACGCGGGTGCGACTGGGCGCCGGCCACGCCTCGCTTCCGGGGCGAGCAGGCGGTGTTTCACGTGAAACATCCGCTGGGGGAGGCGGCGAGACGGTTTCACGTGAAACATCGGCAACCGGCGGCGGCCCGGGGACAAATCCCGAGCGGCCGTCGGGACCGAGCGTCATCGACCTCTCCGCACGCGGGCGACCGTAGCGGACGCACCGGTCGGATCGGTCAGGTCAACGACCTGGATCTGATACCCACCCTGGCGCTCGAGCTCGGCGACCTCTCGGCGCACGCTCGCTCCCTTCAACGCGAGGAGCTCCGCCGACCGGTTCGGCCCGCTGAGGGCGAGGCCGGCGAGCGCCGGGAGTGCCGCGACGGCGCGCGCCACGACGACGTCTCCGCTCGGCACGTCGTCCGGGGCGCGCCCATAGTGGATCTCGACGGTCGCGAGCTCCAACGCCGCGACGCACTCGCGGAGGAACGCCACCCGCCGAGCCATCGGCTCGACAAGGACGACCGTCAGGTCGGGCCGGGCAAGCGCGATCGGGATTCCCGGCAGGCCGGCGCCGCTGCCGAGATCGACGACGGTTGCGTGCGGCACGATCAGCTCGGCGACCACGACGCTGTTGAACAAGTGGCGGGCCCAGATCCGATCGGCCTCGCGGGGGCCGATCAGCCCACGCTCCATCCCGTGGGTCACGAGGAACTCGGCGTAGCGGCGCGCCTGCGGGGCCCCACTGCCGAACCCGCGCTGCACGGCCTCGGCCACCGCCGGATCCAGGAGCTCGGCCATGGAGCCCGCGCTCGTCGCGGCAGACCTGTCGTCAGGCAGGTTGCACGACGACGCGCCGCTCGGGCTCCTCGCCCTCGGACTCGCTGATGACCCCGTCGACCTCCGCCACGGCGTCGTGCACGACCTTGCGCTCGAACGGCGTCATCGGTGCCAGCCGCTCGGGCTCGCCCGAGGCCAGCACGCGCTCGGCAGCCTCCCGCCCGATCGTGGCGAGCTCCGCCCGGCGCCGGGCGCGATGACCGCCGACATCAAGCATCAACCGGCTCCTCACGCCGGTCTCGCGGTACACGGCGAGGCGAGTGAGCTCCTGCAGCGCGTCAAGCGTCGCCCCGGCCGGGCCGACCAGGGAGTCCAGACCATCGCCGATGATCGACACGCTCGCGCGGTCGGCCTCGACGTCGATGTCGATGTCGCCGTCGAGATCGGCGATGTCGAGCAGGACCTCGAGGTAGTCCGCGGCGATGTCGCCCTCACGCTCGAGCAGGCTTTGGGTGGCGTCCTCGCCATCCCCGGCAGGGGCGGTCTCGTGGGCGTCGGTACCAGCGTCTTGCGTGGTCATCTGCGTCCTCGTCGCTTGCGCTTGTTGGAACGGTTGGCCGGGCGTTTTGCCGGCGCGGGTCGCGGCGTGCTGCCGACCGGTGCCGCCAGGCCGTCGATCGCCCCGCCGGGCGGGAGGACGACGTCGGCCGTCGACCGGGCGGGCTTGGCGGCGGAGGGGTCGGCGGCGGGGGTCGGCGGCGGTTTGGCCGGCGCCCCACCGCGCGCCGGCTGCTGCGGTCTCGCGCCCGGTTTGGGCCCGCTGGGCGCCACCGGTGTGGTCTCGGGCACGGCTTCCAGGTGCTTGATGACGATCTGCTGTTGGGCCATCGCCCACAAGTTCGACGTGAGCCAGTAGAGCAGGACGCCCTGGGGGAAGAAGAATCCGTAGATGAGGAACGAGAAGGGGAAGATGTAGAGCATCAGCTTCTGCGCTTGGGCCTGCGAGTCGCCCGGTGCCGCGTTGCGCGCCATCAGCTGGCGCTGCGTGATGAAGGTGGTCCCGGCCATGACGATCGTGAGGATCGCCGCGAGCACCCGGGTCGGCGCCTGGTGGCCGCCCAGGGCCGTCACCACGGCATGGCCGGTCTTGAACGAGACCGGCAGCGGCGCGAGCCCGAACACCTTTGCGTGCGCCGCGCTGAAGATGTCCTTCTGCGGGAAGCCCGCGATGTTGTGCGGGTAGTCGCAGATCAGCTTGGTCGGCGACACCCCCCGAGCCTTGGCGGCGTTGAGGCAGGCACTCGCCGCCTGGCTGACCGCGTGGCCGTGCTTGTCGAGCAAGGTGAGTGGCTTGATCTCCCGCAGCGTGTGGAACAGCGAGATGAAGATCGGGATCTGCAGCAGAAGCGGAAGGCATCCCGCCAGCGGGTTGACGCCGTGCTCACGCCACAGCGCCATCATCTCCGTGTTGAGCTTCTCCTTGTCGTTTTTGTACTTGGCCTGCAGCTCCTTGATCTTCGGTTGCAGCGCCTGCATCTCACGCGAGCTGCGGATCTGCTTGACCACGACCGGGTAGAGCACGAGCCGCATGGCGATGGTCAGGACGACGATGGCGGCGGACCAGGCGGCGCTCCTGCCGAAGATGTGGGTGAGCCCCGAGTGGATGTTGACCAGCAGCCACGCGACGACGTGGTAGAGCGGATTGAGAAAGCCCATCAGTGACTCCGCTCCGGAACGAGATCGATGCCGCCGGGATGCAAGGGGTGGCAGCGGGCGAGGCGGCGGATCGCCAGCCAGCTGCCGCGGGCCGCGCCGTGTTCGCTGATTGCGATCACCGCGTACGCGCTACAGGTCGGATAAAAGCGACAATGTGGTCCAAACAGGGGCGAAACCCACCGCTGGTAGGCGCGGAGCAGCGCGAGGAGCACCGCCGCGAACCGCTGCGGCCGGCTCACCGGGGCCGAGACGACGGCCGGCGCCGTCACCGGTAGGCCTTCGCCAGCGCATCATCGAGCGTGTCACCGAGCACGGTCGAGCTGCGGCCCGCGGCAGCAGGCGTGGCCCGCACGACGAGGCGGGCGCCCGACGGCAGCCGGTCGAGGCGCGCCGCGAGGAGGTGGCGCAGCCGGCGACGTACCTGGTTGCGGGTCACCGCGGACCCGACGGCGCGGCCGACGACGAACCCGACCTTGCGCGCCGGGTCGGTGGGGTCGACGTGGGCGTGCAGCACCAGGCCCGCCGCGCCGACACGTCTGCCGAGCCGGGTGGCGGTGCGAAAGTCGGCGCGCTGGTGCAGCCGCGCGGACCGCGAGAGCACGAAAGGTCCGCGGTTCAGGCGGAGAGGCTCGCGCGGCCCTTACGCCGTCGCGCGGACAGGATCGCGCGGCCCGCTCGCGTACGCATGCGCAACCGGAAACCGTGCGTCTTCGCCCGCCGGCGATTGTTCGGCTGGAACGTGCGCTTGCTCACGAGGTACTCCCAAGTCGTGCTGCAGCGCAGATGTCGCTGCGAGGTCAGTTGGCGCTGCGATCGGGGCTACCCCGTTCCAGCGAAACGCGCCCAGCCACGGTACGGGCGAGCAAGAAGCCAGGTCAAACCCAACGGGCGTAGGACGGGACCGAGCAACAGCCTGTCAAGGCGACACGCCGGATTGGGTGTGGGAATCGCCGGTAGACCGTTGAAGCCGAGGCCACGCGACTGTTAGCGTTTCGCCGCCGACCTTCCCCCAACACCTCGTGAAAACGGGGTGTGGACGCGCATGCGTTGACGTTGGCGGCGTCTATCTCGTCTCTGACCTGCAGTTTCACGTCTCCTCCGAAGATCCACAGTCTGTGGATGGCGGTGTGGACGGTGGTCTCGTCGGTCACGCGAGTCACATGCCACACGCAAGCCGATGTGTCCGTAATCGTCACAGTGTCGTTGGGAGCGCCCGTTGTCGGACCAGGTCCTCGATCTCGAAGCAGTGTGGACCCGGGCGATTGCCGGACTCGGTGAGGACGTCGTCTCCGCGCAGCAGCGCGCATGGCTGCGGCTGACCAAACCGCTCGCGCTGGTGCAGGACACGGTGGTGCTGGCGACCCCGAACGACTTCGCCCGTGACGTTCTGGACACCCGGCTGCGCCCGCTCGTGGTCGATGCGCTGTCCCGCGAGCTCGCCTGTGACGTGCGGGTCGCGGTCACGGTCGAGACCGACCCGTCCGCCGAGGGGATCAGCGAGGGTGACGCCCCCGCATCCAGCGCGGTCGAGCCCGAGCCGTATCCCGAGGACGAGCCGGTCCCGGCGCCGGCGACCGTCATCCGGCGCGGCGAGTCCGACCGGCTGAACCCGAAGTACCAGTTCGAGACGTTCGTCATCGGCTCGAGCAACCGGTTCGCGCACGCTGCCGCGGTCGCCGTTGCCGAAGCGCCCGCGAAGGCCTACAACCCGCTGTTCATCTACGGCGACTCCGGGCTGGGCAAGACCCATCTGCTGCACGCGATCGGGCACTACACCCGGGCGTTGGCGCCGGGAACGCGGGTCCGGTACGTGAGCTCAGAGGAGTTCACCAACGACTTCATCAACTCGATTCGTGACGGCCGCGGCGAGATGTTCCGCAAGCGCTACCGCAACATCGACGTCCTGCTCGTCGACGACATCCAGTTCCTCGAGAACAAGGAACAGACCCAGGAAGAGTTCTTCCACACCTTCAACACGCTGCACAACGCCAACTCCCAGATCGTCATCTCCTCCGACCGCACCCCAAAGCAGCTGGTCACGCTGGAGGACCGGTTGCGGAACCGCTTCGAGTGGGGCCTGATCACCGACGTCCAGCCCCCCGAGCTCGAGACCCGGATCGCGATCCTTCGCAAGAAGGCCGCCGCCGAGCGCCTCGACGCGCCGGCAGAGGTGCTGGAGTTCATCGCGAGCAAGATCTCCTCGAACATCCGCGAGCTCGAGGGCGCCCTGATC
>JAICMG010000044.1 GCA_025929365.1 Frankiaceae bacterium
GACTTCCCTGCGCCCTCACCACCTTCGAACGCGATGAACAGTCCGCCGTCGGTGCCGCGGCCGAGCTGTGGGCTCTGGCCACGAAGCACCGCAAGCAGGTCGGCGCGCAGCGGAATGTGGCGGCGGTCGTCCATCAGGCGGTAGCAGATGACACCGAGGGCGATCGCGAGGATCCCGGCACCGAACAACGTCACTGTCACGCCGTCGAGGCGGATTCGCGCATCGGCGATGTCGACGCTGTGGTTGCCGATCAAGCCGGCACTGGTCGGCGCCAGCACGACCATCGCGAGCAACACCAGACGCATCAGGTTGTAGATGAACGCGAAGGTGCGGCCCCGGAGCTCGTCGCTCACCTCTGAGCCGACCAGCGTGAGCGACACGACCCACACGAGGCCTGCCCAGAAGCCGAGCGCCGCCGTCGCGAGAACTGCCAGCGCGAAGTTGGGGACGACCGCGTCGATCGTGAGCGTGATGCCGCTGGCGACGATGCCGATCCCGACCACGCGGCGACGGGACAGTGAGCCGGCCAGCCGGGGGCCGAGGAACATGCCGCTGGCAAGGCCCACGAAGACGGTTCCGAACAATGTGCCGTAAGCGGCGTCGCCACCGCCCAGGTCGATGGTGGCGAAGGCCTTCGACAGGCCGATGACGGCCGCGCCGGCACCGGTCGCCCCGCAGACCCCGAGAACGAGGCCTTTCAACCATCGCTGCGAGCCGAGGAATCGCGCGCCCTCGGTGATCGACTTCCAGAGGCTGAGTTGCTCGCCACTCTCGTCGCGGGCTGCGCGAGGCACTCCGGACAGCTCACGCAGGTTGATGATCGTGAGTGCCGAGACGAGGAAGGTGAGCGCGTCGATGTAGAGCGACAGGTTGACCGGGTTGGTCCGGAACCAGTGGAAGTTGTGGGCAAGCACGCGGTTGACGAACGACAACGCTGCGAACACGACTGCGGCAACGGCACCGAACCCGTAGGTGGTGAGCAGGCTCAGCTTGTTCGCGGTCTCGAGCCGATCCTTCGGCACCAGGTTCGGGATCGATGCCTCTTTGGCCGGGATCCAGAACAGGCTGTTGCACTCGATGAGGAAGGTCGCGACGAACAGCCACCACAGCGTCAGATACAGCGGGATGGACAGGAAGAGCCCGAACCGGATGAGGTCGGTGACGATCATCGTCGTGCGCCGGTCGAACCGGTCCGCCCACGCGCCGGCAATCGGGCCGATCAGGACCGTAGGAAGCAGCCGCACGAAGAGCACGATCGCGACCGCGTAGTTGCGGGGGCCGTAACCCGACGACAGCGCATAGGCCACGGAGGTGGTCGCGAGGAAGCCGAGCCAGTCGCCGAGGCTCGACAGCGACAGCGAGATCCAGAGCATGCGAAACGACCGGATCCGCAGCACGGCGCGGAGCTCGTTCTCTCGAGGCGGCGCCGCGGCGACCTCGCCGAGGCCGCGCACATGCGCCCCGCTACGCGCCAGCAGACGTGGTCGTGGGATGACGTGCTCCTTGCGCTCAGACCCTGACGCGAACAAGGTATCGAGCGGCCGGGACCGTCAGGTCAAATCCAAACGCAACCTCGCAACAACCAAGAGGCGGTTGCCGCTTCCGGCGGCATCCGCTGCTCCGTTGCGTCCCTGCCCCGATATTCATCGAGGTCGACGTTGGTGGCCCCTGGAAGCCCCCCAGCGGCCTCCTACGACTACCTCGACGCAAAGGGGTTATTGCGCCTTTTTCTTTGGCGCGCGCTTCGCTGCGGCCTTCTTCGCCGCGGTCTTCTTGGCGGGCGCCCGCTTGGCCGGGGCACGCCTGGCCGTCTTCTTCGCGGGACCCGAGGCCCGTCGTTCGGCCAGCAGCTCCGCGCCACGCTCGGCAGTCAGCGCCTCGATGCTGTCCCCCTTGCGCAGCGACGCGTTCGTCTCGCCGTCGGTGACGTACGGGCCGAAGCGGCCCTCCCGTACGACCATCGGCTTTCCGCTCGAGGGGTCGTTACCGAGCTCGCGCAGCGGCGCGGCCGCGGCACGCCGACCTCTCGTCTTCGGCTGCGCGAACAGCGCAAGCGCTTCACCGAGCGTGACCGTGAACAGCGCCGGCTCCGACTCCAGTGACCGCGAGTCCGCACCGCGCTTCACGTACGGCCCGTAGCGCCCGTTCTGGGCGGTGATCTCCTCGCCCGTCGCCGGGTCGGAACCCAGCGAGCGCGGCAGCGACAGCAGCCGCACCGCATCTTCGAGGCTCACCGACTCGACGTCCATGTCCTTGAACAGCGACGCCGTCTTGCTCTCTCCGCCGTCGAGTGGCTGCGTCGTGACGTACGGCCCGTAGCGTCCCGTGCGCGCGAGGATCGGTTCGTGGGTGTCGGGATGCTGGCCGAGCAGCCGCTCGTCGCTGGTCTTGTTGAGCAGTGCCATCGCGCGCTCGACAGTCAGCTCGTCGGGCGGCATGTCGTCAGGGATGCTTGCCCGCAAGTCGCCCTTTTGGACGTACGGGCCGTAGCGACCGACCCGCGCGACGACCTGCTCGCCGTCCTCGGCGACGCCGACCGGCAGCGAGTTGACCTCGCGCGCATCGATGTCGCCGAGCCGGTCGGTCACCAGCTCCTTGAGCCCGTGTGGGTCATCAGCTGTCGAGGAGTCGTCGCCGAAGTAGAACCGGGCCAGCCACGCCGCCGACTGCGCCTCTCCACTCGCGATCTCGTCGAGGTCGTCCTCCATCGCGGCCGTGAAGCCGTAGTCGACGAGCCGACCGAAGTGCTGCTCGAGCAACCCCACGACAGCGAACGCGGTGAACGACGGCACCAGCGCGGTGCCGCGCTTGAACACGTACCCGCGGTCCTGGATCGTGCCGAGGATCGAGGCGTACGTCGACGGCCGGCCGATGCCGAGATCCTCGAGCGCCTTCACCAGGCTGGCCTCCGTGTAGCGCGCCGGCGGGGCCGTGGCGTGCGACTGCGGCTCGATCGCCACCGCGGCGAGCGGCTGGGACTCCGCGACCTGCGGCAGCCGCGTCTCGCGGTCGTCGCGCTCGGTCGACTCGTCGTCGGTTTCCTCGACGTAGGCACGAAGGAACCCGGGGAACGTGATGATCTTGCCGCTGGCCGAGAACTCGACGTCCTCACCGGCGCCGTTGCCGGCGGCGGCGGCCGTTCCGCCGACGCGCACCGTGACGGAGCGACCTACGGCGTCGGCCATCTGCGACGCGACCGTGCGCTGCCAGATCAGCTCGTAGAGCCGGTACTCGTCGCTGCCCAGCTCGGCGCGCACCGACGCCGGCGTGCGGAAGGTGTCGCCCGCCGGCCGGATCGCCTCGTGCGCCTCCTGGGCGTTCTTCACCTTGCGCTCGTAGCGACGCGGCGCATCCGGAACGTACTCCGCGCCGTACAGCTCGCGTGCCTGCTGCCGGGCGGCGGCCAGCGCCGTCTCCGACAACGTCGTGGAGTCGGTACGCATGTAGGTGATGTAGCCGTTCTCGTACAGCCGCTGCGCAAGCGACATCACCAGTCGCGCGGTGAGCCGCAGCTTGCGGCTGCCCTCCTGCTGCAGCGTGCTCGTCATGAACGGGGGGTACGGCGAGCGGCGGTACGGCCGCTCCTCCACCGCCCGAACCACGAAGTCGGAGTCCGCGAGCCGCGCGGCGAGTGACGTCGCGGCCGCCTCGTCGAGATGGACGACCTCTTTGGTGAGCTGCCCGCTCTCGTCGAAGTCGCGGCCGGTCGCGACTCGCCTGCCGTCGACGGAGACCAGCGTCGCGTCGAACCGCGTCGGGTCGCCTTGGTTCTCCGGCTCGACGCCCGTGTCGAACGTGCCTTCCAGGTCCCAGTAGTCCGCCGAACGGAACCGGATGCGCGCCCGCTCACGCTCAACGAGCAGGCGAGTGGCGACGGACTGGACGCGGCCCGCCGACAGCCGCGGCATGACCTTCTTCCACAGCACCGGCGACACGCCGTAGCCGTAGAGCCGATCGACGATGCGCCGGGTCTCCTGCGCGTCGACGAGTGCGCGATCGATCTCCCGCGGGTGCTCGACGGCGTCTCGGATCGCCGCCGGTGTGATCTCGTGGAAGACCATCCGGCGCACCGGAACCCGCGGTTTGAGCACCTCGAGAAGGTGCCAGGCGATCGCCTCACCCTCGCGGTCCTCATCCGTGGCGAGCAGGAGCTCGTCGACGTCCTTCAAGGCTGTCTTGAGCTTCTGGACCTGTTGCTTCTTGTCCGGGTTGACGACGTAGACCGGCTCGAATCCGTTGTCGACGTCGATCCCGTAGGTCTTCCAGAGATGCTTCTGCGCGGCCGGCATCTCGGAGGCCGCACCCGGCAGGTCACGAATGTGACCGATCGAGGACTCGACGACATAGCCGTCGCCGAGGTAGCCGGCGATCGTGCGCGCCTTCGCCGGTGACTCGACGATGACGAGACGGCGGCGGCCGTCGCTGTTGACGACACCGTCGTCAACGCGTTCGTCCGTGTCGCTCGCCATGCTGCGGTCCTCTCTCCTTACTTCTTGTCCGCCACCAAAATCCACCGGGACTCGATCTCGCCGTCGCCCTCCCCTGTCTGGTCAGGGCTGCGGCCATCCGTCGACCGGGACGCCATCGGGCGGGTCGCCGATCAGCTCGAGCAACCGCGCGAGCCGGCGCCGGCCCACGATGCGATACGCCGGGCCGTCGGCCCGCGGCCCGACCAGGACCCCAGGAACGCCGACCGCGGACAACGCCGACCCAACCGCGAGCCAGGCGTGTTCGTCGTTCGCACCGAGCGCCAGGTTATACATGCCCTTGTCGGCCCAGCCTGAGGCAAGACACCACCAGCGCAGCCGTGAACCGTCGAGCGACCACCCCTCCGGAGGGCATTTGACCGCCCCGAGAGTCCATGCGTCGGCAGTCGCGCGGAGCGCCGTCAGCCACGGCGTGCCGACCGTCGTACCGCCTGCTGCCGGTCCGACCTCCGCGCTCAGACCGAGCGCGGAATGCATCTCGTCGACGAGCACCTGCACCCGCCACGCATCGGCGATCACGACGGACACGCGAGCGCTGTCGTCCCGCCGCACCACCTGGCCGTTGCCGGCAAGCAGGCCCTCGATGTCGGCGAGCGCAGGCTCGCGCGCCATCGCGCCGAACAACGAAAGCTGGCTCATCTCGCCTTCGATGATGCCCGCCCGCGCCCGGCAATGCCGGATATCAGTACGTCAGGTGCTTGCCTTCTCGACCGCGGGTGCGTCCGGTGTTGCGCTCATATCGACCCGCTGACGCTTGCTGATGACGACCGCGGCGACGATGCCGCCAAGCGCGATCACTCCGACGATGACGCGCAGCGCGGTGTTCTGGTGCGGGCCGTGCACGCCGTACTTCACCACAGTCGGGGCGATCAGCAGCGAGACCAGGTTCATGACCTTGATCAGCGGGTTGAGCGCCGGTCCGGCAGTGTCCTTGAACGGGTCACCGACGGTGTCACCGATGACCGTCGCCGCGTGCGCGTCGGAGCCCTTTCCGCCGTAGTTGCCGTCCTCGACCAGCTTCTTGGCGTTGTCCCACGCACCACCCGAGTTGGCGAGCAGGATCGCCATCAGCACACCGGTCGCGATCGCCCCTGCGAGGTAGGCGCCGAGCGGCTCCCAGCCGAGCCAGAAGCCCGTCGCGATCGGCGCGAGCAGAGCCAGCAGACCTGGCGTCGCGAGCTCCCGCAGCGAGTCACGGGTGCAGATGTCGACGACGCGCGCGTAATCGGGTCGTACCGAGCCGTCCATGATTCCCGGGTTGTTGCGGAACTGGTCTCGCACTTCGATGACCACTCGGCCCGCCGCACGGGCGACCGCATTGATCGCGAGGCCCGAGAAGAGGAACACGACCGACGCGCCGATGATCAGGCCGAACAAGACGTTGGGCTTGTCGACGGCGAGGGCGAAGTGGAACGCCGGGTTCTGCGCGGTCTTGATGTTTCCCACGGCGGTGGAGAACGAGCCGAACAGCGCAGTCGCCGCCAAGACGGCGGTCGCGATCGCGATGCCCTTGGTGATGGCCTTCGTGGTGTTGCCGACGGCGTCGAGCGCAGTGAGCACCTCGGCACCCTCGCCGTGGACGTCGCCGGACATCTCCGCAATTCCCTGCGCGTTGTCCGAGATCGGACCGAAGGTGTCCATCGCGACGATGACTCCGACGGTGGTGAGCAGTCCGGTGCCGGCGAGCGCGACCGCGAACAGCGACACGACCACGACACCGTGTCCGAGCAGGAACGCGACGTAGACCGCTCCGCCAATGAGGATCGCGGAGTACACCGCCGATTCGAGGCCGACGGCGAACCCGCCGAGGATGACGGTCGCCGGGCCGGTCAGTGACTGGCGGCCGATGTCCTGCACCGGCCGGCGCTCGGTCTCGGTGAAGTAGCCCGTCAGCATCTGGATCGCGCTGGCCAGGATCAGTCCGATGAGTACGGCGAGGAATGCCGTCACCCGCGGGTTGCCGTGGATGCTGGCCGCCGCGACGGAGGCGCCCTTCTCGCCGAGCTTGTGGAACGACGACGGCAGGAAGGCGAACGAGACGATGAACGCGAGGACCGCTGAGACGACGGCAGAGATGAAGAATCCTCGGTTGATCGCGGTCAGACCGCTGCGGTCGCCGTCGCGTGGCGCGGTCACCAGCACGCCCAGCAGCGCGGTGAGAACACCGACGCCAGGGATGAGCAGCGGGAACACGAGGCCGTAGCGGCCGAATGCCACCTGACCGAGCAGCAGCGAAGCCACGAGGGTGACGGCGTAGGACTCGAACAGGTCTGCGGCCATGCCGGCGCAGTCCCCGACGTTGTCACCGACGTTGTCGGCGATGGTCGCCGCGTTGCGCGGGTCGTCCTCCGGGATGCCCTGCTCGACCTTGCCGACCAGGTCGGCGCCGACATCGGCCGCCTTGGTGAAGATGCCGCCGCCGACACGCATGAACATGGCGAGCAGCGCGGCACCGAAACCGAAGCCTTCGAGCACCTGCGGTGCGTGCTCGTTGAAGATGAGCGTCACGATGCTCGCGCCGAGCAGGCCAAGGCCGACGGTGAGCATGCCGACGGTGCCGCCGGAGCGGAACGCGACCCGGGTCGCCGCCTTCGCCCCCGACGTACGAGCAGCTGCCGCCGTCCGCACATTGGCCCGGGTCGCGAGCGTCATGCCCGCGAAGCCGACGAAGGCCGAGAACGCAGCACCGACCAGGAAGAAGACGGAGCGGCCGATTCGGGTGCCGGTCGTGTCGGCCGGGAGAATGAACAGCAGCCCGAAGATGACCGCGGCGAACGGCGCGAGCGTTGTGAACTGCCGGCGCAGGTAGGCGTTCGCACCCTCCTGCACTGCCCTCGAGATGTCCTGCATCTTCTCGGTGCCCTGGTCGAACGCGAGCACCTCGCGCGCGAAGTACGCCGAGGCGAACAGTGCAAAGACGGCCACAACGGCGACGACACCCACGAGCCCGAGGTCACCCCCGGAGATGTGCGTCGGGTTGGAAGCAGCGAGCACGGACAATGTGAGTCCTTCGGGTCGGTGTCATCGGTACGCCCCGGCTGCCGGCCAGGGGACGCGCGGCAGCGCGCATGACGGCGCTTGTCTCGGGCGGGAAGTCTATAAGCCCGCCTACCGGCCCTCTTGCCTGGCCCGGGTCCGCCACCCGAGCAGCCGTCCGCCGACGGCGGCGGCCTCGATGACTCCTCTTTCTAGGAGGCTTTCTAGGAGGCGGTGGGCTCGGCCAGGTTGGCGAGGGCCGCGACGAGTGGCCAGCGCATCCGGACAGATGTCGTCTGGCCGTCGCTGGTGACGAAGAGGTCTTCCACCAGCCCGCTCACGACCGCCAGCCCGAAGCCGGGCGGCATCGCGTCCGGCGAGGCGGGGTCGTCCCCGGCCTCCGACAGGGCCCTGGTCGAGGCTTCGACCAGGTCCATCGACTGCGCGGGGTCGTCGACCAGGGTCCCGACGTTGACCACCTCGATCGTGAAGTGGTCATGGTCATCGGACAGCCGCATCGTCACCGGCTCATCGCTGCCGCGGGACGCGTGAACTGCCACCGCCCGCGAGCAGGTCTCACTGACCGCGAGCCGGACCTCGTCGAGCAGCTCCTCGTCGAGGCGCGCCCGCCGCGCGACGGCGAGTGCCACGAGCCGTGCGGTCCGGACATGGGCCGTCAGTGGAGCGAACCGAACCTCGATCTGTGACACAGCGGCGGCGACTCAGGAGTCGGTGCCCGCCGCGAGCGCCTCGTCGATGGTCGCGTGGATCGGGAAGACCTTGGTCAGCCCGGTGATTCGGAAGATCTTGAGGATGCGGTCCTGGCTGCAGACCAGATGCAGCGAACCGTCATGTGACCGGACCCGCTTCAGCCCGCCGACCAGTACGCCGAGCCCGGTCGAGTCGAGGAAGTCGACCGCCTCGAGGTCGACGATCAGCTGGTATTGCCCTGTTGCGACCAGGTCGATCAGGTGCTCGCGCAGCTTGGGCGCGGTGTACACGTCGATCTCACCGCTCACGGCGACGACCGTTCGGTTGCCCTCGGGTCGAATCGAAACCGAAAGGTCGGGATCCACGTCTGCCTCCAGCGGGCCATCACGGTGCAGCTTCCAGTGCACCACCATCCAACCATCACCCCAAGCACTAGCGTCTGGCCACGGTGATGCCTGCGCCGCGGCGTCGCTGCCCGGTCATACCCCACTGGCAGACTCGCTGAACGTGGTTGCCCCCCTGGATCTTCTGTTACGCCAATGGGGTGACGGAAGGGCCGCCGGGCCCTCGGCGCGGGGCGAGCGGGTCACCCACGTGGAGCACATCCCCGCCAGGCCCGGGCGGACCGCGCCGTGGCCTTCCTGGATCGACGCCGACCTGCGGGCCGCGCTCGAGCGCGAGGGCATCGCGGCGCCCTGGATTCATCAGGCCGCCGCGGCCCAACGTGCGTGGGCCGGCGAGTCAGTGGTGGTCGCCACCGGGACCGCGTCGGGCAAGTCGCTGTGCTATCTGCTCCCGGCGCTGACGGCAGCCGCCTCGGCCAGCGGGACGACGGTCTACCTGGCGCCGACCAAGGCGCTCGCCGCCGACCAGCTCCGCGCGATCGGCCGGCTCGGGCTCGAAAGCGTTCGCGCCGCGACCTACGACGGTGACACTCCGCTCGAGGAGCGCGACTGGGCTCGCCGCCACGCCGACGTGCTCCTGACCAACCCCGACATGCTTCATCACGGCTTGCTGGCCGCGCACTCCCGATGGGCGAGCACGCTGCGCAAGCTTCGCTTCGTCGTGGTCGACGAGTGCCACCACTATCGCGGCGTCTTCGGATCACACGTCGGCCAGGTGCTGCGACGGCTGCGCCGGATCGCTCGCCACTACGGCGCTGACCCGGTCTTCCTCCTCGCGTCCGCCACGGTGAGCGATCCGGGCACGACGGCGCTGCGGCTCGTCGGCACGCCCGCCGCCGAGGTGACCGACGACGGATCCCCCCGGGGCGCGATCGACGTCGCGTTGTGGGAGCCACCGCTGTCGGAAGCCGGCGGCGAGAACGGTGCACCGCTACGACGACCGGCGACCGCGGAGGCGGCGTCCCTCCTCGCCGACCTGGTCGTCGAAGGCGTGCGCACCATCGCGTTCGTGCGGTCGCGGCGAGGAGCGGAGTCGGTGTCGCTCGGTGCACGCCGGGCGCTCGAGGAGGCGACGCCGGAGCTGGTCGGCCGCGTTGCGGCGTACCGCGCGGGTTATCTCGCCGAGGACCGCCGGGCCTTGGAGCGCGCTCTGCACGACGGTGAGCTCCTGGGCCTTGCGAGCACCAACGCGCTCGAGCTCGGCGTCGACATCAGCGGACTGGACGCGGTGCTGATCGCCGGGTGGCCCGGGACGCATGCGTCGCTGTGGCAGCAGGCCGGCCGGGCCGGTCGTGACGGCCGCGACGCGCTCGCGGTGCTCATCGCGCGCGACGACCCGCTCGACACCTATCTGATCCACCATCCGGAGGCAGTCTTCGGACGACCCGTGGAGGCGGCCGTCCTCGACCCCGACAACCCCCACGTGCTTCGGCCACATCTCGCTGCCGCCGCCGCCGAACTGCCGCTGACCGACGCCGACGCCGCAACGTTCGGACCGTCCGCACCGGCCGTGCTCGACGGGCTCGTCGCCGAGGGCCTGCTACGCCGCCGGCCCACCGGGTGGTACTGGACTGCGCGCGAGCGCGCCACCGACCTCGCCGACCTGCGGGGTACCGGTGGGCCGCCGGTTCGCGTGTGCGAGGTCGACACCGGTCGGCTGCTCGGGACCGTCGACGCGGCTGCCTCGCACGCAACCGTCCATGCCGGCGCGGTGTATCTCCACCAGGGCTCCACCTACGTCGTGCAGGAGCTCGATCTCGACGGCTCGGTCGCGCTGGTCGAGGCCGACAACCCGGACTGGACGACCTGGGCCCGCGACATCACCGACATCCGGGTCGTCGCGTCTCAGCGCGTCGAGCGGTACGACGGCG
The DNA here is from genome assembly GCA_025929365.1 of Frankiaceae bacterium. GTDB lineage: Bacteria > Actinomycetota > Actinomycetes > JAFAQI01 > JAFAQI01 > DASZTV01. The sequence continues at coordinate 10,450 of JAICMG010000044.1, forward strand.
TCGAACTGCACTTCGGGACCGTCGACGTGACCAGCCAGATCGTGTCGTTCCTCCGCCGGCGGCTGGGGTCCGGTGAGGTGCTCGGGGAGGAGCCGCTCGATCTTCCTGCCCGACAGCTGCGCACCCAGTCGACGTGGTGGGTGGTCGACGAGGAGCTGCTCGACGTGGCGGCGGTCGATGCGCGCGACCTGCCGGGCGCGGCCCATGCGGCGGAGCACGCCTCCATCGGCTTGCTTCCGCTCGTCGCGACCTGCGACCGATGGGACATCGGCGGCATGTCGACGGCCCTGCACCCCGACACGGCGGCGCCGACGGTGTTCGTCTACGACGGTCACGCCGGCGGCGCGGGGTTCGCCGAGCGCGCCTACGACCGCGCCGAGGAGTGGCTCACCGCGACGCGCGACGCGATCGACTCCTGCGAGTGCGCGACCGGGTGCCCGTCGTGCGTGCAGTCCCCCAAGTGCGGCAACGGCAACGAGCCGCTCGACAAGGCGGGCGCGGTCCGCCTGCTCTCCGCCGTCGTAGAGCGCTGCTGGACGTCGTAGCGCGGCAGCTAGAAGGCTTCGGTTCGGGCAACCCAGGCGCGTAGGTGGACCGCGATCAGGAGCAGCACGGCGGCCGCCGCGATGCCCCGCCACAGCGGCGGCGCGCTCAGGCCTTTCTTGAAGTCGCGGTACAGCGTCTTCGGGGCGCTGTTGGCCTTCGGCGCAAGCAGCGGAGCCTTCGGGTACTGGATCTTGCTGGGCGGGGCACCGAGGCTCTCTTGCGCCCCGCCGGTACCCACCGCCGGGAGCGGCGGAGCGGCAACCGGCGGGAGGGCGTTCACGGCCGCCGGTGCGAGGTTGTGGCTCACCTGGCCGCCCGGATCGGCGTTGCCGAGGTTGACCGATCCGTTGTGGTCGCCGTTGCTCGTGTGCAGCGTGCCGAGGTTCGAGCCGCCGCCACCGTGGTGGCTGCCGCCGGTGGTGTTGCTCGCGCCACCGCTGTTGTTGCCGCCAGACGTCGACTTCGTCGGCGTGGGAGTAGGCGATGGGCTGGGCGGCGGAGCGGCGGGGAACGTGCCGGAGGCGTTGGCTGATGACGTGCTCGCGACCTGCCCGGCCGAGCAGGAGGCATTGCCGCAGGAGCGGAACGCGGTGATCGAGTAGCGCTCGGTGTGCCCGGCGACGGAGCTGCCGAGATTCATCGGTCCGGTCGTGCAGGACCCACCGCTGCATGCCTGGTACGTCGGGTCAGCGACGACGGAACCGCCGGAGTTGGTGATCTCGTAGCCGGTGATGTCGGGCTCGCGGTTCGCGCTCCAGCTGAAGGTCGCGCTCGATGCGCTGTCCGGCGTGACGGTGAACCCGCTCGGCTTGGCGGGCGGGATGAGCAGCGTGAAGCTCGCGGTCTTGGTGCGGCCCTGGTTGTTCAACGTCACGGTGTACACGCCGTTGTTCGCCGGCGACGAGCCGCCGTCCCATGCGGGGTGCGCGGTGTTGACCGAGCTCGACGAGGGGCTCAACGTCAGCGCCTTGCTGCAGTCGCCCTTGTGGCTGGCCAGCGTGGGGTTTGTGACGCCCGGCCCGGACAGCGACAGCGTCACCTGCCCCGGGCTCGAGAAGGTGGCGCAGTTGGGCTGCGCCGTCGCCTGGATCGAGGGCGACTGGTTGAACGTGTAGGTGTAGGAGCTTCCGCCGGCCACCGTGACAGAGTCGTTGTTGGACGCCGCGCTGGCGACGGTCGGCGCGAAGCCACCGATGGCAAGAGCGGAGACGCCGCCCGCAACCAGGACCTGGGTCAGTCGACGGGAACGCATCAGTTTCCCCCCTCAACGCTGGAGGGCCCAGGGCCGCCCGCATTCGGATTCGTGGGCGCGACCTTCACCGTGGAATAGATCATCTTGAGCCGCAGGACGATTCGCTGCGTGGCGGAGCCGGGCGGGTTGCAGCTCGTGAGGGTCAGCCAGTGACCAGTCGCGAGGGCACCGGTTTGGCTGACGACCGACGTGTCGTCCGGCGAGACGATGAACGGGTTGTTGTGACCGCCGAACGCGGGAACGGCCTGGTAGATGCAGTAGCCGATCGGCGTGAAGAGCGCGACGCGGTCACCGGGGCGCATGTCGTTGAGCCGGTTGAACGGGCGACCGTACGTCGTGCGGTGTCCCGCAATCGCGACGTTGCCCTGTGCGCACGGATACGGCGTCTCGGGGTAGTGACCGGCGCCCGCCTGCAACGCGGCGACGGAAGTGCCCTCTACGACGACGACGTTGACCTGCACGCGGGAGTTGTTGATGACGAGCTTGGTCAGTCCCTGACCCACCCGGACGGTTCCGTTCTTGAACTCCGCCTTGAACTCCGGCGAGCTGAAGTTGATCGACACGTGCCGCTGGTGCTGGGCACCGATGAAGTCAGTCACGGCGGGGAAGGCGAAGATTGAGACGCCACCGACGCACAGCAGCGTGATCAGCGCGGACACCGCGCGGCGCCCGCCGGGACGACGAAGTGCCAGCCCCATCAGCCCGCCGACGGGACGGGCGGTGGTCGTTGCTGCGCCAGGCAGGAACGACTCCCCGTGGGGCGCTGGGTGCGACATCTGGTCAGGTCCTTCGGTCCGCGGTAGAGGGCAGTGAGCCTCGCGAGAGATCCAACGACTCCTGGACCGTCCAGGTTACGTCGACGTCACAACCCTCACTACGCTCAAGTTTCGGCCCAAACCGGACCAAACCAAAGCATTTCCGCCCGTAGCAAATCCGCCGCCGCCTGCGGGATGGATCACCTCGCAGCGCGCCCGACGCTCGCCGGCCCGGCGCGTGCTCTCGCCCTGACCGGACCGAGCGAGCGCAAGGCACCCGGAAGCTCGATCGAGACCGTGACGTCGGCGATCGAGTGGGCAACGGCGCACCGCTCCAGGCGGGCGCCGTTGGCTGCGGCGAGCTGCCGGGCGCGCTCGCACGCTCCTTCCGGTCCCGCGAGCACGTCGGCCGCGGAGGCCAGGGCAGCCGCGTCGGCGGCACCTTGGGCACGATGGCGAAACTCAGTCCCGACTCCGTACGCGATCGCCACACCGGTCGCGGCGACGACGACGCCGATCCCCGCGAGCATCGCGATCGTGGCACTGCCTTCAGACGCCTCGCCCCGGGTCACGGTTCCCCGCCCGCCTCGCGGGCAGCCACCGAGCGCTGCCGGATCGTGATCGACGGAAGCCGGCCGAACCAACCAGGACCGCCGACTCTCACCACCACCGTCGCCGTCACGGTTGTCGGCGTCGACGTGAGCTGCAGCACCGAGCCATGCGGGGCATGGCTCAGCGCAGTTGCTCGGACCACGTTCAGGGGCTCGCCGCGGGCTGCCAGCCTCGCAGCAGTGGTGGCCGCGTCGACGCACCGGAGCTCGTCGGTCACCGCAATGACTCCTGCGATCGCGGCGACGACGACGAACACCAACGACGGCAGGGTCATCGCGAACTCCGCCGTGACCATGCCGTCGTCGGCGCAGCCGGGCCCGACGAGGCGGGCCCGGCCGAGCCGTCGGCTCAAAGACCGATCAAGCTGAGTGCGTGGCCGATCAAGGCGTGAATCAAGCCCTCCACCCAGTTGCCCGTGAGCAGCCGGTAGAGGACGGCCGCGAACGCACACGCCGCGACAATGCCGATCGCGTACTCAGCCGTTGACATGCCCTCGTCGGACGCGGTCACGCCAAGCCGAGAACGAATCGCCAGTAGCAGTCGGCTCATGGAGATCTCCCTTCGCTACCGGCCACCGGCCGGCTCGGGTCGCGGCTACCGCCGCGGCGGCCGCAGATTGCGCACACGTCCGACCGATCGCGACCCATGAGCACGCAGCTGTGGACGCACCCGATTCCTCGACGAAGGTGTGGAACCGCCGGGTCCGGTTCAGAAGTGCAGGCCGCCGAAGAGGCCGACGACCACCGGCACGACGGCGAGAAGCACGAAGGCCGGTAGGAAGAAGAGGCCGAGCGGGATCACAACCCAGATCGACGCCTGTTGCACCCGCTGCTGAACACGGGCGTGCCGGCGACTCCGCAACCGCGAAGCGACTCGACGCAGTTCGTCGGCGACACTCGCGCCGGACTGCGTCGTGCGAGTGGTCGATCGGGCAACCGGAGCGAGCCACGGATCCGATGTCCAGCTGTGCCACGCCTCTTCGGCCGGAGCGCCGCGGCGCAGCGCGTCCGCCGCAGCGAGACATGCGCCCGTCGTCACCGGATCACCGGCGACGCTCGCGGCAGTGAGCGAGTCCGGCATCGTGAGCCCGGCAGCGAGACAGCCGGCCAGTAGCTCAACGACGACCGGTACGGCGTCGGGAGACGCGGTCGCCGGTCGCGCGGCCAATCGTGCGGTCACGACGATGCCCGCTCCCGCACCGAGGCCGAGTGCGACGCCGATGACGCCGCCGATGCCGTACCAGCCGGCGAGCGCGGAGCCCGCCGCGAGCGTCCATCGCAGCGCCATTCGCGGACCTGCGACTATCGCCTCGCGCGCGATGGTCACTGACCGCAACCGCCGGCTGCCCCGCGACGATCTCGGCTGCAGACCGACGACGAACAACGCGCAGGCTGCGACGGCGGCAGCGGTCAGCATTGGAGAGCCCACCGCGTGATCTGGCGGCTGACCACGATGCCGATCGCATCAAGCAGCGCAGCACCCGCCAGCAGTCCCCAACCGAGCGGCCGGTAGATCAAGAGATGGATCGGATGCGCGCCGATGACTTGACCGAGTGCCAGCCCGAATAGCGGCAGCCCGGCGAGAAGCGTCGTCGTCGCTTTCGGCGCGGCCATCGCCGCTTCCATCTCGCGCCGCAGCTCATCGTCGCGATCCATCGCTTCGCCGAGCCGCTCCAGCACGAGTGCAATACGGCCACCGGCCGACTCGGTGACGCGCCATGCCGCCGCGACCGCATGCAGCCGCTCGGCGCCGTAGACACGTGCGGCCGCATCAAGCTCCTCTGCCGCACTCCCGCCAACCGTGACCGACTCTGCCGCGGCGCGCAGCACTTCAGCGAGTGGACCCGCCGTCGCTGCAGCCGATCGCAACGCCTCGCTCGGGGTGCGACCGGCCCGCAGCTCCCCGGCCAATGCGAATGTCGCCTCAACCACCGCGGACTCGCGGGCCCGGCGGGTGTGATCGCGCTGCCGCGCGCTTCGCAGCCCCGCCGCGCCGAGCGGAAGCAACCCACCTGCCATCGCGATCGGCAGTGGCAGCCCGAGCGCGACCAACGCTGACCCCGTCACCATCGCGACGACGAACTCTCGTGAGCCGATCGAACCGTCGGCCGCCGCTCGAGCCCTGCCGGGCGACGCCGCCAGCCGTTGCGCTGCGGCCCGCGGTCGTGCCACGACGACAAGCAGGGCGACGACGAACGCGGCAAGCCACAACGTCATCGACGCGTCATCCGATCGTCCAGAGTTGACGCGCCCGGCCCTCGTCGTACGCCGTCCGCATCGAACAGGTACGCGGGAACCACGGTCGTCATGCCGTGCGCAGCCGGCACGAGGACGGCCAAGCCCGCCATCCGCCGATTCCCATCACGGCCGCGGGTGAGATGAAGCACGACGTCGACCGCGGCAGCGAGCAAGCTGTGCGCGGCCGCGCGTGGCACTCCCGCCTGGCCACACAACGACTCGATCCGCGCTGGCAGGTGCTCGGCCCGATTCGCGTGAACGGTGCTGCAACCGCCTTCGTGCCCGGTGTTGAGTGCGGCAAGAAGGTCGAGCACCTCACCACCGCGCACCTCCCCGACCACGAGCCGATCGGGCCGCATTCGCAGGGCTTGGCGGACGAGCACGTCGAGGGTCACCTGACCGGCACCTTCTGCGTTCGCCGGACGGGACTCCAGTCGCACCACGTGTGGGTGATGCGGACGCAGCTCAGCAGCGTCCTCGACGAGAACGATTCGTTCCTCAGCCGCGACGAGCGACAGCAAGCTCGACAGCACCGTCGTCTTTCCGCATCCCGTGCCGCCCGTCACCAGAAAGGCGAGTCGCGCAGCAACGAGACCCTCCAACAGCTCGGCGCCGGCGGACGGTACTGAACCGGCTGCGACAAGCTGCGCAAGGGTGAAGACGCGTCGCGGCGGCACTCGCAACGAGATGCAGGTGCCGTCGGGTGCAAGTGGTGGCAGCACCGCGTGGACGCGGGTCCCATCCGCGAGCCGGGCGTCCGCGTACGGCGCGGCGTCGTCGAGCCGGCGCCCGCCCGCCGCTACCAGCCGGACCGCGAGGCGGCGCACCGCCGCTTCGTCCTCGATGACCAGACCGGATCGCCGCGGCCCGTCACCCGCGTCGACCCACACCGAGCCCGGCCCGTTGACGAGGACGTCGGTGACGCCGGGCTGCGTGAGCAGAGGCGCGAGGACCCCGGCGCCGGAAAGCTCCGCGCTGAGCCGGCCCGAGACGTCGAGCAATGTCGAAAGGCCGGCGGTCGGCGCCTCGTCGCGGACCGCCGCCGCGACCGTCGCGGGGTCATAGCGACTCGCCGAGGCCGCCAGCCGACGACGAACCCGGCCGACGAGCTCCGGTTCCCCGTCAGGACCAACCGGGTTCATGCGGCGTCACGTGTCGCGCGAATGGACAGGACCAGTTCGCAGAGCTGGGTGAGCCCGCACCGGCCGCGACGCAGGGGCGGTTCGCCTCGCTGTGCCGCGGCGTGCACGTTGGGGTCGCTGCGCAGTGTCGCGGTCAACGACATGCCGAGGCTCGCCGCGATGTCCTTCGCCGACAGTCCCGCGCCACCGGGGTCGCGCACCACCAAAGCGGGAGTGCCGAGCCGGCGTCCGAACGAAGCCAGGAGCGCAGCGGTTGCCGACACCGAACGAACGTCGGCCGGGACGATCACCACCGATTCGGTTGCCGCTTCGAGGCAGCGCTCTGACAGGGGGGTGAGGCTTCGTGCGACGTCGACGACGACGGTGGCGAAGGCGCGGCTCGCGGCGTCGAGAACGGCCGACACGCCTTCGACATCGACCGACCTGCCGTTGACCGGTCGACCCCACGACACCAGGCCGATCCCGCCGACGGTGCAGATCGCCGAGGCGAACGCGCCGGCATCGAGACGGCCACGCGTTGCGGCCAGGTCGTCCCATCGCAGGCCCGGCGCCGATTCCGCGCCGACGAGAACGTCCAGACCGCCGCCGAGCGGATCGCCGTCGAGCAGTACGGCGCTGCCCGAGCGCCCCGCCGTCATCGCGAGCGCGGTCGCCAGCGTCGAGGCTCCCGCGCCACCCCGGCCGCCCATCACCGCGATCACGCGCGCGACGCCAAGGGTTGAGGCGGGCGGGGTGCGGAGGCGGTCGACCAGCTCCGCCTCATCCTCCGGCAACCGAAGCACCGCATCGGCACCGAGCTGGAGAGCGGACTGCCAGCAGGCCGCATCGGTGGCCTGGGCCGTGAGCACCAGCACGCGCTCGCGGCGTGGCAGGCGGGCAGCTGCCAGCGCCCGCGCGACCTCGGCCCCGACCAGGATCACGGCTGCGTACCGCCAAGCTGCTCGGGCGGCGCTGCTGTCGCGATCGACCTCGCAGTGCACTCCGGCGAGGGCACACAGCCGGGGCACCGCGGCGATCAAGCTGTCATCGGTCGTCACAAGAAGCGCGCCACCCGACATGGCCGCAGCGTCGGCAGCGACCCCCGCGCGCTGAGCGACGCCCGCGGAGATGGGGACGGTGGGCCAGCCCGAGGCGGCTGTGGAAGACCGCGGACGTAGGACGGCCCCCGCCGGGGGGGTAGCGGGGGCCGTCTCGAGGTCTGGCTCCGGGGGGGTTGAGCCAGACCAGCTTCACCTGTCATCGAGCCGGTGACGCCCAGAACTTGCCCGAGCCTGATCAAGGCAAACCTCGGGATTCGGAATCTCTTGATGAACTTCCTGTGGCTGGTGTGTCGCAGGCTGCTGGAGACCGAATCTCCCTGCCTATCCTTGATTTCGTGTCCGACTCGGCCGCGTTCTTCGACCTCGACAAGACGATCATCGCCACGTCGAGCACGCTCGCGATGGGCCGGTCGTTCTACGCGGCCGGGATGATCGGGCGCCGGGCAGTCGTCAAGGGCGCCTACGCGCGGCTCGTCTACCACCTGGGCCAGGCGGACGCGACGAAGATGGACCGGATGCGCGACGACCTGGCGCGGGCCGTCACCGGCTGGGAGGCCGACAAGGTCCACGCCGTGATCGCCGAGGACCTGCTGGGCCTGATCGACCCGCTGATCTATGACGAGGCCGCCGCGCTGATCGAGTCCCATCACGCCGCGGGCCGCGAGGTCGTGATCGTGTCGAGCAGCGGCGATGAGATCGTCGGGCCGATCGCCCAGCTGCTCGGCGCCGACCGGGTCGTCGCGAGCCGGATGGTCGTCGAAGACGGCCGCTACACCGGCGAGGTCGCGTTCTATGCCTTCGGTCCGCACAAGGCCGATGCCATGCGCGAGATGGCAGCCAGCGAGGGCTGGGATCTGGCGGACTGCTACGCCTACACCGACTCCGCTACCGACTTGCCCATGCTCGAGGCGGTCGGGCACCCGTACGCCGTCAACCCTGACCGTGCGCTGCGTCGCGAGGCAATGGCCCGCGGCTGGGAGGTGCTGAGCTTCCGCCACCCGGTCTCGCTGCGGCAGCGACTCGGCCGGATCCCGGTGCCCAACCGGCCGCTTGCGGTCGGTATCGCCGGCGCCGCGGTGGTAGCGGCAGCCGGCTGGCGGGCGCTCGCGCACCAAAGACGAGCGGGATAGATCCCGGGGTTTCCGGCACGATCAAGGGAGCCGAGAGCAACCCGCGCTCGTGCTCGTTGCCGAGGCGATTGCCGCTGGCCTGAGCAAGAGCATGGGTTTGAAAGCCGTCCCCGTGGGAGCACGATGTCAGGTATGGCATCCACGCGCAGCTACGGCGGCGAGGGCGAGCCGATCGACGAGCAGTCGCTCGGGGAGCTCGTCGCCACCGCAACCCGTGACCTGTCGGCTCTCGTCCATCAGGAGATCGAGCTCGCCAAGAGCGAGCTGACCGAACAGGTCAAGCGCGGTGCCGTAGGCGCCGGACTGTTGGCCGGCGCCGGCGTACTCGCCCTGCTGGGGTTCTTCCTGCTCTGCTTCGCGGCGGCATTCGGGATCGCGTCCGGGGGGGACATCCCGGTGTGGGCCGGCTTCCTCTGCGTCGCGGGACTGTTCGTGATCCTCGGCGGTGGGCTCGGGTTCGTCGGTGTGCGGGCGTTCGCGTCGATGAGCGGTCCGGACCGGACCAAGACCACGGTCAGAGCCAGCCTCGCCTCGATCCGCCACCCGCGGCGTACGAAGAATCAGACTGCCTAACTCGCTTCGTCGCCGCGTGACACTCTCTACGCGTGACCGAACCGCGGGTGGTGGAGGAGTCCGCGGTCCTCGTCGACGGGCCGTGGGCGCATCGCCACGTCAGTGCCAACGGCATCCGGCTGCACATCGCCGAAGCGGGCACCGGCCCGCTCGTGTTGCTGCTGCACGGCTTCCCTGAGTTCTGGTGGAGCTGGCGTCACCAGCTCGTGGCCCTCGCTGACGCCGGCTACCGCGTCGTCGCGCCCGACCTGCGCGGTTACGGCGCGAGCGACAAGCCGCCGCGCGGGTACGACGTCCCCACGCTTTCCGCCGACCTCGCCGGTCTGGTGCGCGGGCTCGGTGAGCGCGAGGCGGTGTTCGTCGGGCACGACTGGGGGGGTGTGCTCGCGTGGTCGACCGCAGCGATCCATCCCAACGTAGTTCGCAGGCTCGCCGTGGTCTCGATCCCCCACCCGTTGCGGATGCAGGAGGCACTTCGCCGCGACAAGGCGCAGCGACGTGCCAGCTCATACATGGCGCGCTTCCAGGTGCCGTGGTCGCCGGAACGATGGCTGGTCGCGGACGACGCCGCCAACGTTGCCACGATCCTGCGCCGCTGGGGCGGGCCCGGCTTCCCCGACGCGGAGACCGAAGCACGCTGCCGCGAAGCGATGCAACTGCTGTACGTGCCGAACCGGGCGCTGGAGTACTACCGCTGGGTCTTCCGCTCCATGCCCCGACCCGACGGACGTCGCTACCGCGCACTCATGGAAACGCCGATCACCGCGCCGACGCTGCAGCTACACGGCGAGCTCGACCCGTGCATCCTTGCCTCGAGTGCACGGGGCTCCGAGCGCTACGTGACGGGCGAGTACGACTGGCGCGAGCTGCGCGGCCTCGGTCACTTCCCGCATCAAGAAGACCCGGGTCTCGTGACTGCGGAGCTGCTCCGCTGGCTCGGCTAGTCGCAGCCCATGGTCGACACTTGGCGGGTTGCGTTGGTCCCGACCACCGCGTCGTGCGAGACCTCGTGCGCGGTCAGCGCGTAACCCGTCTTCGCGTCATCGACCGCTGCCGCGAACACCACGCCCGCGACCGAGCCCGACGTGGTGAGCAGCGGTCCGCCCGAGTTGCCCGGCAGCACCTTTGCGTAGATGGCATAGATCTGACGCGTGACCTCGCGGTTCTGGTAGATGTCGGGGCCGCGCGCGTTCTGCACGTTGCGGATGCGGGCCGCCCGCGGGGTGAACGGACCGTTCTCCGGATAGCCCGCGACGATCGCGTTCTGCCCGCTCGACAACGGTCCGCCGAACTGCAGTGGCGCCAGGTCCAGGTTGGGCACGTAGAGGACTGCGACGTCGCGTTCGGGGTCATAGAGCACGACCCGCGCGGACAGCGACCGGCCATCGAGGGTGTGCACCGTGGGCGCGTTGACCCCCGCAACGACGTGCGCGTTCGTCATCACGTGATCCGCGGCGTACACGAAGCCGCTGCCCTCGAGCTGGCGTGAGCACGACGCGGCGATTCCGGTGACCTTGACGACGTCGGAC